>DPVW01000238.1 GCA_003529325.1 Candidatus Latescibacterota bacterium | reverse complement strand
ACTACCATTCCCTCGGCGGTGGCAGTGGCATCTACATCACGCCCTGGCGCCATCTGAAAGAGCGAGGTGGTCTGCTGCTGGATATGGGAATCCATCTGGCGGATCTCATTCGTTACCAGTTGGGCGACATCGACGAGGTCTATGGTGCCGCCTGGCTGGCCGCCCCGGTGCGCCAAACCGATGAGACGCAGATCCAGGCGACGGCTGAGGATTGTTCCATGGCCATGCTCAGGATGAAGAGCGGCGTTATGGTGAACTGGATGATGGGTCGTGGTGGTTTGGCTAGCTGTGGTGGCCAACTCATCGCCGGCAGGAGCGGCACTTTGACCAGTTTCGGCACAAGGGGTGGCAAGGTCAGTCTGCGACTAGGAGCTGGGGACGAGACCGGTCACGAGCAGATTCTCGAAGAAACAACCGGCTTTGAGCTGGAGCCGTTGGCGGAGCACTTGTTTCCACAGCGACTGTCAACCCGCGATGCCGATGCCAAACTCATCGCCCTGGAGTTGCACGAACTGGGTGAAGCGGTGCTCCAAGGCCGTGCCCTGGAAGTAGACGGGGAGGAAGGGCTGAAGGACGTCGCCGCGATCTACGCGATTCTCGAGTCCTCCCTGGCCAATGAGGCAGTGAAGATGGCGGACGTGGAAAGCGGTCAGGTTTGCGCCTATCAGAATGAAATCGACTTGGCCCTCTCAACCGACTCTACTGGAATCAACACTTGAGCAAGCCAAAGATTCTGCTTGCATTCAGCGACACGGTCAGACAACGGTACGTCGATGAAGAGCAACTCCGGCGACTCGAGTCTTTTGCCACGTGGGATTGGTTCGAATGCGACGGAGGGGGGATTCTTCGCGCCAACCAGGATCAGCAGGTCGCCGCCGATGTGGCACAACGCATCGGCGCGTATGATGGCGCGATTCTCTGTCACGGCGCCCCGAGATTCGATGCGTCGATCCTCGACCACGCGAAAAAACTGCGGATCATCGGCGAATTGGAGGGGGATCGTTTTGCCGCTCGCATCGACGTCGATGCAGCATGGGCACGCGACATTCGAACAGTGGACACGACCAACGCGTCCTCTTACCCAGTGGCGGAGTGGGCCCTCGGTCTGATCCTGATTTCCTTGCGCAACATCGGCACACAGTTTCGCCGTGTGTTAAATGGTGAACCGCGAGACCGAGACCTCAAACCGTATCGTGGCGTGCTCAGGGGCCGGCGCGTGGGCCTCATAGGTTGTGGCAATATGGGTCGTCGCCTGATCAGCTACCTGCGCCCTTTTGACGTCGACATCTGGGTCCATGATCCGTATCTGCCGCGTGAGATGGCAGATGCTCTCGACTTTCTTCAGACCTCTCTCGACAATGTTCTGACGCAATGCGACGTCATCGTCTGCCTGGCACCGCTCACACCTGCAACCCGTGGCATGATCGGCAAGAAGGAGATCGATTCGATTCAGCCGGGTGCGGCCTTCGTCAATGTCTCGCGCGGGGCTGTTGTCGATTCGACTGCTTTGATAGAGCGACTGAAGAAAAACGACATCACCGCCGGTCTCGAGGTCTGGGATCCCGAGCCCATTCCAGAGGACAGCGAGATTCGTCAGCTCCACAACGCCTTCGTTACGCCCCACTCCTCCGCCCATCGCGGTGATGAGAAGAACGAGTTCTTCGAGCTCATCGTGGATGAGTTCGATCGCTTCTTCCACGGTCACGAAACGAAGTTCGACCTGACACCGAACAGCAAAGCGAACCGGACGGCGGATCCGCTCCCGGACCGGTAGCGACCGAGGATGAGAGTCAGCAAACAGTTCTGCGTGGGTTGCGCCCTCGGGCTGCTTCTGCATGGCACCAGCATGGCGCACGAAGGGGTCACCTGGCCGCTACCACAAGTACCAGATCCAGCTCTCATCACGATCGACGGCAACGACGACGATTGGGACTGGTTCGACCCACAATTCGTTCTGCAGCAAGGCGACTTCTTCGACCGCGAGATGTTTGCCGTCGATGCCGCCGACTACGACTTCACCTTGAAGGTGGCCTGGAGCCCGCCACCGGACAACTGCTGGTACGTATTCATGCGCATCAGCGACGACACGCTCAAGGTGGAATACGACGACCCCCTCAAGTGGTGGCAGGACGACTCCGTGCAGATCACGGTGGATGCCGACCATTCGGGAGGCAGCATCTACGGGTTCGAACGTGAGGAACTCGTCAACGGGCAGCGGCTGTATGCCCGCGCCGTGCCGCCGGCGGGGCAACTGCTGCTGCCCAATCGTCGGGCGGGGTTCATGGATCAACACACCGATCCATACATGATGGAATTCGTCTGGATCATGGAACAGCCGTACTACGAGATCGATTGGCAGATCCAGCCCGAAGAGGCCGGCAACGGCACGACAAATGTGAGTTATACCTTCGAATGGAAAGCCGCCATGTGGGACACCCTCGGGGCGAGTCCCAAAACAAGTGTCCGGCACGTCTTCGAAGACTGGGATGTGGTTCATATCGGTTTCCGCATGCTCGATGCTGATCGACCCGGTGGCGGGCGCAAGCACTCGATGTATCTGCGCGGTGGCCATCCCCACCAGGATCGGAATGCCGACAGGATGCCCGATTTTCTCGCCATTCCCGTTGGCTATGAAAAGACCATAGCCGACTCCATCTGGAGCAGGACCATCAACTACGATGACCGCCGTCGCGACGCCGGGCCATGAGGGGCGTAATGATGACACGAGGAGTATTTCGTGGAGGCCGTTGGTTCGTCCTCGCCATGGTTGTGGTCTCCCAGGTGTTCATCCTCCCAGGTGGCACATACGGGCAGGAGTCCCTCCAGCCGGCGCCAAATCCGCGGGTGGAAATCTTCGACGACTTCGTGCCGCATCCCGCCCTACCGGAGCCCCTGCAGGACGGATCTGCCGGTAAACTCGGGGATCGTCTTATATACGCAGGTGGTCGCACCATGTCCGCCGCCGGGCCGATGATGTCACGCGATGTGTATGTGCTGGCAGCAGGCGCCGATACCTGGCAGCAGGTGGCTGAACTTCCGTCTGGACTTTCCGGGGCAGCGGCGATCGTGTGGGGATCACAACTGCTCATCGTCGGTGGAATGACGGAGGCTGGCGCCTCGGCAGAGATTCTCCAACTCGGGGAAGAAGAGAGAGGGTGGAATATCCATCGCCTCGCGTCCCTGCCGCAACCGATGATGGCACCGAGCGTTGCGCTGATCGAAGATGCGCAGAGAGGCAGCAGACTTTTTGCCGCTGCAGGTGCGCTGATCTTCGAACTCGATGTAAAACAACCAGAGGCTGGCTGGACCCAGATACAACCACTCCCGCTGACAGGCTCGGTCGGCCACTGCCAGTTGCTCGAACTCGACGGCGTCCTCTTTGCCTTCGGCGCAACAGACATGCCCTTTGCCCTGGAGTACACAGAACAGCGCTGGCAAGCGATCGCCTCGCCACCACCCGGCTTCCAACCGGAGGCGGCCGTCCACAGCGGTGATGCCCATTTGCTCTTTGTCGGTCCCTCACCAACGGGGCAACAGATCTTCACCTATCATCGCCTCACCGATTCGTGGGCCCGATGGGGCGATCTACCCGATGGCGTCAGTGCCGACCGGGTGCTCACCGACAGAAATGGACTGTATCTGTTTGGCAATCCGGCCGCCGAAGGGGGTGCACCGATCTATCGGGCGCTCTTCAGTCCGAGCAGCACCATGCACATAGCGGACTATATCGCTCTGCTACTCTACTTCGGCCTCATGGTTGTTCTGGGTGTCTTCTTCGCCCGGCGAAACAAGAACACCGAGACCTATTTCGAGGGCGGTCGCAATGTTGCCTGGCTCGCGGTAGGTATGTCCATGTTTGCCACCGGTGCCAGTTCCATCAGCTTCATGGCTATGCCAGCCAAGGCCTTTGCCGAGAACTGGAAGTTCTTTATCGTCGGCCCGCTGCAGTGTCTCATTCTGCCGATCTCTCTATTCATCTTCATCCCCATTCTGCGTCGAGAGCGAATCAGTACGGCGTATGAATATCTGGAACGCCGATTTTCCCCCGGTCTGCGCCTTCTCGGGGCCTCGTTCTTTGCCGTCTCGCAGGTTTTCGTGCGAATTTCGGTGGTCATGTACTTACCGGCGATCGCCATGGAAGCTTTCACCGGGATCGACAAGTTCATCTGTATCCTGATCATGGGCGGATTGGCAACACTCTACACCACCATGGGTGGCATCGAGGCGGTGATCTGGACCGACGTTCTGCAGGGCCTCGTGATGATCATCGCTGTTATGCTCTCTTTTGGCGCCGTGTTCTATCATTTGCAGGTGCCTGTGGGTGAGATGTGGGATACAGCCCAGGCGTATCACAAGTTTCACATGATCGACTGGGGACTGTCTTTCGAGGAACTCACCATCTGGGTGATGCTCGTATCCATGTTGTTCCATCAAGCCGTTTGGTGCAGCGACCAGAACTATGTCCAGCGCGTGCACAGCGTGCCCACCGAACGCCACGCTCGCAAAGCCGCCATCTCGCAGCTGGGCATCGCCATTCCGCTCAATGTGCTGTTTTTCGGTCTCGGGACCATGCTCTTCCTCTTATACCGGGTGCATCCCGACTGGCTACACGTCACCACCCGCAACGACGCCATCTTTCCCTACTTCGTCGTGCAGAATATCCCCATCGGTCTAACCGGGGTGATCATCGCCGCGTTGTTCGCCGCGTCCATGTCGAGCCTCGACTCCAGCATCAACAGCAGCGCCATGGTCCTGATCCACGATTTCTATCGACGCTTCAAGCCGGAAACGTCAGAGTCTGACACCTTCCGGTTGGCACATAAGCTGAGTCTGATCCTCGGCTTGCTGGGGACGGGGGCGGCGCTGCTGATCGCCAGCCTGGATCGAAAGTCCGCGTGGGACTTGTTCATCGAGTTGAGCAATCTGTCGGCGGGGAGCATGCTCGGTATCTACACGCTGGGGTACTTCACCAAACGGGCCAACGCTACGGGTGCGTGGGTGGGGTGGGTAGTCGGTAATGTCGTGCTGTTTTTCGTCTGGCAATACACAAGCTTGAATCCCTGGTTGTTTGGACCGGTTGGCATCAGCGCGTGTTTTGTGGGTGGTTATCTGGCCAGTCTCGTCTTCAAGGGCGCTGGCGAAGTCCGTGGACTGACGGCGTTCACCATATCTCCCCCATCCTCCGATGCGTAGCTCATGAACCGACGCGATTTTCTGATCACGAGTGCTTTTGCCACGGCTCTGCCGTTGGCCTCTACGGCCACCACGCAAGGACCGCACACCCGCGAACCAGCCAAGACCGCCCCGGCTGGTTCACGATCCATCAGCTGGCTGGACGGTTCTGCCCCTGCGGCGCAGACGGGTTCCGTGTGGGGGCTGCCGTGGCCGGAGGGAGAACTCGGCAAGACCGAATCCCTGACGATGAAGAATGAAGTTGGGGATGCGATTCCGTTGCAGACGTGGCCAGGAGCGTACTGGCCCGATGGTTCCATCAAGTGGTCTTTCCACGCGATCCCATCCGGCGTGGACGCGTCGCAGACCCTGTTCGTCGCCAAGGGACAACCGGCGGCGCCAGCCAGCAGCGTCAGCGTTACCGATCGTGGTGCTTATCTCGTGGTAGATACGGGAAAGATCCGTTGCGTGATTCCCATCAAGGGCGCAAATCTGTTTACCTCGATCGAGCGGGATGGCAAAGCCATCGCAGAAAACGCCCGACTCATCGGATTTCGCCAGGACAAGGCGGAATACGAACCCGGGGAGAACTCGAGTCAGGAGTCATTTCAAGGAGAGACCGAAGCTGTCGTCGTCGAGCAGGACGGTCCGATCCGCGCCGTCGTCAGGATCGAGGGTCGACACCGGACAGAGGCAGGCAGGCAATGGTTGCCATTCACCGTGCGCCTCTACTTTTTCGCCGAGGGTGAGTCTGCCAGCATCACACACACCTTTGTCTACGACGGCGACGATCAACGAGACTTCATCAAAGGTCTGGGTCTGCGCTTCGATGTACCGCAGAGCGACGAGTTGCACAACCGGCACGTGCGATTTGTTGGCGAGGGTTCAGGACTCTGGGCGGAAGCGGTTCGTGGGATCACCGGTCTTCGGCGAGACCCGGGTGACGAAGTCAAACAGGCCCAGATCGATGGTCGCGCCACCCCGCCGCTGGCACAATGGGAGCGACGTGTCCGTGACCGCGTGCAGTGGATCCCGACCTGGGGTGATTTCACATTATCGCAGTTATCGGCCAATGGCTTCACCTTGCGCAAGCGGACCAAGGTCGGCCACGGCTGGATCGACGTCGATCAGGGAGGTCGGTCTTCGGGTGTCGCCTATGTCGGCGGTGCATCGGGTGGCGTTCTGTTCGGCATGCGGGACTTCTGGCAACTGCATCCAACACAGATCGATATCCGCAACGCCAGCACGGATGTAGCCCAAGCGACGATCTGGATCTGGTCGCCGGAGGCGCCGGCCATGGATGTCCGCTTCTACCACGACGGCCTCGGCATGGACACCTACGAGGAACAGTACGAAGGCGGCCTCGCCATCACCTACGAGGATTACGAACCGGGATTTGGCTCCGCCTATGGTGTGGCTCGCACCAGCGACATCACGCTCCACGCCGTCGCTTCGACGCCATCGAGAGAGGCGACCATCGCCTTGGCGGAGACCATGCGGAATCCGCCGTTGCTGACGGCGACAGCCGAAGACTTTCTTGCGGCCGGTGTATTCGGCAGTCTGTGGAGTTTGCCGGATCGCTCGAGTGAGAAGAAGAAAGAGTTGGAGGATCGACTCGACTGGTCGGTGCAGTACTACCGCAACCAGGTAGACCAACGTCATTGGTATGGCTTCTGGAACTACGGCGACGTCATGCATACCTATGATCGGGATCGCCACGTGTGGCGCTACGACGTGGGCGGGTATGCCTGGGACAACTCAGAGCTGTCACCTGATCTGTGGTTGTGGTACTCCTTCCTACGTACCGGGCGTCGCGACGAGTTTCGGCTGGCCGAAGCCATGACCCGCCATACGCGCGATGTGGACATCTACCATCTGGGTGAATTCGCTGGCTTGGGAACACGTCACAACGTGCAACACTGGGGCTGCAGTGCCAAGCAACTCCGCATCAGCACCTCCGCATACAGACGCTTCCACTACTACCTGACCGCTGATGATCGTACGGGAGATGTCCTTCGGGAGGTCGTCGAGGCAGACAGGCAGCTGGCGAATCTGGTTCCCACCCGCAAGCTCAAGGGCAGGAGCGCCACACCGACGGCGACACGAATCGGCATCGGCACGGACTTCGGATCCGCCGCGGCGAACTGGTTGACCGAGTGGGAGCGCACCGGTGACCTGAAGTACCGCAAGTGGCTGGAAGAGGCCATGAAGACGATCGGCGGCGAGAAACTGGGTTTCTTCGCCGGCGACTTCGGCTACGATCCGGAGACAAAAAAGCTGCTGCCGAAGCAGGACCCCAGAGCGGGTGTATCACATCTCAGTGCCGTGTTCGGCCTGGTCGAGGTCTGCGCCGAACTGATTCGGCTCATCGATGTACCAGTTTTCAAGAAGGCCTGGTTGCAGTACTGCACCCTCTACAATGCATCCGACGAAGAGCACATCGCCGCCTTTGGCCACTCTCTTCGAGGTGTAAGCCTCAGGTCCGCTCACTCACGTCTGACAGCCTATGCGGCGCGGACGAATTCGGATGATGATCTCGCCAAACGAGCGTGGCGCGAATTCGAGGGCAACTCGCGTCGGCGAAGAACGATCGGCACCGAACGCGTCGAGGGTCCGATGACACTGAATCCAGTCGACGAAGCTGCCTGGGTTTCAACCAATGGCAGCGCGCAGTGGGGGCTTGCGGCCATTCAGAATCTCGCCTTGATCCCGGACGCCCTGTGACGCTCGTGTCTGAGACACAGTGCAAGGTTGGACTCTTCAGCATCGGCCTCGCCGCTTATTGGCCTCAATTCGAAGGTCTCGAAAGTCGACTCACGTCATACGGCGCCTTTGTCGGCAAGAAGATGTCCAGTATGGGCGTCGATATCGTCGATGTGGGCATGGTCGACGATCAACCCAAGGCACGTGCCGCCGGTGATCGATTCATAGCCGAGGGTGTGGATCTCGTTGTCTGTTATGTCACAACCTACTCGACGAGCAGCCAGGTATTGCCTGCAGTCCAGCAGGTGGGACGCCCCGTTCTGGTCTTGAATCTTCAGCCCACCGCCCAGCTGGAGTACGCCAAAACCGGGACGGGCGAGTGGCTGGCCAATTGCCAGGCATGCAGCATCCCCGAGATCTCCAACGCCTTTGCCCGCTGCGAGGTCGACTTCCACGTGGTCACTGGTCTTCTGGGTCTGTCCCAACAACCGGAAGGTGCACTGGCCAACGAGGTCACCGACCAGCACCCGGCGGCCATCGCGGCGTGGCGAGAAATCGAAGACTGGCTCGTTGCCGTTCGTGCCAAACAGACGCTGAACCGCAGTCGCATCGGTTTCCTCGGCCATACCTATCCGGGGATGATGGATATGTACAGCGACTTCACTCAGCATACCGCCTTCTTCGGGACGCATATCGAAGTGCTGGAAATGGAGGACGTGCAGGTACGGGTAGACGCCGTAGAAGATGACGAGATCGACGCCGTTCTGAGAACGACCGAAAGCCTCTTTGAGATCAGCGACGACAACGATGTCGATCCTCTGGCGAAGCGGCCGACGGAGGAAGAGATGCGGTGGGCGTGCCGTGTGGCGGCAGGGATGGATCGCGTCGTGTCCGAATTCGATCTACAGGGCCTGACCTATTACTACCGAGGATGGGAGGACAACGAATTCGAGCGGCTCGGTTCGAGCTTGATTCTCGGTTGTTCGTTGCTGACAGCCCGCGGGGTCCCCTGTAGCGGCGAGGGGGATCTGAAGAATTGCATGGCCATGAAGGTGATGGACGCCTTCGGCGCTGGTGGGAGCTTCACCGAACTGTATGCGATGGACTTTACGGATCGCATCATCCTCATGGGTCACGACGGTCCCTTTCACATGGATATCGCTCACGGCAAACCCGTCCTGAGGGGCCTCGAGCTGTTCCACGGCAAACGAGGTGGAGGCGTATCGGTGGAGGCTCAGGTGCGCCAGGGGCCGATCACGATTCTCGGGCTGACGCAGACGCACGATGGGCGATTGGTCTGGCTCTGCGACGAAGGCTGGTCGGTCGGGGGTGAGCGCTTACGAATCGGGAACACGAATTCCCGGATCCGATTCGCAGACGAAGAGGATGGTGAATTCGACGCAGCGCGGTGGATGAATCGCTGGGCTGAAGCCGGTCCCACGCACCATGTCGCCCTTGGTGTCGGCCACCAGGCTGCGAAGCTGCAGAAGCTGGCAAGACTCCTGCACATGGACTTCCACAGAATCGAACGATGAAGGGCCTCGTCGTGGGCCTCACACTGTCAGCCATGACCCTCTGCCACGCCGACGACAAACCACTCGATTTCTGGGACGAAGAGGTACGACTCTTCGGTGTGGCAGCACCAGGTCAGCACGTCGACGCAGCACTGGCTGAGCAGGCAGGTTTTGAGCTGGATCACGCCGACCACGTCGACGGCGATCTCAGCATTCTCTACACGCCGCGCCAGGCCGGCATGCCACCACGCTTCGGTTTCGTCGCCGGTCTGTGGGGCGAAAGCTGGAATCTGTCCTCAGCGATGAACCTTCGCCTGTGGATCAAAGTGCAGGATGCGGAGGCTCCTGATGCCTGGGTGATCCGCCTCGTCGATCGCGCTGGAGCCGAGGCAACGGGCGAACTGACCGGCACAGATACGGCCGGGGAATGGAAGGAGCTGACGCTTCCATTGGAGGGGTTGCAGACGCCGGCCGGGTTCGACTGGGAGCAGGTTGCCCTGTGCGAATTCGACGTCGACTTCAGTGATCAAGCCCGCATTCATCTGGACGGCATCCGCTTCACGGGGGATGGCACGCTGATCGGTGTCACCGACAAACCGCTCACGCAGCGCATGGCCGAGGCGGAGGCCAATCGTACCGCCCGTGTGATCGACGCCTTTGAGCGGACGGCACGCAAGAACGACCAGCCCATCGTCAGCGCCTTCGCCAAGATGTTCCTGGGCGAGGATCTCGACACCGCCAACCAGGTGCTTATGAGCAACTGGCGAAGAGTTCGGATGGCG
>DPVW01000175.1:3010-3152 GCA_003529325.1 Candidatus Latescibacterota bacterium | reverse complement strand
GGGGCCAACACGCCGTGGTAGCGGACCAGGTTGAGTCGGGGTGGCGGCTCCAGGAGGATCTGGTGGGTGCCGTCTGAGCAGACGGACTTCAAGTCGAAGACGACATGCTCGGGATCGAGGATCTGCAGCCGGCCGGCGGCCA
>DPVW01000175.1:0-2708 GCA_003529325.1 Candidatus Latescibacterota bacterium | reverse complement strand
GCAGCCGGCCGGCGGCCAGGGGGGCCGCATGACGTATCGGCAGAGCCGCTCCAGTCGCACTCGGTCGGTGGCCTCCACACGGGGGGCCGCATGCAGTGAGAAGCGAGGTTTGCTGTGAGGATCACACGAAAGTAGCCCTCCACTGGAGGTTGATTCAGCCTCTCGCCAGCGGACTTCTTTCCAGGGACAATGGCCCTGCGTCGATTGTGTTACGTTGTCTCCGATCGGCGCGCGGGCAAGACACTATGGATACATAGGGAGGGTGAGTTTGCACAAGAAGCCGTTACTGGCGGCAGGTCTTGCGCTTTTACTCCTGGTACCAGCGTGCCGTTCGGGAACAGATCACGGGGCGGGGCCCGTTGAAATCTTGTTCTGGCGCTTCGGCGAGGCGTCCACCCCCGGGGACTGGATTTCGACCGCAATCGAGCGCTTCAACGCCACACACAGCGATATCCAGGTGTCGATGGAACCCCGCGACTGGGACACCCAGCGCGAGAGTCTGATCACCACTACGATTGTTGGCGACGGACCCGATATCATCATTGTGAACCAAAAGCACGCAGCGGAGTTCGGCGATTTGGGTGGGCTGTATCCACTGGAGAGATTCAGTGATTTTCAAGAGGTCAAGCACCGCTTCCTGCCAAATGCGATGGAAGAGATGGCCTACAATGGCAAGCACTATGGCCTGCCGATATTGATGCTGCCCTTTGTCATGGCCGTCAACAGAGAGCTTCTGGCAGCACACAATTTGGCTGTGCCACACACCTGGGAGGAACTCAAGGCCCTGGGGCCGGTACTTAAGGCCGATGGGATTCACGCCCTGACGATACCCTGCGGGGCCAACGGTGATGCCGCGTATCGCTTCTTGGCACTGCTCTACAAGGCGGGGGGAAGAGCGCTCGATGACGATTGGTCACGGGCAACGTTTAATGGCCCAGCGGGGGTGGCAGTGCTTGAGTTTCTACTGGATCTGAAGCAACAGGGTTTTTTCCCCGCCGCCAGTCCTGCCTATGCCTTCGGGGAAAACACGGCGCATTGGGCGACGGGCAAGGCGGCTCTGTCTGTGGAGGGACCGTGGTGGGAGAACACGGTGAAGGAATATGATTTCGACCTGTCGAAGCTGGGCTTGGCCCCCATACCGGGTCCTGCAGAAAGAGTGGAAGACAACCCGCCCCGTACGTTGCTGGACATGGTGATGATCTCGATCACCGGCTACACGCAGGCGCCTGATGCGGCCTGGGAAGTGGTCAAAGCGCTCTACGTCGAAGATCCCGTGTGGAACCGGGCCAATCCAACGACCCACGGTATACCCACCCATACAGCGGCGTACGAAGAGGGCGTGCTTCCCGCCTACATCGATCAACATGTCCTGGAGAACGAAGGCAGGATCGGGCTGAGTTGGCCCGGCCATCCCGCGGTCAGCCACATTATTCTGGCTCTCGGCGAGGCGGTGAATATGACCATGAGCGGGGCGCTGCAGCCAAAGGCGGCGCTGGATGTGGCAGCAGATGATGTGAATGATGCCCTTGCTGATTATTGAACATCCAACACGCAACTGTTCGGGCCGTTGTGGCCTTCTGACATGACCGCTCGAAATACTGTCCAATGGACCAGGGAACCGGGGGCCCGCATCACCGGATCCCGTGACCTCGATCGTTCGAAGGTTCAGGCGCCCGGCATCGTCAGAGACCCTGACGGAGGCTTCCGCCTGTTCTACACCGGTGTCGGACCGGCGCGTCCCTTTGACGCCTGTCAGGGCTACATCCTCAGCGCCTACTCCAGAGACGGCCTCACCTTTGCCCCCGACGCCGGCATTCGCGTTGCCCCAGACCCGCAAGTCCTGCACAGCAGCCGTCGCCTTCTGGCACCGACGGTGGTGGCGCTCGATGATGGTCGCTGGCGGATGTACTACGAGTCGAGGGGACCCGTCGATCTTGCCACCGTCATCTGTAGCGCCGTTTCCTCAGACTTGATTCAGTGGAACGTCGAGCCCGGCATCCGGTTGTCGACTCAGGGCGGCGTCGGTGGCCCCAGCTTCGTCACGCTTCCCGATGGCAGTGGCAGTTTGTTCTGCTTCGCTTCCGAATTCGATGCTGCCGGTCCTGCAGGGGGTCGACGCATCTCGCAGAGTGTGATCAGCGCCGTAACGGAAGACGGTCTCGATTTCCATCTTGAAGGCTACCGCATGAGGGATCGGTACTCGGTACAGGAGGATATCGGCATTACCGCCGCGGATGTCATCGTGCCAACGAGAAAAGGCCAGCCCTGGATGATGCTGTACTCGGCCTGGCAGGACGTACCCGCCGGAGCGGAAGTGCCGCGCCATCCCAGCCACGCTGACGTTGAAGCCGGCGAAAGTGAACAGATCGTCGATTTCGCCGCCGCCTCGATAGCCTCCGACCTGGCCGGCTACCGTTCGCGCATCTTCACCGCCTGGTCCGACGATGGTCTGTACTGGGAACGCGCCGGATGTGTGCTAGAAGGTGCCGGCTACGGACAACCGGGCATCGACGCGATCCACGCGGAAGACATGAGCCTCATTCGTCTCGATGACGGCGGCTTCCGTATGTACTACGCCGCCTGTGACAACGACGGCAACTGGCGCATCGCCAGCGCCCGAACAGGCCCGATGGAGTGATTGAGATGGCAAGCTTTGATCCACTGACAGCGGTCCATTTTCAAGCACACGACCCTGGCGACGGTTAGTG
>DPVW01000292.1:14069-49192 GCA_003529325.1 Candidatus Latescibacterota bacterium | reverse complement strand
CGGGTTCGTCTCTGGATCGACGATGAGATTCGGGTCACGGGGTCCGATGAACGGCAGTGGATCGGTGTAGTATCCCCCCCGGACATCGAGGGCCAACCATGGCACCTGCCACTCGATACCGAGATGATATCGCAGAATATCGTCGTATTGATCCTCAAAAGAGGTGCCCGTGCGTAGCTGGAAGTTGTCCTCATCCGCATACTCCGTCTGCGTCCACTCCGTGGCATGCATTGAGGCGGCGAGCAGGAGATGGGGTACTGGTCTGTAGGCGCCGCCGACAGCGAAGGACAGGGGCAGGTCGATCTTGTAGCTGCCGTCGATATCGAGGCTCCGTGCGCTGACAACACGACCATCGTCGAACTCGACAAGGGAGAAAGCCGTATCCGGCGGCGCACGATAGGTAAAACCCACCTTGTGTGTCGGGCCCGTGGTGATCGTCGCGCCGATACGCAGCTTGGGGTTGACCCCGGGTGACCTCATCATCGTACCAAGCGTTGCTGTCCAGGTCGTCTCGTAGTCATCTTCGAAGGACGCTTTGTCGAGGAAACGGCGCTGGTCAAAATAGTCCTCAGTGTCGACGGACTCGTACTGGGTTGTCGACTCGTCCATCCCCGAGATTAGACTCAACGTCACACCCAGCGACACCGAAGGAGAGACGTCGACGGCGGCGGCGACGGAGGAAATCGACAGGTCACCTTCGTGCCGGAACGAATCGTTGACGGTAAGGCTGTCGACAAAACCGGTCCTGTTCAGGCCCCAGTCAAAGTCCTTCACACGATTGAATCCTGCTGCCAGGACAAAGGCCCCGCGGTAGACGGGAAATGGATAGACAAACCCCAGCGAGCCGAAGCGTGTGTTGCTCACATCCGCCATCGCCGAGGTCTGCGTGGCAGTGCCACTTCCAGCGGTGGCTGAATTCTCTTTCGCATTGCGCAGAAAAGCGACATACACCTCGCGCCGCTGCATCTGAGCCAGACCTGCCGGGTTCCAGAATACGGCGGTAAAATCGTCCGCCACGCCGGCATAGGCTCCGCCCATACCCATGGCACGCACGCCGAGGCCGCCGAAGTTGCCGATGGCACGCTCCTCCTGGGTGGCTGCAGGTACCGCCGCCAACAGGACGAGGACTACCAGGGACTTTGTCATAGTTAAAACATCTCCGTATAGCGCACCGAGAGTTCACGACTCATGTCCGGATCTACAACTCCTGACTCGTCTCCGTTCTCAAGGACGTTCCTCAACAGAAAACCCAGACCCAAGCCCTGAGCCGGAGACCAGTAGGCACCGGCATTCAGATACCCCCGGCCCGAACCGAGGGAATCGTCGTCGTTATCATTGATGGCGAAGTCATACTCGGCGACCACTGACAGTTCTTCATTGATCCGCTTATCGACACCGGCCCAGCCATTTGGGCCGTCATCATCTTCGCTTTCTCGGCTCCAGTTGATGCCGCCATGCAGCCCGAACTGGCCGAAGCCGGAGATGTAATTCTTGCTCGCCGCAACGAAGAACCCCTTCGACTTGACCTGATACCGTTGTGCAAACCGAGGTCCATATCCCTGGGTCTCGTAGCCCAGGGCCAAAGCGGGAAAGGCCTCACTCTCTTCCAGAACCCGATAACGTGCCGCCGCCTCCACCCGTGGATACCAGTCGATGGGATCGTTGCCGATGACACTTTCGCCACCAAAAGACAGGCCGATCGTCAATCGCCGCATGATGCCGGCGTGCAATTGACCGACGAGACCACCTTCGGGAAACAGACGCAAATCAACGGCAAAACGACCCTTGTCGACCAGTCCTGCTGTGGGACTATCGATGAGGCGGACCAACTCACCAGCGGCACTTGCGGCGGGTGTACTCTGCGCCAACGTCATGGCTGGCTGCAGGCACAGCGTCGCCAGGACACATGCCGTCAGACGACGGCCCCTCCCTGCTGCACTCACGCGATCTCCCTTCCATGGACTTTTTTTGCGACGAGATGCCGCCAGCGGATCAAGCGTTCATCTGCCGTCGTACCGTGCTCGAGGCAGACCTCCCAGCGACTCTCCGGTAATACTTCAGGCATACGGTCCGCCCACTCCACCAGGCTCACCCCGTGGGGGTCTGCGAAAAACTCGATACCCCCTATGTCTTCGAGTTCCTCGCCCGAACCAAGGCGATACAGATCGAAATGATAGACCGTCAACTCCCCTCCCGTGGCGTCTTCGCCAGCGTAGAGATTGAGCAGAACAAAGGTCGGGCTGTTGACGATATCCGTCACCCCAAGTCCCTCGGCGATGCCCTGTATCAGACACGTCTTGCCGGCGCCAAGGTCACCACTGAGTGCGACCAGATGCCCTGGTTTCAGTGCCGCGGCGAGGCGCAGCCCCAGACGCGCAGTGTCGCTGGCGCTCGCCGGGTGGAACTCGCCCACCGCAGAGACGGGCTCAACGGCGACCGTCATTTGGCCTCCAGCGTGATCACCGGCAGTACGACCTCCTCCAAGGAGATACCCCCGTGCTGAAAGCTGTCCTTGTACTGCCGCTGATATTCATTGAAATTTGTCGGGTAGACGAAGTAGAAGTCTTCTTTGGCGACGATATAGTTTGAGCCTAGCCCCGTGCTTGGCAGACCCCACTTTTCGGGTTCGGTGATCAACAGGGTGTCCTTGGAGTCGACGCGAAGATTCTTGCCATGTTTGTAGCGTAGACTCGTAGAGGTCTGCCGATCCCCGTGCACCATCGTCGCCCGGCCACCACGGACGGCGCCATGGTCGGTGGTGATCACCACCGTCGCATCGGTGCGCGACAGGCGCTTGAGTAGCTCGAACAACGACGAGTGTTCAAACCACGACAGCACGAGAGAGCGAAAACCACTCTCGTCCGGAGCGATCTCTTTGAGCAATTCGGAGTGCGAGCGACCGTGAACGAGCATGTCGAGAAAATTGTACACCACCCCGACGAGTGGCACATTACCCATGCCATCCGCCTTCCGCGCCAGAGCCTGGCCTTCGGCGGTGTCGATGACCTTCACATAGCGTGAATCGCCCTTCAACTCAATGCCTAGATCGGCGATCTGGTCATCGAGAAATTTGTGCTCGTGGCGGTTGAGACTGTGCTCGTCATCCTTGCCGCTGTGCGACCAGAGGTCCTTGTACTTCTTGGAGATTTCCAGTGGAAACAGGCCGGAGAAAATGGCATTGCGCGAGTAGGGTGTCGCCGTGGGTAGAATGGAGTAGTGGTAGTCGCGGCGCACATTGAAGAACTCGGAGACCATCGGCTCGAGGATCATCCAATGGTCCAGACGCAGACAGTCGATGACGATGAAGAACACCTGTTTGCCCTGCTGCAGCAGGGGCGCGACCCGTTCGGGCACAACGTCCACCGACAGCGGAGGCGAGTCTTTCTCGCTGGCGATCCACGTGGGATAGTTATGCTCGACGAAACGGCCGAACTCGTGATTACATTCTTTGCGCTGGTCCTCGATCATCTGCTGCAGAGCGCGGTCACCGATACGACTGATTTCGATATCCCATTCAGATAACAGGCGGTGCACGTCGATCCACGTGCGCCAGGTCATGTCACCGGCGAGCCAGGCACGGATCTGGTTCGACTTCGACACGTAGGCCTGGCCCGCCTGACTTTGCCGGATCTGCCTCGCATCAAGAATCTTCTTGCAAGCCATGAAGATCTGACTCGGATTCACCGGCTTTGTCAGGTAGTCATCGATGCGCCGCCCAATAGCCTCGTTCATGAGGCGCTCTTCTTCATTTTTTGTAATCATGATAACGGGCACATTCGGGTCGCGCTCTTTCAACTGCTCCAACGTTGACAATCCATCTAGACCAGGCATCATCTCGTCGAGCAGGACGATGTCGAAGTGTTCCTGCTGCAACAGGGCCAGGGCATCCTCGCCATTACTGACAGGCGTCACGTCGTAACCCCGCTCGTTCAGATACATGTGATGGGAACGTAGCAGATCGATCTCGTCATCTGCCCACAGGATCTTATGGTTGGTCGATTCCGTCACTCTTTATGTCTCTTTCAGGATCTCGGTTCGAGCTGGCAGGCTGATCTCGAACGTCGTACCCGCGCCCGGTTCGGAACGGGGGATGTAAATATAGCCGCCGTGGTACTCTTCGACGATGCGACGGACGAAGGCGAGGCCCAGACCCCAGCCGCGCTTCTTGGTGCTGAAACCGGGTTGGAACACGCGAGCGAGATTCTCCGCATCGATGCCCCGGCCATTGTCCGCCACGACGATACGCACCCGGCGACGCTCGTCGTCATAGTTGGTGGTCACCCGGATACAGCCCTCCTGTTGCACCATGGCGTCGATCGCATTTTTGAACAGATTCTCGAAGACCCAGCCCATCAACTCGGCATTCAGTGGCACGAGGGGCACCGTCGCCAGTTCGAGGTCGAAGTCGTGGCGGCCGAACTGCGGTCCTCGACCCTCGAAATAGCGAACCGTCTCTCGCAGGACGTCGCGCACGTCTGCCGGCTTCAATTCAGGCACAGAACCGATCTGGCTGAAGCGGGAGGCGATCTGGTTCAAGCGGCCCATATCCTGTGACATTTCGCGCACCACATCATCTACCGCCGACGCCGCCCTCTCACGCTCATCTTTGTCGGCTGTGACCAGGTCGCGCACACGGCCCGTCATCAGCTCCAGCCAACCGGACAGAGAGGAGAGTGGTGTGCCCAGTTGGTGGGCGGTCTCCTTCGCCATACCCACCCAGATCGACCGCTGCTCGCTACGCCGGATGTTGCGTGACCCGACCCAGCCGATGACGACGAACAGCAACAAGACGCCGATCGTGACGAAGGGCGCCACCGAGATGCGGCTCATCAGCTCTGTATCCCCGTAGTGAATGAGCTGTTCGTTCTGGACACGAAAGGCGAAGGGTTCTGTCGTGGCAGCGATGCCATCGTACAGAGCCTGCGCCTCGACACTCGGAGGATCGATCTCGACAAATGTCGGCAGCGAAGGTCCCCCCCAGGCGATGACCTTGCCGCCTCTCGATATCGCATAGTTTGCGCCGGAGCTCACGAGGTGATTCAGCGAGTCGGTGGAGACGTGGAACACGGTGGGTTGAATGTCGGCGGCACGCAGCCTCTGCATCTGCGACTCAGCCATCAGGCGATCTGTCGTATCCGTCCCTGCCGGCATGCCTGCGCCACTCCAGGCGATGGCATAACCGTCGGGATCGACGAGGACAAGATCCTCGCCCTGCTGGTACACACGCACACTGGCCCGATCGCTCCATGAGGCGGAGACCGGCTCGTTGACGGCGTCCATATTTGCCATCACCTCGCCCACGATGGTCAGCACCTCTTCCGTAGCTGCACTGTCGGCCTGGGCCGGAAGACCTTGACCTGACCAGCTGTTGATCCGGCCGCGGTAGTCGGTGACGATGAGTGGGAAGGAGATCCTCTCATTGGGGATGATGTCCTCTCTCTCATCGAGGATGATGTTGTCGAAGATTTGCTCTGAAATCTTCGAGGGCAGTCCTTCAGAAATGGCCAGGCCGTAGAGATTGGCGTAGAGATTTGCCCGCACGCGCTCCTGATCATGGAACTGCTGGATGACGTATTCGTTGTATAGCAGGAACGCCATGACGCCGAGGATTCCACCAAGGAACAGAAACACTCGAAACGTCGGCGACAGACCCCAGGCCTTTGGTGCCAGAGAGCGCAGACCACCCGCCCGACGACTACCGTCATACCTACCTCCAACTTGGAGGTCCCCCAACGGGTCCCCAGTCTGGTTCCCCCTTGGGACAGTCGGTACGGGTCCCGGCGACTCCATCGGGCCATCCGTGCGGCGACGACGGCGGCGCGGCGCGGCATCGTCAGCAGCAGCAGCAGATTCAAGAGGGGATAAAGGTGGTATCGTCATGTCGCGGGTTTCGAAGAGTCAGGGCGGCTTCTAAGTTAACATGGTTCGGTGACACTCGCTCCAAACTGGAGCCATCCCGTTGAAAGCCAATCAGATGCGGAGCCCTCCCCCGGCAAGACGTGCGGTGGCGCCAACAAGTTCCGTAACACCCACATCGGGGCATTGGCTGCAGGCATTCCTGCTCTCCCTGTTGCTGACGGTATCAGCCTGGGGGGATGCAGCCATTGTCGCTGATCCAGAGGGTGTGCGCCTTGATCGACTGGCCACGGTGGGAGCCGGCGGTGCCGTCGTGCATTGGGCGGGGTTCACCTATTTCGATCGCGCCTGGTACCAGGGCGAGAAGCAGGAGTCGATCCGCTGGCTCCGTGACTGGTCCGGCGACACCTATCTGCATCTGGACAAGGGGGGTCACTTTATCGGTGGCATGTTCCTGTCGCGAAATGTAGGGGACGCCTTTCGTTGGAGTGGTTTGGGTGCAAATGCGGCTGCCGGTCTTGGCGCGGCGGTGAGCTGGGCGGTGCTCTGCGAGGTGGAGATGCGCGACGCCTACTACGCCGACTGGGGCTTCTCCATACCCGACTTCCTCGCCAACACGGCGGGAGCCTCGATTCCCCTTGTGCATACGTTATGGCCACGAACCCAGGCTGTGGGTTTCAAATTGAGCTATTGGCCCTCATCGCAGTATCGCAACTACGACAGACGTCGCGCCGCCGACTTGCCCAGCACACGCTATGCGATTGACGATTACGAGGGCATGACGGTCTGGCTCACCCTGGCCGTAGAACCCATGCTCCCCGCGCGCTTACAATCAAGCTGGCCCGACTGGCTCGGATTCGCCGTCGGTTATGGGACGAAGGGCATGCATGGTGCCAACGTCAAGAGCCGCGGGCGGGAACGAGAGTATCCGGACCTGCCGTCGGCACACCCCGAGTTCCTGCTCTCCCTCGACTACGACGCGCGTCAATTGCCTGCGGGGGGATGGTTATGGGAGCACTTCAAGCAACAGCTGATCTGGCTGCGCCTCCCCGCACCGGCGGTGCGGGTTTATCCGGATCTTCGCTTCTACCTGCTCTACTTGTAACCGGCCATCAACGCAGCAAGGTGAGAATCTGATCGATGTCCGTATCCGCACGGCTGGCAATGCTCGTGGCTGCCTGTGACAGAATCTGCGAGTGGATCAGCTGCGATGCCGCCCGGGCCACATCGACCTCTCGGATTCTTGACTCCGCATCACGTTCTCACTCGTGGAGATACTCAATTGCAGGCGGTTCTGGAAGGCACCCAGTCGATTGCGCTCCCCGGATACCGTCTCGATTGCGTGTGCCAGCGTCATCAGAGAGTTTTGTGCATCGATTCGACTGACGATCGACAGGTTGCCGAGATCGAGATTGGGACCCGTCGCCCGCATGTCGCGGATGCCGACACGGCTGACGTCGTTGCTCGTCTCGGAAGGGCCTACCTGAAAACTGAGGCCATCATTCTCCTCGACGATCAGAGTTCTGCCCTCCAGGTTATTGCCACCGGTGAGCAGCTGGCGCCCATTGTACACAGTGGCGCTGGCAATACGGTCGACCTCGGCGCGCAACTCGTTGAATTCGGAGTTGATGCTGAGTCGATCCACGTCGCTGAAGACCGAGCTGGCTCCCTGCATTGCCAGGGCCACACTGGCGGGATCATCGCTGGGCCTGTTGATACGCAGGCCGGAGGACAACATACCGATCTGCCGACTCATATCCGCTTGGTGCACCGCCATCGATCGATGCACACTCTTCAGGTGGGAGTTATGATTGAGACGCGGTGTCGGCATGATCTTTACCCGGGTCGGAGAGGACGTTCGGAAGAACGCATACCCGAGAAACGCAAAGGACATACCATGGTCGACACGCCGCCGATTTGGCGCCGCTCATAGGATTTAACTTGTTGTTTTATTGGGACTTGAAGAAAGATAAAGAGAACGACCCCGCTTTGGGTGCGGGTGCAGGATATTCCGGTGGAGGGTCGGTTGCGCCGATCCGCTATTCAGCTGCTGGCTGCGCGGGCCTCCTCAGACGTCGATTCGAGCACCGGGGCGATCTCCTTGAGTTTGCCATCCATGGGGATGACGGAACCGTCGCGTTTGCTGCTGTCTTCGATCTCGCTCGCCACTGATTCCATCGAGCAACTGCCGTGGAAAATCGCCCCCTCCGACACCGACAGGGCAGTAGCGTAAACGTCGCCGATAAAACGGGCCTGACTGTCGAGCCGGACCTTCTCGGCGCGGACGGTACCGCGAACGATGCCATTGATGTAGATGTCACGCCCTTCGAGATGAGCGTAGGCTTCACCCGACTGGCTGATTGTCAGCGCACCAGAGCAGGTCAGCTCTCCCTTGAAGGTGCCATCGATGCGGACGCTGTTGTCGACCTTCATTACACCTTCGAAGACCGTACCACGTCCGATGATGGTATTGAGAGTCTGGCCATTTCCGGCGACATTGCCGTTGTCTTTTTTCCCCAGCATGAAGTTGTCTGCGATCTCAGGTGTTGGTTGGGTCAAAAAAAGCGATCATGGTCTGGTTCAATATAGAACGGCCCTCCGCGAGGAGCAACGAGTTGCTCTCTAGCGCTTCTTCTTGTCCTTGCCGCTACTCCGCATCGCGGAGCGGATCTCCTTCTCCTGTTGCAGGCGTTCTGCCACCAGCGTAACTGCGGCACTCGTCGGATCCTCGACGGCGGTCACATCGATGGTGGGCACATCCGCTTCTTCGCTGCAGTGCAGGATATGGTCTTGGATCGTCAAGATTTGGTCGAGATGATCCAGATATTTGTGTGCGCCCCGCACCGGTGCCTGCGAAGCGCGCTTGTCGAAACGCTCCTCGTAGGCTTCGCGCTCGGTGACCACGAGGCTGAGGGGCGCCATGATGGCCTTCTTGTCGAAAGCGGACAGGTCGATGAAGCCAGGCAGCAGGTGCACACCGTCGATGATCACGCTCGTGTTTTCTTCCACACAGCGGCTGATGATCGCACGCACGCCGACGCCGACGACGCTGGACTGCTCCCGGTATCCGGCGATGACGGGATCCGGACCGACCAGACTCGACTCCGGGATCGCTTCCGAGGCGCGATAGGATGAAGTATGGATGGCGGGCATGAAGTCAGCCGTCAGAGTCAGACGCAGGATCTGTCGAATGTCGTCGGTCCCGACGACCTTGGGGATGTCGAGTAGATTCGCCAGGCTGACAGCCAGTGTCGTTTTGCCGACACCACTGGCACCGCCGATGAGGATGATGAGAGGTTTGTCGAGATTGCCCCAGGCTCGCCACACGCGATAACGCTGAGCGTAGTTGTGCCCGTGCTTCTGCTGCAATACCTCTTCGACCACCGCCTCGAGTTGTTCGTGGTCGATGTCGGTGTTGCGCTCCTGCACGAGCCGGCTCTCAACACTTTGTGCCAGTGAGTAGGCCGCCTCCGGAGGCAGCCCTGAAGCCTGGATCGAATGGGATAGCAGCTCTTTGGAAAAGGGCCGGGAGCCACTCTTGCGCGTAACCCGAATCGTCGTCGGCGCGCGCTCCCAGAACACGAGATCCCCTACGATCCGATTCCCGTGATCGCGTGCCAGCAGACTGCCGATGAGTTCGAGAATCTCCTCGCGATCGACATTCTTGCGCTCACGCAATTCGCCGCGCACCTCATCCGCCAGCTGGTAGGCTTCGTCATGGTCGAAGCCACGCTGGATCAGATGGTGCACGAGCATGCCCCGCATGAAGGGGATGCGCTTCTTGCCGTCGGTAATGGTCGCCATGTACTAACGGTACCCTGACGTTCCGGGAGGGGCAAGCGGGAGCGGATTTTATTCTGCTTCGCGCATCCAGTCTACGGTCTGTTGCAGTCCCGCCTCGAAAGCGACCCGGGGTTCATATCCCAGCGCTTGTCGGGCCCTGTCGATGGCTGCGACAGAGGTCCGCACATCTCCCGCCCTCGATTCGCCGTGCTCCGCTTGCAGGTCACTGCCGAGCACCTGATTCAGCGTGGCGACGAGCTCGTTGACCGTCACTCCGCGCCCGGTGCCGATATTGTAGATCTCCCCCGCCGCCGTCTTCGCCGCCATGGCCGCCAGGTTCGCGTCGACGACATTGTCGACGTAGTTGAAGTCACGCGATTGCTCGCCATCCCCGTGGATCGTCGGTGCGACACCATCGATCATCTTGCGGGCAAAGATCGAGATCACGCCACTATAGGGGCTCGCCGGGTCCTGCCGGGGACCAAAGATGTTGAAGTAGCGGAGACAGACCGTCTCCAGGCCATACACATGGGACCACACCCGGCAGTAGTGTTCCCCGGCAACTTTCGACAGCCCATACGGTGACACCGGGAGAGCGGTCATCTCTTCACGTTTGGGTATGGTCGGATCGGTGCCATAGGCGGCGGCGGAGGCGGCAAACACGATACGACGAACACCAACCTTGCGGGCCGCCTCGAGCAGGCGAAGAGTGCCCACGACATTGACGTCCTGCTCGTCGAGGGGCTGCTCTACCGAATATTGCACGGAGGCGATGGCGGCATGGTGCAGAATGACCTCGGCGTCCTCCACGGCATGCTCCGCGGTGGACGGATCGCGCAGGTCACCGATCATAAGATCCACATCGATCTCACCCAGATTGCCGCGCTTCCCACTCGACAGATTGTCGAGGACGCGAACCTCGTGCCCCTCAGCGACGAGTCGCCGACAAAGATGCGAGCCGATAAAACCGGCGCCGCCGGTAACGAGAACACGTGCCACGCTAGCAATCTCCTGTTGCGCCTTGGAGCCACTTTGTAGAGGCGACACCAACATGCGCAGTCGTTTTGGGATCGTTCGAGTTGCACCCCGCAGTCATGTTGCTTGCCCGGAGGTGAGTCGGGATATTATACGCGCTCAGCGCAACGCTCACCTCTACTGGGAGTTCGGACATGTCCAATCCTCTCGTCGATCTCGGTCCGCAGGGCCAGAGCGTCTGGTACGACAGCATCAGCCGCAGCCTCATCACCAGTGGCGACCTGGCCCGTTTGATCACTGAGGACGGGGTGCGTGGCATGACGTCGAATCCGGCAATCTTCGAGAAAGCCATCTCCGGCTCCGATGACTACACCGACGACCTGCAGCGGCACGCCAGGGCGGGCCTGTCCCCCCTGCAGATCTACGAGGCCATCGCCATCGACGACATCCAGGCTGCCGCCGACGTGCTGCGGCCCGTCTTCGACGACAGCCAGGGAGCCGATGGTTTTGTGTCGCTGGAAGTCTCCCCATATCTGGCTGCGGATACGCCGGGCACGATCGACGAGGCCTTGCGTCTGGCAGCCGCCGTGGAACGCCCCAATCTGATGATCAAAGTGCCTGGAACGGCTGCCGGTGTAGCAGCGATCGAAGCGCTCATCGGCAAGGGACTGAACATTAACGTCACCCTGCTTTTCGCCCAACACAACTACGCTGCCGTTGCTGAGGCCTACCTCGCCGGTCTGGAGACATTCGCCGCCGCCGGGGGAGATGTGGGTGGCATCGCCAGCGTCGCCAGCTTTTTCGTCAGTCGCATCGACTCCCTCGTGGACTCTGAACTCGAGCAGCGCCCCGCACTGGGGGACTTGCGTGGCAAGGTCGCCATCGCCAACGCCAAACTCGCCTATCAGCACTACCTGAAGATAAAAGCCAGTGACCGCTGGCAGACATTGGCAGCCAAGGGCGCACGGCCGCAGCGGCTTCTCTGGGCCAGCACCGGTGTCAAGAACCCCGACTACCGCGATGTGCTCTACGTGGAAGAGCTGATCGGCAAGGACACGGTCAATACGATGCCCGTCGCCACCTTTGAGGCCTTCCGCGACCATGGTGTGGTGGCGGCCAGCCTGGAGCAGGGCATCGATGAAGCACGGCAGGTGATGGCCGCCATCGAGGTCGCGGGTATCTCGATGCAGAAGGTCACGGACAAGCTGCAGACCGACGCTGTGCAACTTTTTGTTGAGCCCTTCGACAAACTGCTCGGGGCCATCGAGAGCCGCTGCGCGGCACTGCCATCCGCGTGACCGACTCCCTCCTGGTGCCGGATCGTGTCCCCGATCCGTGTGTGCTTGTTATTTTCGGTGCCTCTGGCGATCTGACGCGTCGCAAGCTGATTCCCGCGGTGTGGCATCTGCAGCAGCAAGGCCGTCTGCCGGAGCAGTTCGCTCTCGTCGGTGGCGCCCGCTCCGCGATGAGTCCCGACGATTTCCGCGCCCGCATGGGCGAGGCCTTGCATGAGTTTGTCGGTGTTGGTGGCGACGAGGTAGACCACTTCCTGTCGCATCTCGATTATGTCAGTGGCGACCCGGG
Source organism: Candidatus Latescibacterota bacterium (assembly GCA_003529325.1). Lineage (GTDB taxonomy): Bacteria > Latescibacterota > UBA2968 > UBA8231 > UBA8231 > UBA8231. The sequence goes on along the minus strand of DPVW01000292.1, from coordinate 36,994 downwards.
TGACGCGGGCTTCTACGAACGCCTGGGTACCCGTCTGCAGCAGATCGACGAGGAGCGTGGCACCGCTGGCAACCGCTGTTTCTACTGTTCTGTGCCACCCCAGGTCTATCTGCCGATCATCGAACAACTCGGCAACGCCGGACTGCACCGAGAAGCGCAGGGCGAACCCGGTTGGGTACGCATTGTCGTGGAGAAACCATTCGGCCACGACCTCGAAAGTGCCCGCGATCTGAACCGGTCAATCCATGCCGTGTTCGCGGAGCACCAGATCTTCCGCATCGATCACTACCTGGGCAAAGAGACGGTGCAGAACATCCTCGTCTTCCGTCTCGCCAACTCCATGTTTGAGCCGTTGTGGAATCGGCGCTACGTCGACCATGTGCAGATCACCGCGGCCGAAGCCGTCGGCGTCGAACACCGAGCCGGATATTATGACGGTTCCGGCGCCCTGCGCGACATGATCCAGAACCACCTGCTGCAGGTGCTGTGTGTCGTTGCCATGGAGCCCCCATCCGCTTTCGACGCCGAGTCTGTGCGACTGGAAAAATTGAAGGTCCTCAAGGCGATACGCCCCATCAGCGTCGGCGAAGTCGACCACTTCGCCGTCCGTGCGCAGTACACGGAGGGCGAGGTCGACGACGTCTTGGTCCCGGGATATCGCGAGGAACAGGACGTACCCGCCGATTCCCGCACCGAAACCTATGCGGCGGTGGAATTCATCCTCGACAACTGGCGTTGGCAGGGGGTGCCATTCTATGTGCGCACCGGCAAACGGATGCCACTGCGGGCAAGCACACTGACGATCCGCATCCAACCGGACGAGGGCATCGCCCTGTCCTTCAGCGGCAAGACCCCGGGGCCCGACGTCAACCTCGGTACGGTGGAGATGGACTTCAACTACCAGGATGCATTCGGTGGGCGCAGCCCCGAAGCGTATGAGACATTGCTGCTCGACTGCCTCCTCGGCGATGGCACCCTGTTCGCCGACGCCGGTTGGATCGAGAAGTCCTGGGAACTGTTGATGCCGATCCATGAGGCGTGGAGTGCCGCCTCGGCAACCCAGGTACCCGGTTACCGTGCCGGCAGCTGGGGGCCGACAGAAGCGGACGAGTTGTTTGATCGAGACTGGCGGGCCTGGGCGTGCCTCTGATTCTCGGTGGCGACGTGGGTGGCACGAAGGCCTACCTGGGTCTGTACCGTGTTGATGGGGAGGCGCTGGAGCCTGTCAAGGTGGAACGATACGTCTCCACCGACTTCGCCGGTGTAGCGGAGTTGCTGGCGCACTTCGTCGAAGGGTATGGACAACAGCCGGATCGTGTCGTGATCGGCGTTCCGGGACCGGTAAAGCACACGCCCGTCAAACCGGTCAACCTGCCGTGGACCATCGACCCGGAGCAGATCGCCAAGGCCCTTGGGGTGCCCCGTCTGTTTCTGCTCAACGATCTCGAAGCGACGGCGTACGGAACATTGGCGTTGAGTGACGACGATGTCATCGAGATCAATCGAGGCGAACCGGACCCCACCGGGGGCATGGCCATCATCGCCGCCGGCACCGGACTCGGAGAGGCAGGCCTGGCCTGGGTCGACGGGCGTTACGTCGCCGTGCCATCCGAAGGGGGCCACGCCTCCTTCGCCCCTGGCACCGAACGAGAGGCGGAGTTGTGGAGTTGGTTGTTCTCCCGCCATGGTCACGTCAGTTGGGAGCGTGTCGTATCGGGCATGGGACTGGTGAACATATACGAATTCCTGCGCCACGAGACCCCCGACGACGAACCGGAATGGCTCCGTGCACAGTTGTGCGAGCCAGGAGCGGGTGCCCGGGTCATCTCGGCAGCGGCGCAACAACACAGCGTGCCTCTCGCAGGTGAAGCTCTGCGCATGTTCGTCTCTCTCTACGGAGCGGAAGCGGGCAATCTGGCGTTGAAGATGCTGGCCACTGGCGGCCTCTATATCGGTGGCGGCATCGCCCCACAGATCCTCGACGAACTCACGGAGGGCTCCTTTATGCAGGCCTTCACAGAGAAGGGACGTGTCTCCGATGTGCTGCAGCGGATCCCGGTGCGCGTCATCAAGAACGACGACACGGCGCTGCTCGGCGCCGCCTACTTCGGCGCCCGCATGGCGCAACACGTGACCCACCCCAACCAGGGAAAGTTGTAACGATGGCAGCCGATCCAACGCCACCACCACCCTCCCCCGCCCTCGTCACCAAGGCCAAACGCATCCGCGTGTTGCTCACCGACGTCGATGGTGTGTGGACGGATGGCAGACTGTACTACTTCCCCGGCCCCTCCGGTGACCTCGTCGAGACCAAGGGCAGTACCGCCATCGACGGCATGGCCCTGCGCTGGTGGCACGGCGCCGGGCATATCAGCGGCGTCATCAGTGGCCGCGACGCCCCTGGCATCACGCACCGCTGCCAGATGCTCGGTGTGAAGTACATCTTTCAGGGACACTTGGATAAGATCGAGCCCTGGGAGAAAATCTGCGCCGAGGCCGGTGTGGAGGATGACGAGGTCTGTTATATGGGTGATGACCTACCGGACACCCCGCTGCTGCGCCGCGCCGGCCTTGGTGTGGCCGTACAGAACGCGAGGCAGGAGGTTAAGTCGGTGGCTGACTACGTAACCATCACACCCGGCGGTCAGGGGGCCCTGCGCGAGGTGATCGAGTTGATCATGCAGGCGCGGGGTGAATGGACATCAATTCTGCAGAAGTACGGACTCGATGGGTAGGATGATGAGATCGGTACACATGGTGCTCGTGTTGGCTCTGTTGCTGGGTAGCGGCTGCGGATCGGACGGTGACAGCGGCGACGCGGAAGTCCCAACGGGAGATACACCGTCACAGGACGCGCCGACGGGTCCAACGACCGAGCCTACGACCATCGACATTACCGATGCCCTGCTGAGTGCGGTGAGTGGCGACTGCTCTGACTACGCCAATGCCTACGTGTCGACGGTACGGGATATCAATCGCAACATGGGGTTCACCGGCGACCTGATGATCACGGTAACCGACGATCACTGCGTGTTCAGCGCCAACGCCATTCCGAACCACGACTTCAATGACAGCGCGCGTTCCTTCGTCAATGATACCAAAGCGCAATCGGTCACCTATCGGGTGCCGCGTGCCCCGGTCATGGCCAGCTCTACAACGGCACTCAGTCTGCGTACCGACAACGCCATCTTTCTCAACGGGGTAAAACTGGATCTGCTGGCAGCGGGCTGTTTTGGTGTCGGCGATGGCAAGATCGGTTGCTTCCAGATGGGGTCACCCTTCCGTTACGACCCGATGGCGGTAACAGCCGACTTCGGCACTGACAGTCACAATGCCCACACACAGCCGGACGGCACCTACCACTATCACGGCAACCCCAATGCACTGTTCGCCGATGACGGCTCGGTGGCATCTCCCGTCATTGGCTTCGCCGCGGACGGCTTCCCCGTGATGGGCTCGTACATCCTTGAGGGCGGTTCGCTACGCAGGATTACTTCGAGCTACCAACTCAAGAGTGGCACTCGTGCAACAACGGGAGGTGTCGATCCGGGGGGTGCCTTCGATGGCACCTTCGTCGACGACTGGGAGTTTGTCGCCGGCTCAGGGGACCTCGATGAGTGCAATGGCATGAGTGTGGACGGTGCCTACGCCTACTATGTCACCGACTCCTATCCATGGGTCCTGGGCTGCTTCCGAGGTGTGCCGGACGGATCCTTCGACAAGTAGACGACAACTAGCTATTTAGCTCGGTTGCTGGCCGAGCACCGACAGCAACCGATCGCTGGCCGACTGCAAGACCTGGGTGGGAACCGGCACTCGATTCATCCAGCCGAACCTGCGATAGGCCCAGTCGACGGCGTATTGAGATTGGATCAGGTAGCGTGTTCTGTCGGAAGTGTTCGGCGCACCGCGGTGCCAGCACTGCGGATCCTGCAGGTAGATGTCCCCCGCCTTGCATAGAATCGACACGGGGCCACGGCCCTCGAATGTCGGGTTCTGTTGGTCGTTTGGATGACGACCGGAAAAGTGGCTGCCGGGAATATACTGGGTAGGCCCATGGGCGATCGTGTCGATGTCACTCAATGCCATCTGTATCGTCAACCACAGCACCGGCGGCCGTTGTCGGGATTCATGGCGGAGCACATCCTCGGGAAGGGGAAAATGCAGCGCCCCGTCGACGTGCCACTGTTCGATGGCGATACCGGAGAGATTTCTCAACACGTTCTGCCCGCAGAATCGGCAGTCTTTGCCGACGACGGCCTCTGCCAGACCGAGGATGGGCTCGCGCACGAGGAGCGCCGAGAAGACGGGATCCAGCTCGATCGTATTGCGTAGAATGAAGGGCAGCTGTTCCCCGGTGGCAGCCGCGTGGGTCTGCACATAACGCGTGTCGTGCCGTTCCGGGTTGACCCGCGCCTGTAACTCCGGGTCGTCCATCAGTTCGTCCGTCCTGCGCCTCAGCCTCTCAATTTCGTCTGCCTCCAGCACATTCGGGATGTGGACGAAACCATCTCGATAAAAATCATCCGCGATCTGCTCTGTATTCATGTCTTGCCCTGTCTGATGTTGGGTTGAGCTGCTAGATCCCGCAGAGTCTCCACAGTCGTATCCTTCCCATGACGTTGCGCGATCTGCATCGGTGTTCCCGGATTCGCCCGCTGGTTGATATCCGCCCCGGAAACGATCAAGCGTTCGATCACCTGTCGCGACGCGCCACAAGCCGCCGCCACGAGTAGAGAGGCGATCTTGCTGTTAGGCTGCCTGCAAAGGTGACTGTTCGAGTGTCGTCATCCCCTTGCCGCTGATCTCCCATGGAATGTGCCGGCTCTGGTTGACATCGACGCCCTCGGCCAACATGGCGATCACTTGTGGCACAGCTCCTTGCTCGATCACGTGGAAAAGACCCGCGTCAGGTTCAGGAGTTAGGGGCGCCTCCTGGCGCAGAAGGTCCTCAAGGTCCGGGCGAGAACCATGGACCGCCCAGCCACCAGGCGTACCAACCCCGGGGGTGGACTCGGTCCTTCCCGCGGACGTGCGGCTTCCCCTCGGAGCCTTGGTTCAACAGTCAGGCCCGCGCGGGCCGATGTCAAGAACCGAGGTCAGAGCTGTCGGTGGTGGTCAGAACGGATTTATCTACGTTGCCGATCCGGGCAACGGCCGCATACAGGCATTTTCACACATGACACACATGCGCAGCAAAGGAGCACCCATGTTGGTTCGGCTGGTCTTGATCTTGTCTCTGCTGCCATTGTCGGGGGCGAACGCACACCTGGGCACCCGCGTTTACCCCATCTACGAGATCCCCAGCGCCGACATACCCGACATCCACGACGGCAGCCTCGAAGACTGGGAGGACGCCCTTGGTTATCCCAACCTCACGCACGCGGACTTCACCGGCCATCCGACCATCGGCGGGGACCCGACAGCCGTACACACTGGTCCCCAGAGACTCGGGCAGCGCAGTTCAGCTGCCCCCAGGGCTCGCCAGCCGAACCGACCCACCGAAGATTCATTCAGATCACCCAAAAACAGAAGACGTACGCCGCCGCAGCCACCTGCTCCGCCCGCACCCGCTGAATAACCCTACACCCCAAGAACCTCCCGCAACCGAGCCCCAACCACACCAGCTTCACCCTCCTTGAGACACAGCGGCCCGAAAGCCACAACACCATCGCGATGGTACGTCGGATTGGCCGCAATCCCCGGTTCCCCATCCTGTAGTTCACGCACCACATCAAGAGCCGATTTGCCGATAACCTCTTCATCGAGGACCACATGCACCGCCGGAATTGTCGCGCGCTTTGGATCGTTGCGCAGTTCCACCGACGCGCCGCGGATCGATCCCGTGGCCTCGACGAGGGCCTGCATATGTGCCAACCAACGTGCGTGGCGGGCGTCATCCCCCTCCTCGACGAATAACTCCAGCGCCGTCAGCAGACCGACGATCTCCTCCTTGCCCACCTTGCACGGTCGACCGATCCCGTGGTGTGGCGCCCCCGGCAGGTGACTCTTGTCGATCAATCCCGCCGGTGGATTCCACTGATCCCACAGAATATCCAGGTCGAGATGTTGTAACGCCGCCGCCTCGATGAGGTCGCGACGACCGGCAAGGATGCCACTCGCCTGTGGACCGGCAATCGTCTTGCCACCAGAAAAACATACCAGATCGGCCCCTTCGGCGATAAACCGCCGCAGATTGCTCGCCGGCGGCAACTGTCCCGCCGCATCAACGATGACGGGTACACCCGCGGCGTGCGCGACCTCGACGACGGAGACCAGATCCGGTTGCGTGTGCGCATAGGCGACGTAGACGATCGCCGCTGTATCGTCGTCGATGGCGGCGGCATACTCCCACGGTTCGGCGTCACGCACGCCGGCACCCGAGTAGCGGTCGGCGATGCCGATCTCCACCAGCTCGATGCCGGCGGAGCGTACGGCGTGGTCGTAAAAATTGCGGTGACTGCGTGCCATGATGACCCGATTTTTCATACCCGTCGTGTCGGGCAGGCGGTTCATCTTTGACGGATCAAGACCCGTCACACACGCCGCAGTCGACAGCAGCAGGCCCGCCGCAGCGCCGCTGGTGACATACCCTGCTTCTGCGCCGGTGTGTTTGGCAATGATGCCACAAGCCGTGGCCTGCAACTCGGCGATGTCGACACACCACTGCGATGCAGCCGCCATCGCCGCGGCGACTTCCGGCGCCATGATGGCACCACTCAAGCGCGTGGACGGCCCCGAGGCATTAATGATGGGACGGAGACCGAAACGTTCGTAGACGTTACTCATATCGTCATCCACTTCACTCCGCCTCAAGGACATATCGGTTCACCAGGTAACGGTTCACGGCATCGAGATCGAGGGTGAACCCGAGGCCGGGACGATCCGGCACCAGCAGGGCGCCATCCTCGAAGCCAAAGGGTTCGTTCGTCAGATCGTGTTCCCACGCCATGGGTCCCACCATGTCATATGGTTGCGTCAGATGCGGCATGCAGGCCGCCACATGTAGACCCATGGCAGCACCGGGGCCATACTGCACACATTGCGACCAGCCGCCTAGACCAAGGCCATGGGCAAAGTGTGAGTACTGTATATCGACGAGGTGACTGGGCGAACCGACGATGGCGTAATCCAGCGCCTCCGCCTGGACCCGGAGCAGCAGGTCATCGCAGTTCCCCGTATGGTCACCGACGGGAACTTGAATCGTCTGGCGCAGCCGACGCCACTCGCTGTAGGAGCCACCATAGGCACCCTTGGCGATGGGACTCTCGAATGATTCCATCGGCAACCCATCCAACCGGCGCGCCAGTTCCTGGGCAACCCATACCTCTTCGAGACGCCAGCGGATATCGGGACGGATGCCCATACCCGGCGCCGCCTCATGAATCGCGCGGACACGCCTTTCGATGTGCTGCAGCCGGTCCTCGGGGGTCACATCACGGCCGGTGCAGCACTTCATCTTGTACCACCTGAAGCCCTGCTCCCAGCCGGCCGCCGCCTGCTCGGCTGTGTGCTCCGGCGTCTTGTAACCGGTGCACATCGTGATGGGCACTCGGTCACGCACACGGCCACCGAGCAACTGCCAGATGGGTACACCCAGGGCCTGCCCCCGCAGATCCAGCACAGCCTGCTCGAAGGATTTGGGCAGAGCGGAAGGATTCTTCGCCAGGTTCACGGAGAGCACATCAGTGCCCAGCCAACCGCGCACAGTGTTCTCTACGACGTCGTGTGCCGTCATGCGCTCGATCTGTGTCAGCCCGGTAAGACCGGCGTCGGTGTCAACCTCGGCGACGAAGTGTTCGTCATTCTGGTGTCCGGGTTGGCCGTGTTCGTCATCCGACCACCACCAGTTCGTTTCCGGAACATTTACCAGATGCAGAGTGATCTTTGTGATTTTCACGGGGGCCCTAACGTGAGGTGGGTCACGGAGAATGGGTCGAAAATGTGATACATTCGGGTATATTGAATTTGACAACTCCCTGTTACAGTGCCGTTTGCGGCACTTTCAGGGCTCGTCGCGTCAGCCACCTACTCCCCTGGGAGGCTATCGTGAAGATTTGTCATCCTGCTCGCGCTGACGTGGATATTTCTGCGCCTGGGCATGGAAGTCTTCCACTAGACAACCGACCCAGCTAAATCGTCGCCAACCCCGGCGCCGGAAACCGATCACACAGGGCGCGCACCTCAGCGGCGATCTCTCTGTTTACCCGCACACGCTGATCCCTGTCTGCGCCCTTATCGGCCCGGGTCGTGGCAACACGGTCGATCCATCTTGCCAGTTGCCTCATCTCATCGGTGCCGAAACCACGACTTGTCACCGATGCGGTACCCATACGTATGCCGCTGGGTCGCATGGCGGGACGAGTATCCCCCGGCACCAGATTGTAGTTGCAGACGATACCCGCCGCGTCGAGAGACTTGGCCATATTGTAGCCGGCGACGCCGCGACTGGTGACATCCACCAGCAGCAGATGATTGTCCGTTCCCCCCGATGCCAGCTTGAAACCAAAACCGACGAGTTCTTCGGCCAACACACGGGCATTGTCGACGATGGCCTGGGCATATCTCTTGAATTCGGGGGTCGCCGCTTCTTTCAGCGCCACGGCGAGAGCGGCAGTCGTGTGATTGTGTGGGCCGCCCTGCAGCCCCGGGAACACGGCCTTGTCGATGGCGTCGGCGAACTGCTGCCGGCAGAGGATCATGCCACCACGCGGGCCACGCAGGGTTTTGTGCGTGGTTGAGGTGACGATATCGACATGGGGTACGGGCGTGGGGTGCACATCGGCGGCTACCAGACCCGAGATATGCGCCATGTCGGCGATGACGACGGCGCCAACCTTGTGACCGATGGCGGCGAAGCGCTCGAAGTCCAGAATGCGTGGATATGCCGTCGTCCCACACCACAGCAGCTTCGGCCGTGTCTGCTCGGCAAGCTTCCCGATGGCGTCATAGTCGAGGAATCCGGTCTCTGGATCAACGCCGTATTGAACAGCATCGTAGTGCAGTCCCGAAACACTGACGCCGGCGCCATGGGTGAGATGGCCACCACCGGCCAGTGACATGCCCATGACACGATCCCCCGGCTTGGCAAGGGCCACATACACCGCCTGATTGGCGGGAGATCCGGAATAGGGTTGCACATTAACGTGCTCGGCGCCGAACAACCCTTTGGCACGCTCGATGGCCAACATTTCGATCTGATCGATCTGCTGCTGACCCTCGTAATAGCGCCTGCCCGCATAACCCTCGGAATATTTGTTCGTCAGCACTGAGCCCGTCGCCTCGAGCACGTCGGTGGAGACATAGTTTTCAGAAGCGATGAGACGGATCTTGACGTGCTGGCGTCGATTTTCGGCGACCAGGATGTCGGCGACTTCAGGATCGGCGTCACGCAGGGACATGCAGCTCCTTTCGAGCAGCCGACAACCAGCAGACAGACACGGCGCGGCGGTAATTCGAGATATGATGGAAGGGTGAACGGAGGGATCGGGGCGGGACTGACCAGGACCACGTTGTTTCCATGCCGCCCCCCGCTGTAGGTTGTATTTCTCTGCAAAGGGCAAAATTAACCAGGGGTATGGGCATGGGCAACTTCCTCGGCATCGATGCAAGCACGCAGTCGATGAGCGGTCTCGTCATCGATACAGAGACGGGGACGATCGTCGCCGAAGTCTCCGTCAACTTCGACGAACTTTATGCCGATCGGTATGGCGTCACCAACGGTGTCATCGACCTCGGCGACGGTCAGATGCACAGTGCACCACTGATGTGGGTGGAGGCTTTGGAGCAGTTGTGTCAACAGCTACGGGATGCGGATGTCGACTTGACTTCGATCCGTGCCGTCGCCGGCAGTGGCCAACAGCACGGCACCGTATATCTGAACGACTCCGCCGCCGAAGCGCTGGCAGGACTCGACGCCGATCGGGACCTGGCAACACAACTCGAGGGCGTATTCTCACGCGCCACCGCACCCATCTGGATGGATACTTCCACGGCCGAGCAATGCCGCCAGATCGAAGCCGGCGTCGGTGGGCGGCAGGCATTGCTGCAACTGACGGGCAACACCGCCTTCGAGCGCTTCAGCGGTCCGCAGATCCGTCGCTTCCAGCAAACCGAACCCGACGACTGGGAGCGCACCACCAACATCAGTCTCGTCAGCTCTTTCGTCAGCAGCTTGCTCGCCGGTCGTCTCGTCGGCGTCGATCCCGGCGACGGCAGCGGCACCAACCTGATGGACATTCGTAGCCGTGACTGGAGTCAAGAGGCCCTCGATGCCACCGTCCCTGACCTTGGCCGACGTCTGCTACCCATCGCCACCGCCGATACCATCGTCGGCGCCATCCACCCCTTCTGGGTTGGTCGACATGGCTTCTCTCCGGACTGTCGGGTGTTGCCCTTCTCCGGCGACAACCCGTCCAGTCTCATCGGTCTCGGCCTCGTGCAACCCGGGCAGGTCGCGTTGAGTCTAGGCACGAGCGATACCCTCTTTGCCTGCATGGACGAGGCCCGCGTTTCGACGACCGGCGAGGGAGCACTTTTCGCCTCACCCGACGGCGAGCACTACATGGCGCTCATCTGTTTCCTCAATGGCAGTCTCGCCCGCGAGGCGGTGCGCGATCGATACGGCCTCGACTGGGAGGGTTTCGACCAGGCTCTGGCAACTTCCGCTGCCGGCAACGGTGGCGGACTGATGCTGCCATGGTTCAGTGCCGAGATCGTCCCCCACGTGGCAACTGGCGGTGTCATCCGACACGATCTGGACGAGACGGATGCCACGGCGAATGTGCGCGCCGTGATAGAAGCCCAGGCGCTCTCTTCGAAGCTCCACTCCGAGTGGATGGGCGTACGCATTCAGTCTCTATCGGTTACCGGAGGCGCGTCGGCGAACCGCAACATCCTGCAGGTCTACGCCGACGTTCACGGCTGCCCCGTGCAGCCATTCCAGACGACGAATGCCGCCGCTCTCGGCGCCGCTTTGCGCGCCGCTCATGGTCACGCAAAGGCCAACGGCGGTGAGCCTGACTGGAGTGATGTTGTGGCACCTTTCACCTCGCCACCCGCCAGTGCGCGTGTCGAGCCCAATCCGGAAAACCGCAGGCTTTACGATGAGCTCCTGGAAACGTATCGCAAGCTGGAAGCACAACACCGAGGACATGGCGGCTGACACCGCTGCCCTGAAATGGAAGTGGCGAGATTCGCCATTGGCGGAAGAAGGTCCTCATCGCCATCGTCGTCGTCAGCCTCAGTGGCGGCGGTTTTTTTGCAGAGCATGACCGCGCCCGTGAGGCCTTCGAGCAGGGACACGCCGTTATCGCTGGACGCAGGGCGACAGTGTCGTCCAGTTGTCGCCCTGATTATCGCTCACCCACAGACTGCCGGTGGTACTGCCAAAGGCGAGTTGATCCCCCGTCTCGTCGACGTCGAGGGCGTGCCGAAAGACGATATCGTAGGCATCGACCTGCGGCAGCTTGTCGAAAGAGCGTCCGCCATCGCGTGTGCGCGTCACCACAACACGACCATCCGCTGGGATTCGATGTTCATCTTTCACCGCCGGCACAAACCACGCGGTGTCGCCGTCATGCGGATGCACCGCCACGGCAAAACCGAAGGTCGAAGGATCTACATCCGTGCAGCGATCCCAGTGAATTCCGGCATTGCGGCTGACGAAGATACCATTGTGATGCTACACCCACATCGTTTCCGGAGCGGCAGCACAGTGTACGAGGCAGTGCGGGTCCTGGGCATTGGGATTTTCGGCGTTCCGGTGGCATATAGTCGGCGACCATGCCAGCACCCCGGGTCTCCCAACTGTCGCCGCCATCGCCACTGGTGAGTACACCACCGACCGACACCCCCACCGTCAATCGCGGGGGGTCGAGGGGACACAGAGCGAATGGATTCCGGCGAAATTCTCACCCCCACCAAACCACTGACACCGCTCCTCACGGTCCCACAATGGCCGATTGAGATTCCAACTATCGCCGCCATCGGTGCTGTGGAACAATCCTCCGGGAATGGTCCCACACCATAACTCCCCTGGCGCTGACTCATGGCCGGGGACGAGACTCCAGATCTTGAGCAGGGCCCATGGTGTCGGTTTGCCGCTGACCGGGTTCACCGGCTCTTCATACCCCTCCGGACAATGCTTGCATGATGTACACCTCGCTGTCAGCATTGACGGTGTCACTGAGGTCGGTACGGTCCCGAATCGCCTCGGCATCGACGAAATATCACCATGTGCCGACGCAACGCGCCCTGTTCGTCGAGTACGTAGCCCCGGGCCTTGCTGTTGCTGGCGAAAGCCGCGCCCAACGCCTCTCGTACCGTCTTCCCTTCGACCTACTGTGGGCGGCAATCGATGTGGCGTTGCATGTTGGCGGTGAATGTGATCCTTGGCATCTAGATCTCGTCGTGGCGGATACAGGCGACAAGGTGGTCCTCCTCTTCGCCTGCCGCTTCGAGGACAGGCACTTGTTGTCGACAGGCGTCCACTGCGAAGGGGCAACGTGGATGAAAGGCGCATCCCGAAGGCGGGTTGACGGCACTCGGGGTCTCTCCCTGCACTGGCACGCGTTCACGGCGGCGGCGAGGATCCGCGATGGGAACCGATTCCAGCAACGCCCGTGTGTAGGGGTGCGCGGGTGCAGCGTAGATCGAGGCACGATCCCCGATTTCAACGATTCGCCCCAGATACATCACTGCGACTCGTTCGCTGAGATACTCCACCACGGACAGGTCGTGGGAAATGAACAGGTATGTCAATCCCAGCTCGCGCTGCAATTCCACGAGCAGGTTGAGGACCTGTCCCTGCACCGAGACATCGAGGGCGGAGACCGGTTCATCGGCAACGATCACACGCGGACGCAGCGCCAGAGATCGGGCAACACCGACACGCTGCCGCTGCCCACCAGAGAATTCATGGGGATACCGATTCTGTGCCTGCGGGCTCAAGCCCACGGCTTCAAACAGTTCGTCCACGCGGGTGCTGCGCTCGGCTGTGCTGCCCAGTCGGTGGATATCGAGTGGTTCACGCACCGCCTCGCCCACCGTGAGTCGCGGGTTCAGTGACGAGTACGGATCCTGGAAAATCATCTGCACGTCGCGCCGCAAGGAGAACAGTTCTGCCGCTGAGGCCCGAGCCAGGTTACGGCCCTCGAACAATACGTCCCCCTCTGTGGGCTCCTCGAGACGCATGAGCGTGCGACCGAGGGTCGACTTGCCACAACCGGATTCGCCCACCAGCCCCAGGGTCTCCCCTGCACGTAGATGAAACGAGACATCCTCCACGGCCTTCACCGTATCTCGTTGACGGCCGAAGATGCCACCTCGCACCGGGTAGTGTTTGCGCAGGTGACGAACCTCCATGAGAGAGCCGTCCGTCATGTCGTTGTCTCCTGCATCCGCTCCAACGGCAGAAAGCAGGCGACCATATGACCAGCCTCAAGCTGGGCCAATGGCGGCGTCTGCTGGCGGCAACGCGTCTCAGCCCTCGGGCAACGATCGGCAAAGCGGCACCCCTCTGGTGGATTGATGAGTGATGGGACGACGCCATCGATGGTCGGCACGGGTACATCTTTCAGCCGTCCAGGTCGCAGAATGCTGTCGAGCAATCCACGGGTATACGGATGTCGGGGGTGTTCGAAGAGTTCGAAAACCCCACAACTCTCGACGACCTTGCCAGCATACATGACGACGACATCATCGCAGATCTCGGCGACGACACCCATGTCGTGTGTGATGAGGATGATGGCGGTTTTTGATTCGCGCTGCAGTTGTTTCATCAACTGCAGAATCTGCGCCTGTACCGTGACGTCGAGTGCCGTCGTCGGCTCGTCCGCAATCAGCAGATCCGGTTTGCACATCAGCGCCATGGCGATCATGATGCGCTGCTTCATACCACCACTCAATTCGTGCGGGTACTGCCCCAGACGCTGGCTGGCATCGGCGATCCCGACCTGACCAAGGATCTCGATCATGCGCTCGACGGCGGCCTTCCCGCGCAGGTCGAAGTGCTTGTCGAGCACTTCACCCAACTGCTTGCCAATGGTGAAGACCGGGTTGAGCGATGTCATGGGATCCTGGAAGATCATGGCGATCTCCCGTCCTCTGATCTGCGGCATCTCATCGGGGTCGATGCCCAATAGGTCACGCCCCTTCCAGATGACACGCCCGCCGTCAATGCGCCCCGGGGGATCTGGAATCAGACGCATGACGGACATGGCGCTGACACTCTTGCCGCAGCCCGACTCGCCGACGATACCAAGAACCTTGCCCGCCTCGACCTGGAAGGAGACACCGTCAACGGCACGCACCACGCCATCCTCCGTGTGGAAAGCGGTGCGCAAACCTGCGACCTCGAGCAAAGCCATTACGGAAACTTCCCTCAGCGCTCGGCGGCGGCGCGCAGTGCGGCTTCGATACGGTCCTTGACCTTGTACGGGTCAACATCGACCTCCGTGTCCTCACCGAGAGAACGGTCTGCCGCCATGGCTTCTTCGAGACGGGCGGCGCGATCTTCATCGATCCAGAATACTTGCCAGTCCGTCATGCCCTGTGTGCGCTTCGGGAAGTACGATGCTGGAAAGACGAGGGAATCACGATACAGGAACCGCATGAAAGGTGCCTGCCAGAAGGGCAGGTAGAACGCCTCGTCCTGGATGATGGCATCCAACTCGTATAGTGCCGCCACTCGACGTTGCTTGTCGGTATCAAACCGATAGACGTCGATGAGGGAATCCGTGTACGCCGTTCCATAAGCCCATACGTTGTTGTTGTTCTTCGTCTCCTTGTAGACGGAACCGAAGTATTGGTGCGGTCCTGGATACAGCCCTGACGTACGAGACATGATCGTCATCTCATATTGCCGCTCCAGGCCATTGCGGAAAGCGGTGCCCGGTTCCAGGAGTCGGAGTTCCATCTCCACACCGAAACGCTGAAATGTCTGTTTCACCACCGTCATGTGACGCTCGAGGCCCTTGCTGCCATACGAGAGCGTGAAGGAGGCCCGATTGCCCGCTGCATCCACCAGAATGCCGTCATCTCCTCGTTCCTCGTACCCCGCAGCCCGCAAATGCTCACGCGCCTTGAGTGGATCAAAGCTGTACGGGATCAGGTCGCGATTCTCATACTCCGTCCCGGTGAAAGCAGAGACCTGTTTGTAGTACGCATTGTACATCAACTTTTCGTTGATCACGTCGAAGTTGAACAGGTGCTGGATCGCTTTGCGAAAGTCCTTGTTGTGAAAAATCGGCTTCTCCAGATTCATGGCGAAGCCGTAGACCCCTTGCGGGTAGTCGACGAACAGGCGTTTGCGGTGTACCCAGCCCTTCTTCACGGCATCAAATTCCATCTCCTCCGCCCACTTCTTCGCCGTGTTGACCGAGTAATAGGTCAGTTCGCCTTTCTTGAAAAAGTCGAAGGCGCGATCGTTGTCCTCGATGACACGGATGTGGATACGATCGACATTATACATGCCCTGCATGTAGTGCTTGTCCCGCCCCCACCAGTCCTTGAGTCGCTCAAAAGTGACATACTGTCCGGCGACCTGTTCGTCGAGCAGATACGGTCCCTGAACGGGAAGCACGCTGTTGTTGTAGCGTTCCGGGAAACCCTCTTCCAGGGTTACTGCGTGCGCGGGTGTTGCCCAGAGATCGAACATGTCGAGGGGACGCCAGCTCTCGAACACGCCCACCACCTTGAGCACATACGGCTCGACGGCGACGATCTGATCGAAGTAATCCTTGGCATATTGATTGAAGAAGGGATCGACGATGTTTTCGCTCTGCATCATATGCCAGGTGTGTACATAATCTGCCGCCGTCAGCGCCTTGCCGTCGCTCCAACGGGCGTCTGGATCGAGTTTGTAATAGATCGTCTTGCCATCGCTCTGCACCGACCAGTGGGTCGCCATGATGGGGATGTAGTTGTCCGTCGTCGGATGTCGGGAGACCAACGTGAAGTCCATCGAATAGGCTCGTTTCCAACCAGCAAAACTATCATTGGCATTCGGCCCGACCACACGCAGGGTCAACGGGTATGACGTCATGTTCGTGTAGAAGGTGCCACCCTTCTTCGCCGCAGGATCGCCGATGGGTGGATCCTCGTTGTTGGTCACCCATTCGATAGCGGACAGATCCTCAGCGGTTGCGGGCATCATCATTGCGAACAATACCAGGGGCAACAGCAGAAATCTCATTGAATGTCGAGACATGGAGTCCTTTCGATTACCGGTAGTGGGCGTACTGTTTCGGGTCGAAGGCTTCCCTGATCGACTCGCCGATCAGGGTCACCAGCAGCAAGGTGATGGAAATTGCTGAGAAGGGTGCGACACTCAACCAGATCTTGTCGCGATTGTGACTCGCCAGAGCCTGATCGATCATCTCACCCCAGCTCGGTGTCGGCGCCGGCAAGCCGTAACCCAGATAGTCGAGCGCTGTCAGGGCGCTGATGGCGCCGACGATGGCGAAGGGCGTGATCGTCACCAACGGCGTCAGGCAGTTGGGCAACAGATGCCGGAAGATGAGGCGCCAGCGAGAGGCACCGAAAGAGCGTGCCGCCAGACAATACTCCTTCGTCTTCTCACGATACATCTCCGTGCGCATGTAGTAGGTCATGCGAATCCACTCAAAGAGCGACATGATCGCCAGCAGCAACAGGAAGCCCGGCTTGAAGAAGGTCGCCAGCAGGATGACGACATAGAGAAAGGGCAGTGTCGACCAGACCTCGATGAATCGCTGGCTGTAGATATCGAAACGCCCACCGAGAAAACCTTGTAACGAACCGATGGCGGTGCCTGCCGCCTGACCGACGAAAACCAGAATCAGGGCAAAGAGGATGGAGATACGGAAACCATAGAGCAGCCGCGCGAAGACGTCACGTCCCTGCGAGTCGGTGCCAAACCAGTGCCGGCTGTCCGGCGCATTGGGCGGTGGTTTCTCGTAGTCGAAATCAGGCTCGTAGGGATCGTGTGGCACCGGTGGCATGATCACCCAGTTGCCAGAGTCTGCGGCGTCGAATGTTGCCTGCAAGGCCAGATAATCGGCCTCCACGTCCTCAAAGCCATACTCGTCCTGCTGGCCGAAAGTGGCCATGTCATGGTATTGAAACGTCGGAAAATAGAGCGACCCTTCGTAGCTGACGACGATGGCGCGACGATTGGCCAGATAGTTGGAGAACAGCGACAACAGCGTCAGCGAAGCGAGGATGACAAAGGAGTAGAAGCCACGGCGGATCCGCCGAAAGCGCTGCAGCCGCTTCCGCGTAATCGGGTTGAGCCGCAATTGCATCATCGGCGCGACCTCGACCTGGCGGCGTTGAACCAGCGCCAACTGAGAATCCCCGTAGACGACGCCATCATTCCCCAAATCTCACTCGTGGGTCCGCCCCTGCGACGCATAAATCACTCAGCAGATTACCGAGCAGCATCAGTGCGGACGAGATGAAGATGTAACCCATGACGACTGGGTAGTCCCGCGACGTGATCGCTTCCCAGAAGAGCAGGCCCATCCCAGGGATACCAAAGACGCGCTCGATCAACAGCGAGCCCGTCAGGATCAGCGAGATGTTATTGCCAAAGCTCGTGGCGATGGGGATCAGCGAATTTCGCAGTGCATGGCCGAAGACGGCACGCTTCCACGTCATGCCCTTAGCGAGGGCAGTCTTGACGTAATCGGCACCCATGTTCTCCAGCAGACTGTTCTTCATCAGAATCGTCATGAAGGCGAACAGATGGATGGCATAACAGATCACGGGCAACGCCGTATGATGCATGCGGTCTTGAATCTTGCCGAACAATGACATCTCGGCAAAGCCCTGACTCTCGAAACCAGCCAGAGGAAACCAGTCGTGCTGCACGGCGAAGAATGCGAGTAGCACCGCCCCCAGAGCGAAACCGGGTATAGAGTAGCCGAGGAAGATGAAAATGGAGGTGATGTTGTCGAAGTGCGACTTGTGGCGAAGCGCCTTGAGAATCCCCAGTGGTATGCAGACAGAATAGGTGAGCAGGAAAGCGATGACACCGAAATAGACGGAGACCGGAAAGCGACTGGCGATCAAATCCTCGACGGGGAGTGTGTAACGAAAGGAATCGCCTAAATCGAGGGTGACCAGTTTGCCAAGGTAGATCGCGTAGCGTACGAGGATGGGTTTATCGAAGCCGTAATAACGCTGCAGACTCCGCAGATCCTCCTCGGGGATATCGATGGAGGAGACACGCTGTGAGGCCCCTGCCCCCGTCTCGCCGAAACCTTCGGCACCGGCGATACGCATGCGCATCTGGTCGATAGGCCCACCCGGTACAAACTGGCATAGCAGGAACACGACGAAGGTGATTCCCAGCAGGGTCGGCAGCATCAGCAACAGCCGACGGAGGGTAAAATCGCGCAGGGCGTTTGATCGAGTCATCGGCATGGTTTCGACAGAATATTAATAGTAGTAAGGCGGACCGATTGCTGCAGGACTATGTCGTCAGCCGCCTATCGACTGTCACCTGCTCCGCCATGGAGGATCACCTGGTATGCGACGAGCGCCGCCGCTACATGCACGTTCATCGATGGACCTTTGCCATACATGGGGACGAAGACAGCGCCATCACACTGCCCGAGGGTGCCCGCATAGACACCATTCGTTTCGTTTCCGAGGACGAGGCAAACGCGGTCACTCCAGGCGAACTCGAAGAAGGGCTGCGTGCCCCGGGCAGTTTCCAGGGCCACCACCTGATAACCCTCTGCCTTTAGCGTTGCCACAGCCTCGTGTGTATCAGCGATTCGCCGCCAGGACACGCGCCGATCGTGACCACGGGATGTGCGGTCGATCTCGTCATCGGGCGGTGTCGGGGTCTTGCCGGTAAACACCAGTTCTCGGGCACCCATGGCGTCGGCGATACGGAACAGCGAACCCACGTTGCGTGGATCATCCAGGCTCTGCAACAGAAAAGCCACTTCCGCTTGTGGCGGAAAGTCCTTTGCCGCCTGCTCGAAGAGTCGACGGATCTCAACCTTGCGCAGAGGTAACATGTTATAGTGTCCGGCGCCGCATCCAGAGGAGGGTGACATTTGCGGCGACGAAGAGCCACACGCCAACGACGATCCAACCCCGGCGCTGGCGCCAGTGTTCGGATTCATCGAGCACCTCACCGACAGCGGCGATCTCCTCGTCAAAAGCGTCGATCGAGGCACCGATCAGACCCATGTCGAGTGCGTGCGTGCGCGGTTCGACCTGCCGCAGTGCCGCCCCCGCGCCCTCCAGCAGTCCGACGGAACGCCGCAGTCCCGCATCGAGTCCCTGCAGGCTGTCGAAGCGCACGGCCATGGCTACGAGACTCGCCTCGGCCCCCGCCAGCTTCGACTCGATGGCGGTGACTCTTTTCTCGACCCGGCTATCGCCTCGATGACAGACCGCACAAGTCGTGTCCATCAACGCCAGGGTCGCATCGATGACGAGATGGTTCTGGTGACAGGTGACACAGGTCGGACTGTCGGGATCGGTGTCGTCCGCGTGCGGTCCCAGCGCGAAGAATTCTGCCGGGCCACTGTGGCATTTGGCACAGAGGGTGACGATATCAGAGCGCGTCGGTTTACCGATAAATCCGGTGTCCTGGGCTTTGGCCACCTCGGCGTCTGGCTCGAAGGGATTGCCGCCATGACAGTCATTGCACAATAGCAGACCGCGCTGATAATGCACGCTCAAGGCAAACTCATCGCCCTGTTCGAAGTGACAGACCGTGCACCACACATCGTCGAGTGAGACCTGCCCCTCGGGCACCTCTGGCGTATCCTGAGCGCCAGCAGGCCAGGCGAGCACGAGGCTCAGCAGTGCCAGCCATCGCATCAGTCTTCTCCCCCTTCTTCTCCACCTTCGGCGACGTCCACCACGCGATGAGGTACGCCCTGCACGTCGAAGTGATACGTCGTGCCGAAGAATGTGCTCGACGTCTCGGACAGGTGACCGAGGACGCCGAGCAGTCCGATCACAGCAGAAACGATCAGCCAGCCAGCCACGACACGGGGGCGACGGCCGGGGTGTCGCTCCGGCGAGGTATCGATCACCAGGGGGAGTAGGACCAACACGAGCACCAGCAGGGGCGGCATATTCACGCCCACGACTTCAGGCACATACTTCAACAGTTGATAGGCGGGGAGAAAATACCATTCTGGTTTGATGCCCGCAGGGGTGTTGAGAGGATCCGCCGGCGAGCCGATGTGTGCCGGGTAGAGCAGCGCCAGGCTGACGAGCACGCCGAAAATCACGTACATCGTCGCACTGTCCCTGAGAACGTGGTTGGGAAAAAATGGTTCACCACCATCGACACGCAGTTGGGCCGGCGTCGGCTCTGGTTCATCTGTACGACGCATCGATGAGATACCCTGATACCGTATCAGCAGCAGGTGCAGTCCCATGAGGCTCAGAAGCAGCAACGGCAGCAGGAACACGTGGACGACGTAGAACCGGCCTAGGGTGGCATCGGCGACCTCGTTACCGCCAATCATGAACTCTCGCGTAATCGGTCCGAGCACGGGCAACGAAGCCGGCGCCTCCGTGGCGACGACGGTACCCCAGTAGGCGACCTGGTCCCACGGCAACAGATAGCCGGTGAAGCCAAACCCCAGGATCACAGCCAGTAGCATTACGCCGACGATCCAGGTGAGTTCTCGCGGCTTCTTGAAACCGCCGTAGAAAAACACGCGGAACATGTGCAGCAGAGCCAGGATGACGATCAGATGGGAGCCCCAGTTGTGGGCCGAGCGGATCAACCAACCGAGGGGCACCTCGTACATGATCGACTCGATACTGGCAAAAGCCTCCCGCCCTGTCGGTTTGTAATACACCATCAACAGGACCCCCGTCAACAGCTGCACGCTGAGCAGCAGAATCAGGGCTGCCCCCATCGTGAACAGCCAATTCACGTGGCCAGGCACGGGCTTGTGCAGATTGTCGAGCAGAGCCCGTCGCACGGGTGCCAGATGCAGCCGTTCGTCGAACCACTCCCACAGTCGCTGCACCGATTATCCCTCCAGCGGCGGACGCACGCGGATGCCATCCTCTTCGATGGTCAACGACACCAGACCCAATGCTTCTCGTGCCGGACCTGCGAGCACTTCGCCGTGCAGATTATAGCGCGCACCGTGACAAGGGCACTCCACCAGCTGACTGGTGGCATTCCACGCGACCGTGCAGCCCAGATGGGTACAGGTCGCCTGCATACCAACGAGGCCATCCGGTCGGCGTACAACCAGGATCTTGCCGAGCCGCGAACGGCCCACAACACTGCCATCCGAGTCGATGTCCTCCGCCCGCAGGGGGCCGTGCGAACCGACGAGGAACTCACTGCCACCACCACCGGCGGCAGGCCACAAGTAAGCGAGGATGGTGCCGGCGAAGCCGGAGATCGTACTGATGAAGCCGAGACTGAGCAGGGCACTCACCCAACGGCGTGTCGGACCCACCAGCGGCGGAGAATCGGACATGGAAACCTCGTTGCGGAAAGACGGGGGCGGGGCTGACACGGACCCACCGTCAGACGGGGCCCGTGCTGCAGCAGACTAGTCTACGAGGTCACGGAAGGCGGATTTGACCTGGGCCCAGGTGGACGAGGCAACTGCCGTCGCAACCGGTGAGGGCGGAAAACTCTCATCATCCCCCGCCAGGGTCACATCATCGACATTCCCGGGATTGTCGTCGCCGATAGCCCAGAGGCCATCCGCGTCGAGCAACTCCTGGCCATTAGTGGCACCATCGCCATCCGAGTCCAGAGCCGCTAGCTCCGGTCCCCAGACGACGTCAAATTCGGACAGAAAGCCGTTCTCTATTTCGCCGCCAAAGGGATTGCGCGCACCGCCACCGCCTGGATTGAGGTGGCACAGGACACACCCGATATTCGTGCCATTGGGAACCTGTGTGAGACGATGGGGACGTGCTTCGATGGCGCTGGCATATAGCAGAATTGCTGCCGCCAGGGCTGCGAGGGTTTTTGCGTGATACAAAGGACGAACCTCCTGAGTCGTGTGATCTAGTCAGTGTACGAAGTAATCTTGATTTGTGTTTTCGTCTACCGATTGATCTCGTGACCCGGCTGTTCTCCTTGTCAGTCCCATGGTCGGCGTCTTGAGGCCCTCCCCCAAACACCGCAGTGCAACAGGCGCGCAGGCCGCGCGCCACGTGATGATTATTCGCTTTTTGGCACCATGCGTCGTTCGCCGTTCTCGTAGACCACGTCGTAGGGACCTTCGGGAACCGGCAGATGGCGCAGGGCCAACTCGCCCTGGGTAATGAGTGGCTCCGTCTTGCCCAACAACTCATCGAGCGACTGCTGTGGCGTCGAGTCCGTCGTGTCGATCTCCACGAGCAGCCCTTTGTGCGTAAACAGTGACTTATCGACTTCGGCGGCGAAACGCTGCCTGAGCTCCGGCACATCATCTGACTTGATAATCGGATACTGGTGCGGTTGCTCAGCCATACGGGCACGAATCTTGTCGTCGCTGGCGGTGACATGGATCAACACCACGTCGGGCAACCTGGACTCAAGGACCTGCACCTCATACAAGCGCTGATGCCTGTAGGCGTATCGGGGATAATACGGATTCTCCGGATCTTCGCCATACATCTCCGAATAGATGGCCTCTTCGATGTGCCAACCGGCGATCATGACGTGATCGTAGTTGCGCATGACCTCGACGTGATACTGCAACTGCATGCGCTGCAGGCGCTCCTTCACGTCATTCGGATAATCGACATAGGCCGCCCGCGACTCGGGACTCAGCGTCGAGTCGGGGATGGTGAAATGGTCATCCCCGTGCACCCGCAGGCTGCGCTGTCGATAGTACGCAGTGAGCAGATCGATCAAAGTGGACTTGCCGGAATACTCGAGACCGACGAAAACACAGCGCATATTGGATTGCATCCTTTTCGCGGTGGTGGCCCCCGGAGGA
>DPVW01000292.1:0-13727 GCA_003529325.1 Candidatus Latescibacterota bacterium | reverse complement strand
GAGGAGGAGGTATATTCACCACTCCGGTGACACGGAAACCTTGCCAAGATAGGCAGGTTGCGCAATCGCCGGCAAACCGATGACGAGGCCATGACCGATTCACCTGCCCGACCCGACCCCCGAGTGGGGGTACTGATCGCCCAGCTGGGCACGCCGGAGGCGCCCACAGCGAAGGCCTTGCGGCCCTATCTGAGACAGTTTCTGTCCGACCGCCGCGTCATCGATCTGCACCCGCTGAAATGGTGGCCCATTCTGTACCTGTTCATCCTCACCCGCCGGCCGGCACGTTCGGCACGCCTCTACCAGCGTATCTGGACCAAGGACGGCTCGCCCCTGCTCGTGCACTCCCGGGCCCAACAGGAGGGTGTGCAGACGCGACTCGGTGACGGCTATCGTGTCCTCGTCGGCATGCGTTATGGTCATCCGAGTATCGATGTCGCTATGGCACAGTTTGCCGCCGAAGGCATCGAGCGGATCGTCGTACTGCCCATGTTTCCTCAGTTCTCCTGCGCGACGACGGGCTCGATCTATGACGCCGTTACCCGCGCGGCCTTCGGTCGCCGCGGCACCTTCTTCTTCGACCGCCGACGGCGCATGCCGACGATCCGCTTCATCCCACCCTACTTCGAGCACGCCGACTACATCGACAGCCTGAAAGTGATCGTTGAGGAGCAGGTGCAGGCGATGGGATCCGTCCCCGATCGCTATCTGATAACATTTCACGGCATCCCGCGACGTTATGTCGAGGAGGGGGACCCGTATCGCCAGCATTGCTTGCGCACGGGACAACTGCTCGCCGATGCGCTCGGACTGCAATCCGAGCAATGGGTCCAGGGCTTTCAGTCCCGCTTCGGCAAAGAAGAGTGGCTGCAACCATACACGGAGGATGTCCTGGCCGGGTTGCCTGATGAAGGTGTGAAGAAGCTGCTGGCCACATGTCCAGGGTTCACGGCGGATTGTCTAGAAACAGTGGACGAAATCGGCCATGAAGGGGGAGAGATCTTCCGCGCCGCCGGGGGCGAGTTGCTGCATCTGGCGCCTTGTCTGAATGCCCATCCACGCTGGCTTGATGCGATGACGTCGATCGTGCGCTCTGAGGCCTCGGGCTGGCATGCTGGAGAACCCTCTTGAGTGACCCCATCCTGGACGCGGGCCAGCAGGCAAAGCTGCTGCGGTTGGCGCGGGCCCTTGTCGATGTTCGTCAGGGTCGCGTTCTGGTGACACCAACAGAGCCGGCAGAGGGCTACTGGTTCGGTGGTGGCAACGTGGTGCGGGACACCGATGGCAGTCTGCTCATGGTCGGGCGCTACCGTGACGCCGGTGACAGTCGCACCGGACTGGCTGCCGGGCCCCGTGGCCGGGAGTTGGCGCTGTTACGTTCGACCGACGATGGGCGCACCTTCGCCAAGGTGGCTGCGTGGTCCAAAAAAGAGATCGGTGGCAGCTCTCCCGTCCTCAGTATCGAAGGTGCTGCCCTGCATGTGACCTCGGACGGAGCCCAGATCTTTCTTTCCACGGAGCGTCAACGGCGATATCCGAAAAGACTGCAGTCCTTCCAGAAGCCGGGAACGGGCGTGTGGGCTATCGACCGCTTCGGCGCCGCAAGCAGCGCCGGACTCGACGCGGGCAGCGGCCTGCGCCGCATCCTGACAGGTGACGATCCGGCCTATCTACATGTAAAGGACCCGAATCTATCCCCAGGGCTGGATCCATCCAATGTGACGGAGCGGCTCTTGCTCTACTGCACCCATCCGTACAACTGGTCATCCAGTGCCAGCGGCTGGGCCCGTATCGACGAGGCGGGTGACATTATCTGCGGTGGCGACGACTTCTTTGGGCGGGGCCCGGTGTGGGATGTCGCCGCCAGTCGGATCACCTGTCGACTGCCCGTGCCCCGCATCGGGGTCTTCGCTGACCTGCCGGCACTCAGTCTGTACTTCTACGACGGTGCCGAGTGCCTGCGGGCCCACGACACGCACCACCACGGCGTGAGCCGACCACGGGGTTATTCCTGCGAGGAATTGGGTGGCGTAGCCTGGGGGATCGATGCCGACTTTCCGGAGGGTCTGCGGCGCTTGAGTCTGTTGCAGCCGGCCTTCGTATCCCCACACGGTTCGGGCTGCAATCGCTACGTCTGTGCCATCGCCGATGACGACGGTCTCTTCGCCATCTGGCAGCAGTCCAGCCAGCGGCGGTCGCAACCGCTGATGGGTCACCGTCTCACGTCACGCCGTCTGCGCTCGCTGCTGGACTAGCTAGTGCTAGTCGCCGTCGATACGTACTCGCAGCCAGTCGCTGAGATCGCGCAGACAATCGGCATCGATCTGGTGCCCCATGTCGTATTCCTGGTACGTCAGTTCCACCCCGAGTTCGCCGAACAGATCCCGCGAGATACGGGCCTCGGCGATGGGGATCAATGGATCACCGACACCGTGTGTCTGCAGCACCGGTTTTCCTCGTACACCAGCCGAAGCGGGCTCCGCCGGCATACGCTTCTTCGACCACAACCCACTCAGGAAAGCGACACCACCGATGTCATCTGGTCGCCTCAGCAATAACTCGAGGGCCATGGCACCGCCCTGACTGAAGCCGAGCACGACCGTATCACCGGCATCGTTGCCAGAGTCCTGCTGCAACTGCGTCAGCAATCGACTGAGTTGGTCCAACGACCGCTCGCCCACCTCGTAATCGACAACGACCCCGGCGACGGTGAACTCGATGGGGAACCAGGCATGGCCTCCCATGTCGAGGGGCAACGGGGCGCGGGCCGCGATGACACGGAATCGAGGATCCAGGTAGTCGGCGAGGCCGAGCAGGTCGGCCTCGTCACTACCATAGCCGTGCAGGACAATCAGCAGCGGTGGTCGCCGGTCACCCGGTTGGCGCGGTTCTCGGATGGCTGTGTGCAGCGAAGCGGTGGTCATTCGACAAGGATGTTCCACGTCCCGGGGCGATTCAATACGAGGGTTACCGTATCCTCTTCGGCGGCGATCTCCTGGACACTGGGATTCGGATACATCTTCTCGTTGCGCCACACGACTTCGCCATTGACACTGAGCGTTGGCTGGCGCCGGTCGCCGCGATCGATGGTTACTTCCGTACTGCCGTCGCCCTCGATCTCCACGGTCAATGTCGTGTTCTCATCTTCGTGTGCATCCACCGTGCGCCATGACAAGCGCAGCGACCCATTTGGCGTCACCAGTTCCGCTCGTGCGCGTGGAATCAGGGCAAAGGCGGGCCGGATCTGCGTACGACGAAATCCAGGTTCCAGCGGTGTCACTCCAAGCAGCCATCGGACCAGCAGATAGTCTGGACCCGGAGCGAGTCGATCTGCTTCCGCACCGCGTTTGTCCCGCCAAGTGAAGCCGTCACGATCAGCGATGCGCAGCCACTGATTCTGCACCACCGCGAGGGCCCGCGCCGACTGACCGCTACGCCACAGGGCCTCGGCGAGGAAGAATGCCTGGCGCAGATCTGCCACGGGCGTCACACCTGAACCCCGCATCGATGTCACCAGCCGTGATACACGCTCCGCGGATGGCGCACCGGCAAGCAACACAAGGGTCTGCGTGAACTGATTGGCCTGCTCCCCTGCAGCTGTGTCAACGTAGAGACCAGCCGGGTCCCGCCAACGCGACTCGATGGCCGCGAACAGGCCCTGCAGCCGCGTTTCACAGTCATCGGCTTCTGTCGTGCGACCCAATCGCCGACAGGTGCGCGCCGCAGCGGCGGCACCCATCGCTTGCTCGGCGATCTGTTGTGTGCTGGGAAGCCCCTCGGTCGCAGCCATCGCCGAGGACACGGCCGCCGGCAAAAGCCGCCGTACGGTATCGTCATCACCCGACCACAGATGGTAAACCTCCAGGCAGGCGGCGAAGGCCGAGCCGGCCGCTCCGACACCTCCGGGTGCCCGGCCGAGGAGTGTCGCGCGGGTGGTGGCGGTGTGACCGGTCCGGGCGGCGTCGTTGCTTGCCAACGCCATGACCCCGAGCCAGTCGCAACTCTGTGGCGGCGGTATCGTGTCATAGATGTTCAGTCTGCCGTTGCGAAGTGCCACAGGCGCCTGGGTCCACGTACTGTCGAAGGATTCCCCCAGCTCGAGAGTCGTGGTGGCAACCACGGGGACGGTACCGACACAGATGGCGAGGCGTTCCAACTGGCATTCCTCGTCGAAACCGCTCAGATGAATGACGGCGTATCGAAGACGCACCGGGTGCAGGGCGAACCAATCCTGGCGACCGGAACCACATACGTATCGCAGTCGGCGCTCGATGTGCCCCCAGGTGGTGGCCAGACCGATGTCGACGATCCCCGATCGCCCATCTCGCAACCGCAGATTGGGAATACCGGTGACGATTCGGCCAAAGTCGAGAACGAAGGTAAATCCACGCTCTGCGGGTGTCTGCAGGGATGCCGCCGGTGCGGGACCCGCCAACAGATCGTCGCTGTGAACAAACTTGCCTCGTCGGGGCATTGCCGCCACGGGCGAGAACGTGAGTCCGTTGCCCGCTTCGGTTTCCTCAAATGCGACGAACTCTCTCGCCTCGATTTGCTGCTCCTCGATATCGGGGGCTGTGCCGACGGGGGTGGCGTCGACGGTGACCACCCCCTGCCAGACCAAACCCTCGGCGCGTGGATCCTCCAGCGCGCTGAAGCGTTCGTCCGCTTCCGTAGCGGTTGGTGCCGGTGGCAGTTCGAGGGAGTGCCAGTGCAAGCCGGATTCGATTGTGTGGGATGTCGTGCCTGTGGCCGAGGCGGTAAGCTCACCGTGAATGGCAAACCACCGAGCCCCATCCTGCGGGCCACCATCAATCACTGCGACGAGTTCGTGTTCAGCTGCGTCCCAGCTACCGGAGACGTCTCGTGGATACCAGAGGGGAGACTCGGTGGCGGCGCCGCCCGGTGCACCTGCAACCCGGATGCCATCGAGATACAACTGGAAGGGTCCACTCGCAGCGCAGAGCAGCTGGCCGCCATGACACGGACCGGCCAGTGTCAGGCTACTGCGCAACAGGACGTGGCGTCCGCTGTCACTATGCCATATCGGTCGGTAGGTCACGGCCATCGGGGTCGGTGAATCACAACAACCAAAGTCCGGGATTGTCGGCCGTGCCGTCAAGGGATATAGGGAACCGGGCCCCGGTATCCTGTCGTAGAGATACGAAATCGGGTCAGTCCGGTAGACGCAAAACCACGATATCGGTACGGATACCCTCGCCTCGAACGCGTCGAATCATCAACAGCGCCGTACCCTGAGCAGCCTCGAGTGCCTCCTCGTATTCGCTCACGGAGCGCACAGCCTGGCGATTGATCTCGACGATCAGGTCGCGGGGACGCACACCGGCGCGAGCTGCCGCCGACCCTCTGTGGACTTCGGCAACCAGAACACCCGCTTCGACATCAAGACCGAAATGCTGGGCGACCTCTGCCGTCAAGCCCTGCACGGTCATGCCAAGTTTCTCCGCTTTTCGGGGTTTTTCGACGGCGGCGAGCTGGTCTGCATCACGCCTGGCCAACTCCACATTGAACGTACGTTCGTCGCCATCGCGCAGAATCTGCAGACGAACATTCGTTCCTGGTGGCGTGTGGGCGATATGGGTCTTGAGTGCCCCGGGGGTATCGGTCGGCTGATCATCGACTTTGCGGATGATATCGTAGACCTGCAATCCTGCCGCTTCCGCCGGTGAATCCTTGCTGATCTCCGTGATCAGCACACCCTTGCGGGAGTCGAGCCCCAGAGCCGTAGCCTTGTCGGCATCGATTGCAGCCATGTAAACCCCAAGCAGTCCCCGGCGCACCTCTCCGTGTTCGACAAGTTGGGACATGATCTTGTTGACCAGATTCGACGGAATCGCGAAACCGATGCCCTCGTAGCCGCCGGAGCGGGAAACGATGGCTGTGTTGATCCCCATCAACTCTCCCCGCGTATCGACGAGTGCGCCACCGGAATTGCCTGGATTGATCGCCGCATCCGTCTGGATGTAGTCCTCGTAATCGCTGAGGTGAGCACTACGCCCCACGGCGCTGACGATTCCCGTCGTCACGGTGTGCAGTTGGCCAAATGGATTGCCCACGGCCACCACCCACTCGCCCACATCCAAGTCATCGGAGTCACCGAAAGGCAGATAGGGCAGTTCGCCACCGGCATCGATTTTTAATACCGCCAGATCCGTTCCTGGATCGCGTCCGACGACTTCAGCTTCGAAGGAGCGCAGATCGTCCATTTCGACGACGATGCGGTCGGCGACGGCGTCATCCCCGCGGCGCCCGTTGGTGATGACGTGGTTATTTGTCAGGATGTAGCCATCCTTACTGACGATGACACCCGAGCCCAAACCTTCCTGTATACCGCCATCCTGGCCCTGAGGCCTGCGGAAGAACGGATTCTTACGAAAAAATTCATCGAAAGGGGTCTGTTGTCCTCGCCCCCTGATCTCCGTCTCCGTCTTGATGGCCACCACGGCGGGCTTCACGCGCGCCGCAAGTTCAGCAAAGGCATCCGAAAACTGTTGCAGATCCTGTAGTCCTACCGCCGTCGCCGGTGTCGCCATCTGAGCCAGACAGAGCAGCGCCGCACAGGTAATGGTGATCGTTCGCTTCACGATTTTTCTCTCCTTGATCCTGTTGTCGTCTCAATCGCCTATTGTGGACGAAGGCCGTGCCCAGCCGGTTCCCGAACACGCACCCCGCCTGTTGTTTTCAAGCCGCTTTCGGTGCGATGCCCTCGTCAGGCTGCCCGCCGTAGCGCACCTTCAGTTCCCCGTCTTCGAGATCGACAGAAATTGTGCCGCCATCGACGATATCACCGGCGATCAGGGCGCGGCCGATTCGGGTTTCCAACTGACGCTGGATATATCGTTTCAAGGGTCGAGCGCCAAAGACCGGATCGTAGCCCTGTTCAGCGATGAAATGTCGCGCCGCCGCACTCGTGTTCAGATCGATGCGTCGCGCCGCCAGACGCTGCTTGAGATCTGCGACCATCAATTCGACGATGCTTTCGATCTCGTCAACAGACAATGGCTTGAACAGCACGATATCATCGATCCGGTTGAGAAACTCGGGACGAAAGTGATTGTGTAGTTCATCCATGACCTGATCCCTGGCATTCTCGGAGACCTCCATCAGGTGGTGGGAGCCGATATTCGACGTCATAATGACGACGGTATTTTTGAAGCTCACCGTCCGTCCCTGCGCGTCTGTGAGGCGACCGTCGTCGAGCAACTGCAGCAACGTGTTGAAGACGTCGGTATGCGCCTTCTCGATCTCGTCGAACAGGACCACCGCATACGGTTTGCGGCGCACCGCCTCGGTCAGCTGCCCGCCCTCCTCGTAACCCACATAGCCTGGGGGGGCGCCGAGCAGTCGGGAGACGGCGTGTTTCTCCATATACTCGGACATGTCGATGCGCACGACATTCTCTTCCGAGTCGAACAGCGCCTGGGCGAGAGTTTTGGCCAGTTCCGTCTTGCCCACACCGGTGGGACCGAGAAAAAGAAACGAGCCGATCGGTCGACGCGGGTCCTTGATACCGGCGCGCGCACGGATGACGGCATCGGCGACAAGCTGCACCGCCTCCTGTTGTCCGATGACACGCTCGTGCAGGATCTCATCGAGGCGCAGAAGTTTTTCTCGCTCCCCTTCCACGAGTCTTGTCACCGGGATGCCCGTCCAGCGCGAGACGATTTCGGCGATCTCTTCCTCGGTTACCTCCTCGTGCAACAAGCGCACATCGGCGGTTGCGGCGGTATCACTCTCGCACTCGGTCAGTTCTTTGGTCAGCTCCGGCAACCTGCCATATTTCAACTCCGCTGCCTTGTTCAGATCGGCTCGATGTTCGGCGGCCTCGATGTCGCGCCGTACGGCCTCGATCTGTTCGCGCAATTGGCGGACATGGTCGATGGCAGCCTTTTCCTGCTGCCACTGGGCCCGCATGGCGTCTGCCTCTGACTGCAGTCCGGCCAGCTCCCGCCGCAGAGATTCGAGACGCTCCTTGCTCCCCCTGTCTCGTTCCTTTTTCAGCGCCGCCGCCTCGATCTCCAACTGCATGACCCGGCGTGTGACGCTGTCGAGTTCGGCCGGCATGGAGTCGATCTCGGTACGGATCGAGGCGCATGCTTCGTCCACCAGATCGATCGCCTTGTCCGGCAGGAAACGATCGCTGACGTAACGGTCGGAGAGCACGGCAGCGCCCACCAGCGCATTGTCCTGGATGCGCACACCATGGTGAACTTCGTAGCGCTCGCGCAGACCACGCAGGATGGAGATCGTGTCCTCCACACCCGGTGCGTCGACCATGACGGGTTGGAAGCGACGCTCCAGGGCGGCATCCTTCTCGATCTGCTGGCGATGCTCATCCAGTGTCGTCGCCCCGATGCAGTGCAACTCGCCACGCGCCAACATGGGCTTGAGCAGATTGCCCGCATCCGTCGAGCCCTCCGTCCGGCCGGCACCGACGATGTTGTGGATCTCGTCGATGAACAGCAGGATTCGTCCATCACTCTCGGTGATCTCCTTGAGCACTGCCTTCAGACGCTTCTCAAACTCGCCGCGATATTTGGCGCCGGAGATCAGGGACCCCATGTCCAGACTGAAGAGGGTACGGTCCTTCATCCATTCCGGCACATCACCACGCACGATGCGCTGGGCCAGCCCCTCGACGATGGCCGTCTTGCCCACACCTGGTTCCCCGATCAACACGGGATTGTTCTTTGTCTTGCGCGACAGGATTCGGATGACGCGCCGAATTTCATCATCCCGTCCGATGACCGGATCCAGTTTGCCTGCACGCGCCTGGGCGACTAGGTCTACGCCGTACTTCTCCAGGGCCTCGTAGCTAGCCTCCGGGTCAGCCGAAGTCGCTCGCTGAGATCCGCGTATCGTACTCAGAGCCTGCAGGAAGCGTTCACGGGTGACACCGGCGTCGCTGAATATGCGCCCCGTCTCGGTCCTGCCCGCCCCGATCACGGCCAGCGCGAGGTGCTCCACTGAGATGAAGTCGTCGCGCAACTCGTCGGACGCCGCCTCGGCTGCGTTTAACACTTCCGAGAGCGCTTGTGACATACGTACATCGGCGCTGTCCCCGCTGACCCGCGGGTATTTGCCCAAGGCCTCATCGACCCGCTGGCTCAGGACTGCTGCGTCGACGCCGATCCGTTGCACAATCCGTGGTACGACGCCACCCTCCTGCTCGAGCAATGCCAGAATCAGATGGGGAACGTCCATATCTGGGTGTCCTCGACGTTGTGCCTGGCTCTGCGCCGCTTGTAGAGCCTCCTGTGATCTGTGGGTAAGTCGATCCTGGTTCATGGATCCTCATTTCCGGTCGATGCTGTCCAACTGAACGTCCGCACGCCGGAGGGATTGCAAAAATCGGGCCGAGGGTGATGACGAGGGATAATAGACTGGTAAATCAACGATTTTTCAGCGATTGGTGCCTCTCTGGCAGACATCACCACAGGTCATGCATTTCTGACAGAACGCAAAAAACGCCCCGACGCAGGATTGTATCGAAGCGCTCTGTGTGCATCTTTGCCAGTCTGCTAGTGCCCCGCGGCGCAAGTAGTGTGGATTATATGGGCGCCGAGCCGGGATGCATCGGCGCCCATAAACCGCAGGATTTGCGCCGCGGGGCACTATATCGCGAGTGGTTCCTCAGGTACCTCGTTGGGTGGCACTGCCAGCGACGCTCGTTGCTGATCGGCGAAGTCATCGATCCCCTCCAGGATATCCCGTGACTGAGCGAAGCCTACCTCCACCGCATCCTTGATGAGCTGGGAAACCGTCGATCTGTG
Source organism: Candidatus Latescibacterota bacterium (assembly GCA_003529325.1). Taxonomy (GTDB): domain Bacteria; phylum Latescibacterota; class UBA2968; order UBA8231; family UBA8231; genus UBA8231. The sequence continues at coordinate 3,936 of DPVW01000292.1, read as the reverse complement.
CGTCGCCTTCCTGGTCGGCGTTGTTGGTCTGAAATGCACCAAAGAACGACGTGGCAAATTCGACGATGCGCTTCGCCGTGGCCTCCGGTGACAGATCCAGGGCTCCGGAGAGTACGTCCTCCAGGGCCTGGCCCTCGATCCCGGCTTTGCGCAACGCGCTAGCGAAGGATTGACCCAACTCCGTCTCCAGCACCTGCTGGGCGTAATCGATGTCTATTCGGCGTCCTACCGAAAGCAGAACGGCGTCTGCCGCGCCGTCCTCCTCTGTACTGATGGTGGTCGCTTCGGTCTTGCTGGAGAGGCGGCATGGGGAAATGAACGAGGTACCCGCTATTCTTCTCTATCGGCAGGCTCTTTATATCGGCCAGATATTTTTCTCGATTTTGGCAGACTTTCAATAAAAAAAGGGGGCCGACATCGCTGTCGACCCCCTCAAGTGCAAAAACTGCATGGTTCCTAATGATTGATATGCATTCTCAGCAGATTGACGGAATACCCCAGGCCCTGGGAAGAACCGGGAAAGAATCCACCCCGATTGCTGACTGACATCTCCATCAGTACCATCTCGAAACGCTTGACGTTGAAGGGTCCGAATGAGATGCCGATTGCCGAAGATCGTCCGGCCCGGCCCCCACCAGAAAGGCCAAAGCGCAATGGAAACCAGTTCACCAGTCGATACTCGGTGGCCAGAGAGACACGTGGCGTACTGTCGATCCCCATGCCGGAGCTGAAGGCCTGGTCATAGTTGAGGGCTACCGTGAGTCGCCGGAACGGCGTGTGCGCTACGCCCAAGCGTAGCATCGCGGGGAGTGACCGACTGAAACTGTCGATATCTCTCTGCGTACGGAACACGGGATCACCGTTGTCCCAGATTGCTGCGTCCACGTCACCCTCCAAGACGGTATCGATTCGACCATCAGACAGAGTCACTTCACGGGGGTTGTCAAAGATCTCGTCGAAGCCGTCCTTGCCCGTAAAGCTGGTAACGCTGACGCCTATAGCGGTGACATATACCGAGTCCTGCTGGCCTTCGATACTCCAGTTCATGGCATCCAGCAAATTCACCAGGGACAGACCCACCGTGGTCCTGCCGTCCTTGGTGACGCCGACGGCGCCCAGATCCATGCCGAAGCCGATGCCAAAGGCATGGCGGGCGACACCACTGGCGCTCATCTCTGTGCCGCTGACGCGGGTGACGAAACCACCCTCTGAGTCGGTCACTTCCGCCAATCCGCCTCCCATAACCTTCAGGGTGGTTCCGACGGCGAATTGGCTTACGTAGGGCGCCAGCGGCGGCGGGATCCAGGGCTTGGCAAAACCCCAGCTGAACACTCCCAAAGCCCAGGCCTCGCCATCCCATTCGGCGATGTCGTAGTTCGGGTCCCGTCCGGCAGCGATGCGCTCGCGCTCGAACTGGTTGCCACGCAGCATGAACTCGATCATGTCCCGTGGTATCTGTCCCTCGACACCCATTCGTACGTCGAGGGCCATAGCGCTGCTGATCCCCCAGGGCATCGGGAATGCGACACCACCCACCAGGGGCACGAACAACCCGAGATCGGTATTGAACTGCAGCCCTTCCTTACCCAGGTCGGAGAGCATGTCATCCTTCATGCCCTCGTCGATGAAATCACCATTGAAGTCATTGTACGTGGAAACGGACCAGCTGTTGTTCTCCAGGACGTAACTGAAACCCAATTCCATCGGAATCGAGACCTTGGGTCCGTCCTTGAGAGCCAGGTTGGCGGGGTTCCAGTACAGGGATTCGACACCACGGGCCAAGGCCGTATACGAACCGGCAAGACCCATGGCTCGAGGTCGTGCGTCGCCGTAGCCGATGGCCTGTGCAGCCTGTGTGGCCAGCAGGACGACGGCGAGAGCGAAGCGGATCGTCTTGATCGTCATATTGGTTCTCCTCTCCTCTCTCACCTATTTGAGCAGGTCTGCGTTGAGCTCGAGCTCAACACGCAGGCCGGCGATGACATTGATAAAATCCGTAGCGCGAATCTCGACTTCGGCCCCTGTGGCCGGCAGCGTTACGCGCACGCCGGAGAACAGCGACTTTGTTGGATCATCCTCGAGGATGAACTCGAGGACATCCTGCTTTCCAAGGACCAGTGAGTCGGATGCAGTGATGGTTCCATCCGAGAGACCATTGGCGTCGACAGGCGCCGCCGGCACCTGAAATGGCGGTAGCGACATGTCCGGTACCGTGATCGTCGGGTTGGTGTACACGGTGGCCAGATCCGAAGAGATGTATAGACGCACACCGACTCCGACGGGGATGCTACTCTCGATGGTCGTCAGCACCACGGCCTCGTTGAAATTGGTCTCGATCTTGTCCCGCGCTTCGGAGTCACGGAAGCTGACATCCTCGGGGTCGGGATCGATGCGCGTATCGGCGAGTATCGTCAGCCGTGGTTTGGTGAGAAATACGACGCTGTCGAGAGAAACGAAGTGATGGGTCTCGATGAGCTCCTCCTCAGCACCAGCACCGATGATGACAACAGGCTCGACCTTGATCGTCGTGGGCAGATGGTTAAGAAACCGTGTTAACTCGTCGCCACCGACGGACAAGACGTCGCGGACGGGATTGGCCGGGTTGCCGCGGTTGAAGGTTTCGCGCACCACCAAGGTCTCGGTGCCCTTCGCGTTGGTCCCAGTAAACAGGATGTCTACATCGGCCCGGAAGCCGACACCACTGGTGACATAAACAGACAAATTCGCCGTCGCGATATTGACGTTATCCAGGCCCTCGGGGAACTCTACGCTCCGCTCTTCCTCGGGAAGGGCGATGCTGATCTGGTTCAAGCGGCCCTGCACACGGCTGAAAACCAGCTTCTGCGTCAAAGCCTGGATGTCGATCTCGCCAGCCGAGCGAATCGTCACTTCCGTATCGGACGCGAATGTTCGTGCCCGGTACGCGATTCGCATCTGCAGCGGATCGGCTGGGGCGAAGGTGTTGTTCGCCAGGTCGAAACTGATCGTTCGTGGCACACCGGAAATCAACGAATCGATCAGAAATACCCGCGGGTTGCCCTCGGCGTCTTGCAGATCCGGCAGAGACAACTCCACTTCCATGATGATGGGAATGTTGTTCGTCACCACCAGCGTGAGGCCCCCCTCACTCATGACCGCCTCAATGACCTGGATGCGGTCATCGGGGAAGTTCAGCGTCTGGTCGTCCTGAAATTCCTGTTGCGGAATCAACGCCGTCGCTTCGGTAACCAGCAGGGTCTCAAGCTCGGAGTTGATGACGAGACTGGGGTCGCCGTCGACGGTCAGATTCTCCCCGTCGGCGGTACCACCAGTGAGGGTAAGAGCCAGGTCGCCGCTGATCGTACGCCCGGCCAGAGAGAAACGACCTGAGGCGCTGCCACCATTGGCAGCGACCGTGCCCAGATCGATCTGATCGACAATGGCACCCCCGGCGCCGTTGTCTCGCAGGATGAGGGTGAGGTTGACGATGTCCATGGGAAAACCGTTGTCCAAGGAGATGGACAGACCGCCTGTGGCGATCTCGAGGGCCGTGACGTTCGCCAGCGACAGAGGCACTTCGAGGTCAAAATCCGACCCCGGCAACTGGGGGATGGTCGTTCCCGTCGGCAGTTCGCGACCCAGTAGCGTGCTCAAGCGAACCTCGACCTCGGGGTTTGTCTGACCCGGAATCGACAGGTCACCAATGGCGGTGCTGAAGCTGTTGGCTGTAGGCGTCACCGCGAGATTCTCGCCGACTTCGGCCCTACCGAGCACGTCGGGTACACCAAACTCGGGAGGCAGGGGCATGGCGACGCGCAGCTTCATGCCACCCGTGTCGTCGTCGATCTCTAGAAAATCATCGCGATCGCCGACCAATTCACCGACCCGCGTGCTGTCGTTGGCCACGGGAATCGAAATTACGAAAAACGTGCTTGGAGCGGCGGGGGGCTCCACTGT
>DPVW01000443.1 GCA_003529325.1 Candidatus Latescibacterota bacterium | reverse complement strand
CGTGCCATTGCCAGGTCCGGCACATCAGGTCGATCTGAGCCCGGAGGTGTTTCGCTGGTTTCAGGTCACCGAGGCGTCGCAAACGCTGCCACATGTGGCCTGATTCCGGCCGACGAGACTGGCGAGTTGCCGGCACCATCCTCGTGGCCACTTGTCGGTGCCAGCGCTGTCACGCCAAGTTCTGCGCCTCCCCGAGGGAGGGGCACGCGCACTGCTCCAGCCCTTGTTGCGGATCCGGGCCAAGCACCCCCGATCGCTGGAATCACTGGTTCAGGCAGAAGTGGAGGTACTGGATGACGTGCTTACGGGAGAAACAGAGGAGCAGGCCCTTGCCCACCACCTGGTCAGCCAGTTTCAGCGCTTCGTGGATTTCTCCGATCTGCCTAAACCACTCAAGCTGGGAGCACGGGAGCAGCAGGAGACTCCAGGGTTGCTGACCGATCTGATCGGATCCGCCCTACCTACGGCAACGCACGAAGTGCAGCTGAGATTGCTTGAAGAGACCTCAGTGCGCGCTCGGTTGCAGGAGCTGACGGGGTTACTCGGTCACGAACTGGCACTGCTCGAGATGGGTCAGAAGATTCAGAGTCAGGTCCAACAAGAGATGGGACAGCATCAACGCGAGTTGGGGACGTCCGACGAGACCGATGAGTCTCTGCGGGCCCGTCTGGAGCATTCCAGTCTTCCCGAGGCGGCAGTACGGGAAGCCAAGCTTGAACTCGAACGGCTGGAGTCCATGCCAGCAAGGGCGGCGGAGGCGTCGGTTTCACATACCTATCTTGACTGGGTGCTGGGCATGCCCTGGAACAAGCGCTCGAAGGAGCATACCGATATCGATCGGGCTCGGAACATTCTAGAGAAAGATCACGAAGGCCTGGGCAAGGTCAAGCTTCGGGGCCAGCAGCAGGGTGCCCGCGGCCCCATGCTTCTGCTGGTGGGCTCTCCCGGTGTTGACAAGACCTCCCTCGGACGTTCCGTGGCGCGCGCGCTTGGGCGGAGATTCGCGCGGATGTCCCTCGGTGGAGTACATGACGAGGCCGAAATTCGTGGCCACCGCCGCACCTATGTGGGCGCCATGCCCGGTCGACTTGTGCAGGCACTGTGCAAGGCGGGGACGAACAATCCTGTGATCCAGCTCGATGAGATCGACAAGGTCGGCGCCGATCATCGAGGCGATCCTTCCTCGGCACTGCTGGAAGTGCTCGATGCCGAACAAAATCACGCTTTTGTCGATCATTATCTCGATGTCCCCGTGGATCTGTCACAGGTCATCTTCCTGGCCACGGCGAATCGCCTTGACACGATCCCGGCGCCCCTGCGTGACCGCATGGAAGTCCTGCAATTGTCGGGCTACTCGGAAGAAGAGAAGATTCAGATCGCCCGCAAACACCTCTTGCCAAAGAGTCTGAAAGCCAGTGGACTGGGCAGGCGTAGGATTGAGATCACCGACGACGCCCTGAGACATATCGTTCGTGGGTACACCCGAGAGGCAGGCCTGCGCAATTTTGCGCGGGAGTTGGCTAATGTGGGGCGCAAGCTGGCTCGGCGTGTAGTGGAGGGTGGACGGGGTCCGTTTCGAATCGGCGTAGATGATGTGCGTACCTACCTGGGTCCGGAGAAACTTTCGACCGAGGAGGATGTGCGCGATGACTTCGGTGTGACATCGGGGCTTGTGGCCGGTCTTGCATGGACTCCGGCAGGGGGTGAGGTGATGTACATCGAAGCGACTCGAATGGCAGGGGATGGCCTGCGTCTCACCGAACAACTCGGGGACGTGATGAAGGAGTCGGCGCAGATCGCGCTGTCATATGTCGGTGCGCATGCAGATACGTGGGACCTGCCTGCAGATTTTCTCGCAGGACAGGAGATTCATGTTCATCTACCCGCTGGAGGCGTCCCCAAGGATGGTCCGTCCGCGGGGGTCGCTCTGACGACTGCCCTCGTGTCTCTGCTGACGGGAGTCCCCGTGCGTGGCGATGTAGCGATGATGGGGGAGGTCACTCTGCGGGGCCGGGTGCTACCCGTGGGTGGCGTCGAAGAGAAGGTGCTGGCGGCGCGCCGGGCGGGCATGACGACGGTCATTCTGCCGCAGCGAAACGAGCGAGATTTGCTGGAACTGCCGGCGTCGGTCCGTGATGAGATGACCTTTGTCCTGGTAGAGGTGGTCGACGTGCTGACGAGTAGTCTTGTTGCCGACAGCACGCAACGGCAGGCTGCCTGACTTGACGCAACCCGTGCCTGCTGGCTCCGAACGAGCTCAAGCCCGCGTCCTTGTCGCTTCTCCAGAGGATGAGGCTACCCAGCAACTGGTCTCGTATCTGCGCCAGGAGGGCTTTGAGGTGCTGTGGGCGTGTGCCGGGGCTGCGGCATACGACATCCTGGATTCGGAGTCGGTCGATGCGCTGATCTGCCACATGTCTGACAGTCGCATCGATGGCTTCCGGGTCGTTCAGCTCGCAAGGCAGCGCAACCCCGAAATCTGTGCCATCGTCTCTGGCACAGCAGAGGATATCGAACAGGGAACGGAGGTCATGCGCCAGGGCGCCTACGATTTCCAGGTGCGCCCTCTCAACCTGGGCAAGCTGCGGGCAGTGCTGGATCGCGGCTTGTCCCACCAGCAACTGGTAGGTGAGGTCAGCGATCTACAGCGGCGGCTGCAGGAGCGATACCGGTATGGCGGCATCGCCAGACGGTCCTCGTCGTGGCAACGGATCTACGCACAGATCGAGCAAGTCGCACCATCACGGGCGACGGTTCTGCTGACGGGCGAGACAGGTACCGGCAAAGGTGAAGTCGCCAAGGCGATTCACCAGAACAGCACGCGTCGGGACCGTGCCTTCGTCGAGACCAACTGCGGTGCCCTGCCGGAAGGGATTGTGGAGAGCGAACTCTTCGGCCACGAACGTGGTGCATTTACCGGTGCCCGCACTTCGCACAAGGGACGCTTCGAAATGGCTGACATGGGCACCATGTTTCTGGACGAGGTAGGGGACCTGTCGCCGGCGACGCAAGTGAAACTGTTGCGGGTCATCCAGAGCGGTGAGTTCGAGCGCGTCGGTGGCGCTGAGACGTTGCGTGCCGATATCCGCCTCCTCGCTGCCACGAATCGAGATCTGGAGCAGATGGTTGAGGATGGCAGTTACCGTGCCGACCTGTTCTATCGGCTCAACGTTGTCTCAATCCGTATTCCCCCCCTGCGCGAGTGCCGGGAGGATGTGCCAGTCCTAGTCAACGAGTTTCTGCGCCAGTTCTCGGAGGAGAATGAGCGCAATGTGCATACCATGACACCGGCGGCGATGGACCTGCTGATGAGCTACGAGTGGCCGGGCAATGTGCGCGAACTGAAAAATTGCGTCGAGGGCATGATCGTCATGTCACCTGCTGATCGAATTTTCGACGTTGCTGACGTACCTGCACCTCTCCGCCGAAACAGACCTGCGGCGGCTGATGAAGAGGGTTTACGCGTTGGTATGACGATGAAACAGATCGAAAAACTTGCTCTGGTAGAAACGTTGAAGGCCGTGGGGTATGACCGTCGGAAGGCGGCAGCCATGCTGGAAATCGGCTTGAGTACGCTCTACCGCAAGGAGAAGGAGTACGGACTCCGCCCCTAACTATTCATATCTGTTCAGGTCGTGCCGCGTATAACTGGCGGATCATGGCGTTGAGTGATTCCTGCGGGTTGGAGAGGACTTCTTCCGTCACTTCATATTCGGTCTTTTCCAATAACTTCAAACCATGCCCGTAATCTGAGAACAGCTCCGCACACAACTCACCCGGAAGTCGCTGGCTGGCGGCTGCCTGCTGCCGCAGATCGGCAGCGGCGCCACTGGTGAAGGTGAGATGGATGCCGTGGTCCTGTTCGAAGTTCGTGCACCATGTCCGCAGTGAGTGCTCGATGATGAATTCTTCGAGCGCCTTGTTTGAGTGCTCGACGATGTCCGCTGTCACCGTGAATCGATCGACGTCGAGGGAGGGCAGGCGGCATTCGTAGTCGAGCAATACCTTTTCCATGGCGCTGACGAGTCCCCGTGCACCAGTGCATTCTTCAATGGCACGATCAGCGAGGCGTTCCAGGGCTTCATCGTCGAAGGTCAAGTCGATGTCATAGGCGAGGAAATCTCGAACTTTGGAGAGGATGACACTGCTGTTATCTGAACGCAGGATAGAGAGAAAATCATCACGCGTCAGTTCGTCGAGTACGGCTGTTATCGGCAGTCGTCCAATGAACTCGGACTCGAAACCATACTCAATTAGGTCCTGCGCCCGGGTCTGACGAAACAGGTTGGTACCGTCACCGGAAGCAGCCAGGCCTTCCTCCTCGGAGACCTGAAAGCCCATGCTGCCCTGGTTCAGGCGTCGGGCGATGATATCCTCGAGGCCGAAGAAGGCGCCGCTGACAACGAACAGGATGTCCCGCGTGTTGATTTTCTTGCGCTCCGCCTTGCCCGTACGCTGCATTTGGATCACCGTCTCCATCTGCGATGACAGGTCATGCGGGGATTTCAGATCGACGTCGGTCTCCTCCATCAGCTTGAGCAGGTTGCGCTGCACACCTGAGCCGGAGACGTCCGGTCCCGTACTGCGTCCGCTGGAAGCGATCTTGTCAATCTCATCGAGGTAGATGATGCCATGTTGGGCCATTTCGATGTCGCCATCAGCTTCGTGGACCAACTCGCGGACCAGGTCCTCCACATCCCCGCCGACGTACCCGGTTTCGCTGAATTTGGTGGCATCCGCCTTGACGAAAGGCACGCCGAGGTGCTTGGCGATCAGACGAATCAGGTAGGTCTTGCCGACGCCTGTGGGACCAATCATCAATACGTTATTCTTGATGCGGCCCACCTCGTCCTTGTCTTCGCCAGCCAGACTGAGGCGATTGAAATGGGTGCAGATCTTTGTCGACAGAATCACCTTGGCTCTATGCTGGCCAACGACGAATTCGTCGAGGTGATCAATGAGTTGTTGTGGCTTGAGATGGAAGTCGAGCCGCTCCGAGATCGGTATCGTCGGTGTGTCGGCACCGGCTCCCGAAGTCTCTACTCCGGCATTCTCCGTACCTTCCGGGTTGTCGGGGTTCTGCCGCCGCCGTTGCTCTTCGATGATGCGGCGAATCTGTTCCGGATCGAGCCCGGGCTTTTCAGCACGCCAATCTGCCTGTCCGCGCTTGTCGGCGCGCCTTCGAAAGGACATCGTCTTGTCGCAGCCTGAGGATAAGAGGAAACAGGGGTCAACAGTCCATAGCAGCGAATGTACCCGGGGACTCTGGGGGCGACAAGGCGTGGCATGGAGTCTATGGCTGGTGGTGGCTGTCAATGCGACTTGCCTGGTGCCGGTTGTCGATGCCGCCTTCGAGGGGGCACGATATCTGCGCGCTGCGGAGCAGCAGTTCAGCCAAGGCGTCACCGCCTACGACCGTGGCAATCTCGAGACCGCACGGGAGAGTTTTCAAGCCGTCACCGACCTGGGGGCCAACCAGCGTTCCGGCGCTGCTCTGCTGATGCTCAGTCGAACACTGATTCGCCTGGGTGTGCAGGCAGGCTCCGGCCCCGAGGCCTTAGCAGCGTATGGTGCCGCCATCGATGCTGCACGGGAACTGACACGACAGGCGCCGGACAGCCGCTACAGCGCCGATGCGCGGCTGCTCACGGGGGACGCCTATCATCAGCTCAAGCGGTTCTACGAGTCGGCGCATGAGTATGCCACCATTCTGGAGGATACCGCACCCCTGTCGGTGCGCGCGAGCGCCGCAGAGCGTCTCGCAGCAATCGTGGGCAATCGGGCGATCACCACCGGCGCCTTGGAGAGCTTCCGGGTGCAACTTGGTGAGCAGCGGTTACGGGACGCCCTCCTGTTTGGTGAGGCGCGTTGGTATGGTCGACTGGGGTGGACGGCCCAGAGTCGACAACTCTATTCGGCCTATCTCGACAGCACGGGGAACACAGGGATGTTTCGCTCCTTGGCCCGCTCAGGCATGTCCGGGATTGTCGTGAGTGAACCGACTTTTGTGGAAAGCACGCCGCCAACTGAGCTCGTGGATCTGGATTCTGCACCCGACGCAGGTTGGTCCCCGGCATTGGGGCGTGAGGAGGTCCCTCGCATTGGCATTCTGGCGCCGATGTCTGGCGAGCGCTGGGAGCGTGAGATTGGCCGCGACCTGCTCGCCGGTGCGCAGATGGCCAATGAAGGACTGGGTGAACCCTTTGATCTCGTCGTCGTCGATACGGGTCGTGATTACGTCGACTTCGAGGGGGAGAAGGTGCCGATCTATCAGAGTGAGGCGAGCCGCATGGTCCGGGTCGTGGCGGGCACACGATTTCTCATCGATCAGGTCGGTGTCGTTGGCATTGTCGGACCGGTGTTTTCTACCTCCTGCGCCGCTGCCGCCGGTGTTGCCGAGGCTGCGGGTGTACCACTGATCGCACCCCTGGCACAACAAAGTGGTCTCGACACATTGGGACGCCATCTGTTCCAACTCAGCCCGATTCCCGAAGTACAAGGGCGAGCGCTAGCCGAGTACGCAACCCTCGTACTCGGTCTCGAAACGTTAGCGATTCTGTCGCCAATGAGTGACTATGGACACGCTTTTGAACAAGCCTTTACAGGCACGGCAACACAGAACGGTGGGGTCGTCCTGCACAGCGACTGGTACTATGCCGAGGCGACCGATTTTCAACCTCAGTTTGACTCTCTGCGAGTCCAGGGCTTTCGCCTGATGCCGTCAGCAGCAGGGGATAGTCTGGCGCTATTCGATTCTCTCGAGACCGTTCTGCTCGACACCAGTGTCGCCGGGGAATGGACCTTCGAAGCATTGGTCCGGGCAGAAGGACTCGACGACGCTCAGAGTCTGCCGGACTCGGCGGATATATTCATCGATACAATCGACGGTGTCGTCATTGTCGCCGAG
>DPVW01000147.1 GCA_003529325.1 Candidatus Latescibacterota bacterium | reverse complement strand
ACATTATTGTAATTGAACCAATTCGAGATCGAAGCGAAAGAGTTCTTGACTCTCGTCTGATTTCCGGAGTATACTATACACGTTGCTTAATAAATAATTAATAATTTCTTAACAATACGATCTGTTTCTCTTTCATTTTGCGAGCTCCCCATGTCCGCACCGGAAAAGTCTGAGAGTGATCGCGCTCGTCCCCGTACATTCTCCTCGACAGACCGAGATTTCCAGATGTTGGAGGCGATCTCGCGTTACCACGGCACCAGCAAGAGTGCCATGGTCACCGGCCTGATCCGTAAGGAATTCTGGCGCGTCTTTCCCAATGGCACAGACACCGTCCCTCTGGATGCGGGGGCAAAGGTGAGTGAATCATGACACAGGTCTCTCAACCCATCGCCACCCAGTTCAATCACCTGCCAGAGGCGGAGTTGATCGCCCAGATCAACCGGCTGCGCAAGGAGAAAAATGCCGTCATCCTTGCCCACAACTATCAGATCCCGAAGATCCAGGATCTGGCCGACGTCACGGGTGATTCCCTCGGTCTTTCGATCGAGGCATCACAGACCGATGCCGATATCATCCTCTTCTGTGGTGTCCACTTCATGGCCGAATCGGCAAAGATCCTCAGCCCGGGCAAGCGTGTCTTTCTGCCCCACCTGGGCGCGGGCTGCGCCCTTGCTGATTCGATCACGGTAGAGAGCTTGTATGAGTGGAAGGAACGGTACCCGGATCACACCGTCGTCACCTATGTCAACTCGTCGGCAGAGGTAAAGGCAGAATCCGATATCTGCTGCACCTCAGCAAATGCCGTCTCTGTCGTGCGCAGCCTGGACACGGACAAGGTGCTGTTCACACCGGACAAGAATCTCGCCCGCTGGGTGGCCAAGCAGGTGCCGGAAAAGCAGATCATCGCCTACGATGGCGTCTGCCCGACACATGACGTGCTGCGCTACGCCACTGTCGACCGCACTCGCACCGAATACCCTGACGCCATCATCATCGCCCACCCCGAATGCCGCGAAGACGTCATTGCCGCCGCCCACGAGGTCTGCTCGACGACGGGAATGCTCAGCGCTGTCGACAGATACCCCGACGCCAAGACCTTCATCATCGCCACGGAAGAAGCGATGATCCACCAGCTGCAGAAGCGTCACCCCGGCAAGGAGTTCGTTGTCGCGGATGGCTGCATCGGCTGCCGACTGCACTGCCCATACATGAAGATCACAGGCCTGCAGGACGTCTACTTCTCCCTGGCGGACGAACGGTTCGAGATCGAGCTCGACGACGATATCATCGAAGGTGCGCGTCGGTCCCTGGATCGGATGCTTGCCGTACCACGGGACGACTGAGCTAGTCTATTCTTGGCCAGGCTCCTTGAGCCGACCCCAGCTACGCATTTCCACGGCGGTCGGACTCGTCGGGTCTGCGGCGATCTTGCCAAACATCAACGATTGCCGCGACCACTCTGAGTTGGTGATCCGGTAGCTCCACATGGGATCCCCTTCGCCATCGCCATCTACGTCGAAGGCCTCGTTTGCCTGCGCCTCGTCGGCGGGAACATTCAACTTGAAAAAACCGTCATCCGATCCGGTGAGTTCCACGTACGATCGGTACCCGAGACAATTGTCACCTGTCACATCCACTCCGTGTTGGCGGGCAGCGGCGAAGAGTGACTCGGGGATAAAAGCGGTGAAGTTAGCCTGGCCTCCAGAGGCGGAGACCCCACGCGCTGCAAGACCGGTGGTAAAGCCGCTGATATCGGCGGGATCTCGCAGTTGTGGCAACTCGCTCAGGTTGAGCGGTTCGAGATCGGTCCAGACCATGTCGGTGATGAAGGTCGTGCCGCGAAAGTTGTACAGTTCGTCCGCCCCCTTGGCGACTTGCACAATCAGACCAAAGGCGGCGTCGAGATCATCCGGTTCGTTCGTTTCTGACAGGATGGGATCGACGATCGTCGCCGTCACCTGAAAGCGAGTCGGTGACAACACCCTGACGCCGACGTTGCCTGGCTGCGAGGCATCGGCGAGCATGGCGACAAAACTGATGTGATCCTGCTCTGCCTTGTCAAACTGCAGCACGAGTTTCGTCCCCGCCTGCAGATCCGAGCCTCCCAGCTCCATCTGTTCGATCGTCGGACCCTCCGCATCCGGCACCTGGGTCGCGAATCCGAAGAGATACACCGGACCCGTACCGGCGCCGGCCCCCGCGGGGTTTGAGGACCCAGGCAGGCCAAACTTGGCCAGACCGACACCGTCGGCGATCTCGGTAAATTTCCTCCCGTCGTAGGTGGAATTCGACGGCCGCCACACAATTGACCCGGGGCCTTGAGCCGAGACGGTGGCGGCAAATAAGACCAGCCATACACATGCGCCGCGTAACGGGAGTCTGAACATTGGATTCTCTCTCTTTTTTGGCATGATTTGCAGGTGTTGTGCACGTCCCTAACGATAACTTCTATATAGGACCATAGGACTATAGGACCATAGGACCGAAAGTTTCCGAGAGCCCCGCCGAAAGCAACACCATGGCACAGTATCAGGACCGCGAAGAAGGCGACGACGAAGAAGGCGAGGCCGAACTCCCGGCGATGCAGAAGATAGCGATTCTGTTCGTCGCTCTCGGCCAGGAGACCAGTGGAGAGGTGATGAAGTTCCTCTCCGACTACGAGATCGAAGAGATCACGCAGGCCGTGGCCAGTCCCAAGGCAGTCTCCGTCGAAATGCAGGACAAGGTCCTCGACGAATTCGAGCAGCATCTGCTTGCCGGCGAGTGGGTGAGTCAGGGCGGCATGGACTTCGCCCGTGGCGCCCTTGAGCGGGCCGTGGGGCCGCGCAAGGCGCAGGAGATCCTGGATCGCGTCGCC
>DPVW01000167.1 GCA_003529325.1 Candidatus Latescibacterota bacterium | reverse complement strand
AAGAAGCACTGTAGGCTCCAGTATCTGTATTTCCTAAATACCAAGCATAATCGCCGTCCCGGGTGGTGGCTGTGCCCATAGATTGCCAATCGGTCGCTTGTGCAGTTGACGGACCGGGTGGTCTTCGTTGCCTCCTCTGGAATGGCAGGGCTCGGGCGCTTGTGTTGTTGGGCGTAGGCGCTCGCTGGCCTTGGATCGAGTTGGTGAAGAAGTGGTATCGGGTACCCCGTTGGGCGGTTGGGTAGGGTCATGGTTTGATGGGCATCTGGCGTGGAATCAGGCGGCTGTGGTCAGAGCCTGGGGATGTGCTGACGGTGCTCATCCTGGTCCTGCTGGTCGGTATCCCCCTCTTGCTGGCTGCTGTTCCTGAGGCGGTTCACGCGCCGCATCCTTCACTGCTCCCGTCGATCAATGCGCGCCCGTGGCTGTGGCCGGCCATTGAACCCCGCGACAAGCTGGTCTACGGACTCTTTGTGCTCGCGGCGATGCTGGTTGTGGTCATCGGGAGGCGTTCCGGGCAGTCGAATGGGGATCGGTCGACTCCGGTGAAGGTATGGCGCATCGTCCTTGCATGCGTCAGCGTCGCTGTGATCTTCGTTCATCTGGCCGCTGCGGACGAGCGTCTCGATCCCACTGCCTTCTTCTCCGGCTTCGAGTACCTCGACCTGGCTGTCCTTGGGCTCGTCCTGAGCGCTTGGGTGTTGCGCTGGCCTGGTCCAATCGGAGCGGCCTCGGTACGAGTGGCGCTCCTTGTTGTCGGGACTCTCCTTGGGCTGTGGCGCATGGCCGCGTTGATCCGGGTCGAAGTGGGCGTGCTGGACGCCTATCACGTCTCGTACGTCTCGAACGAACTCCTCTCAGTTCGGTCTGGCAAGTTCCCCCTGTTCGACTTCGTAGCGCAGTACACGAGCGGCTTGGGCTACGTGTTCGCCGGTATCGACTGGCTGCTTCCAATGGGCACCGTCACGAACCTCTTCGTGTTCGTGACGGCAATCAACTTCTTGATCGTCGCGACAGTGGTCTTGGGCATCCGATGGGCATGGCGTTCATGGCCGGCGACTGTGTGGCCCGGTCTGCTCTTCGTTTCCGCATTGACGTTTTCGGCGCGCGGGCACGGTTCCAGCCCTTATCCAACCATTGTCAACTACTGGTCGATGATGCCAATCAGGACCACCGGGATCGCCTTCGTGGTCATCGGGATCGTGCTGTTGCATGCAAAGGCCTCGAGTTGGCAGCGGGAACTTGGAGCAGGCCTGGTCGTCCTGGTGGCCGCAACTGTGAATATCGAGAGTGCGTCTGCGGTACTGCTCGCTTTCGTCGGCTACCGCGTCGCCCAGCGAGGTCTCGACCGAAGACTGGCCAAGTCGGTGTTCTTCTTCGTTGGACCTACTGTCGTCGCGGTCATGGGGCTGGCGGTCCTCCAGCGCCTTCTGGATTCAATCTGCAATCCTGGTTGTGCCATCGAGTTCATTCGTCTGTTCGGCGGCATGGGTTACTACAGCGCGGACATGCCCGTCATTGGCCTGCATCTCGTCCTGCTCACCGGGTTCGTGCTCGCCGCAGCCGTTGGTGCACGCTCACTGGGGATCTCGGGGAATGGGGATGACGGGCGCCTCGGTCGAATCGCGGCTTTGTCCATCGGCGCTTCCCTCTATGGCATCGGAGCCGCTTCCTACTATGTGAATCGCTCGTATGCGAACCTCTTGATCAGCCTGTTTCCGACATTCGCGTTGGCGGCTTCGGGGCTCTGCACGCTGCTTCGGCCAGGGCACATTGAGACGCGTGCTGAGCGAATCGGCTTCGTTGCACCGATGGCCCTGGCGCTGCTTCCGTTGACCTTCTTGCTCCACCAGGCGACGCCGAGCACGGAACTTGCACGCCTGCGAGGGGACGTTCCCGAGTCGGTCTTCCCGTTCACCACAGACGCGGACGGCATGGGCGAGGTCGTCGAAAGCGTTGTTGATGTCTACGGGATAACTCGAAGTGAGGTGGGGATTGCTTCGTCCGTTGCCATGCCTCTAGCTGGGCGCTACGGCATTGTTCCCGCCCTTGCCTACAACGCGATGGACGCCATCGTCACAGTGGAGCAGACGGAGCGCCAGTGCGAGTCGTTCTGGCGGTCCGACCTCAAGGTTGTGCTGGTACACCCCCAGGGGATGCACGAACCCATCGAGCCGGCACTGGCGTGTGGTTCGTTCGTCTTCGACCGGGTCTTCGACCCCGCGTTCGTGGCCTACACCCGGTCAGTGATGTCGGATGGCCTTCGGGCCATGATCGAGGATGTGACGACCGAGGGACTGTTCGCGAAGACAGGTACCAACGGTGTGACCTTGATCCTGGACCAACGTGAGTGGACCGGTCACGGGGGGCTCTATCCACGCCTCGACGACCGCCACGAAGAGATAGTACTGGCGACTCAAATCCCCGAGTCCAGCGAGTGTCTCGACCGCCGGAGATGCGACTCGGAAGGACGTGTGCTCGAGGTGCTTGTCTCCGCCGAGACCGGAGGCGGCTGGGTGGTCGGACGCTTTCCCGTCGTGGAACCGGCTTCGAACCTCGCAGACTCGGTGGTAACGCTGGAAGGAGCGTGGCTCGCGGGTAGCCCCGAGCGTCTCCATGCGTGTGCCCCGGCCGTCGTCGCCGAGTCGGACAACGTGGGCCTTGTGGTCAGGGAATGTGCGGGCGGTGACATTGCGGTCGCCTTCTTGGAAGATTGGCTGGTGGACGGGTGTCGCTCATCTCGGAATCCCTGGCTCTGCCCAATTGACCGAGCCCTCGATGAACTTGCCACTGTGGCCGTTGAACGGGGGTTCTTCGATTCGATGACTGGCCATGCACTGGTTGCAGCGAATGTCGACCAATGGCGCGGCAAGGGCGACCACTTCCTTGGAGCGCTCCTCACGGACCTCGACATCAAGGTCTTGGATGGCATTCCCCAAGGGGCTGAAAGTTGTGGGGTTGCGGCCTGGTGTAGTACCGACGGTCGTCGGCTCTTCCTCCTCCATGTAGCCAAGCGGGATGTGGGACTGCTCCTCGTCGCTGCGCCCGTGGCAGGTCTTGGGGAGAATTTCGATCAGACAGTTGTCATGGTGAACACCTCGCGCATGTTCGGCCGGTCCGGCGACCTTCCCACCTGCGACATCGGTATGGGGGCCGGTGGAGGTACTTGGGACGAGTCTGGCTGGGGCGAGAGGGCCTGCCATTCGGTGGTGACCCCCACGCAGGTCTCCGGCTTGTTGTCGTGGGTGGTCGACGGCTGCGAAGGACGATCGGGGTGGTGGCTTTGTCCGTGATCAGAGCGACGCTGACGCGACGGACGAAGAGCCTTCTAGGAAGCCAGTCTCGATGCGGCCACAGTGTTGTTGTACTTGGCGCTGGGAAACTTGCTGTTGTTGCAGCTTGTTATCGGGCATCGGGAGGTCATAAACGGCAACGCGGAGGCTCCGGACATCACCTTCGGATGGGTGGCGGTCGGTGTGGTCGACATCGGCGTCTTTGGTGGTCGGCGCGATGGCTAGCGTTGGGGGCACTGGGATGATGCTTGCGGGCCTCGCTTTGTGTGTGGCGGATGGTGAATACAACTGGATGTATTGGTGGCTCTGCAGTTCTCGCGACGGCGGGAAGAAGGCGGTCCAACAGTGAGTTTCGATTCAGCTACCAAGGGGGCCAGTTCTGGGGGTAAGGACGGCTCACGTGATCGCTTAACTGAGCTTTGGCTTCTGGTGACCGTTCTCGTCCTACCACTACTTGCCCTGATGTTGATCGGTAGAGCTGTGCGTGCTCCAAGCGATGTACTTCTCGACCATGTCAACTCGTGGCATGGCGGTACCGCGTCGGGATACCGAGATCGAGTTGCATACGCGATTGTCCTACTTCTAGCAATCGCGGCGCTGGGCTTGACTCTGGCGAAGTCATCACCGCTTGCGGGACGCCTCTCCGTGAGTGTCCCAAGTGGTCGATGGTGGCGAATCCTCCCTGTTGCAGGAGCGGTGGTTGGCTTGACGACGGCTCTTCTGACTCGAGATGAGCGTCTGTCTGCCGATGCCTTTAGTGGCTTTGCGCTGTTCGATGTGCTGTTGGTCGTTGTCTTGGCGTTGGTGATTCTGGCCCGTCGGGACATGCGGCTTGCTGTCTGGGAAGCCCCGATCGTTCGGCGGACTGTGTGCGTGTCCGCTGTCGTCATTTTGCTCTGGCGGTGTCTGCCTTTGATCCAGAAGTCCCGGTCGACGCTTGATCCCTATCACGCCTGGTTCGTGCTCAACGAACTTTTGAGTGTCGTCGGCGGTCGGTTCCCAGGTTTCGATTTTGTGGCGCAATATAGTTCTGGGCTCGGTTACGGCTT
>DPVW01000311.1 GCA_003529325.1 Candidatus Latescibacterota bacterium | reverse complement strand
GGGACAGAAGGAACGTCGCTGACAGGAAAAGGCGACGACGCGTTCGTGAGCGCAGTCTTCACAGCGAACCCGCAGGAAACCATGAGCCAGCATGCCGCAGTCGAGGTAGGCGCGCAGCTCCCTCTGGACGTGGGCGGGTAGCTACCGATCAGAAGAGCGGGTGCGCTCGAGAACTGGATCCACACCACCCGCAAATTGTGCCGCTAGAGTATCTCCTGGCCGCAGCTCCTCAATAAGACAATCTACCCGGTGCTATCTCACGCCGAACCGCTCAGAGATCCATCGACGGCGGCCCATCGTAGCCAATACTCCGCCATCCGGCCACATCGCCGCCTTTAAAGCGATAGGAATGCGGATAGAGCTTGAGCGAGCGGTCCGTGAAAGGCAGGGCAATGCGCTCATGCCCATTGCACGCCGATCGCACCAAGGCAATGGCCACCTCGAGGGCATGACGGTAGTCTTCGCCACTGCTATCAGGCTTCGCGCCAGTCTCGTGCGCGCGCATCAGCCGCTCGATCGTAAGTGTGAAGGTGTCGGGATTCGGCTCGTCGAGGAAGTCGGGGTGTACAGGGGTCGCAGCAGCGCCTTTGCCCTGGATCAATACGGGTAGTGGATGCGCGAGAAAAACCTGGCCATGCTCACCCTCAGCCGCGACAAAGGTCAGGACGCGAGCATCCGGCTCGGGCTTGACGATCTCACAGACGATCCCCCCGCTCAATCCCAGTCGACCATAGGCCGGCACATCCGCTTCTTCTACAGGTGTGCCTTCCGCGACATACCCCGCTGTCTCCGGCAGTGTATAGCCTTCGACCCATTCCACATCCATCCCGGTCAAGATCCGCAAGGTGGCGATCTGCACACAGCCGCCACCCGATACCTCCGTTGGCAATCCGCCCGGGATAGCCGCTGCGGTCAGAGAGCCGATATGCCCTTGTTGCACCCATGCGATAGCCTCGGGCGAATAGGGCGTCGACAAACCAGCCTGGGCACAGGCAAAAAGGGTGCCGTGCTCGCGGCAGATGCGGATCATTTCGTCGGCCTCGTGCAATGCATGCGAGATGGGTTTTTCGCAGGAGACGACGCGCACGCCCGCTTCGGCGCAGGCGGTGACACAAGGATAGTTCTGGCTCACCGGGACGATGGCGGAGACGATGTCCGGCACTTCCACCGCGAGCATGTCTTGTAAATCGTCGTAGACTTTCTCGACGCCATATTGCTCGGCGAGTTGGTCGCGTCTTTGCTCAGCGCGGTCGACGAGTCCGATGATTTCGCAGTCGGGATGTTTGGCGTAGGCGCGCGTATAATAACGGCCCCATGTACCGGCCGCACCGACGATAGCTACGCGGTATTTCTTATTCGTCATTTAGTACCTAACTTTTAGTACCTACTTTTGCAGTTTTGCAGTGATAGTTTATATCCGCCCCTCTGCCGGCTCAATCCGCCCGCCGTCCCAAAAACCGGGTTTGTCGGTCCCCGTCGGCCAATAGCCATTGGGGTCTTCGTCCCATGGCTTGCCGCACAGCGACGAGATAATGGTCCACTCCGCCGCACCGAAATCTGGCTCTGGATGATAGAGAAAGCGCTGTAACCCGGCCTCTTGCGAAGCGGTTAAAATGCCGTGTAGGTCGCGGGCCTGCATCTGGTCGCCGCCGTGTGGGCTGCGCCCCGTCGAGACCCAGGCGATGACCTTGTCGGGATCACCGATTGCCGCCAGCGCTCTCTTGGTCTCGTTATAGACCACTTCAGAGAAGAATGCATCGGGAAACCCCATCTCCATATCCATCAGCGAATGAATCCCGGGTAGTTCAATCCCCAACAGCGCCTTCACCACTGAGAAACAATCGGCCTCCGTTAAAGACGGGTTCCACTTGGCCAATCGCCTTACCCAACGGGCAATGGTCCCATACATGCCGTCCATGCCGCGATGCCAAAAATAGTGTTTCGGGAAAATATAATCGAAGTACTCGGCCATCTGCTGGTAATTCTGCCCCGTCAGCGACGACCACGTCACCGCGCGCGGAATACCGCCCAACTCCACCTTGCGGTCGACGGCATCGACCTGTTCTCGCATCGACTTCCAGGCAAAGCGCGATAGCTCCTGGCGCTTGCGCAACCAATAGAGCACGTCTTCGTTGACATCAAATAACAGCAATGCCCCCAGCATACCACCATCGGCGTGATAACGCACCAATTCCGGCGTCAGATTATGCAGTCGTTGCCGCAGGTGCGCGATACCGCGATTCAAGCGATCGATCTCGGCGCCAACCTGGGCGAAACGGCCCTCTTCGCCTGGGCGGATCTCCAACAACTCGCCGCCGTGATGAAAGGCCAGTTCATAGTGATTCTCTCCTGGGCCGTCGGCGATGACCCCGTGCACCTGCGGGAAAATATTCATCTGATCTTGCACATGGGCGGTCGATCCAGTGCCGCTGAAAATCAGGATGCGCCAGCCGCGTGCCGCGGCATTGTCGAGCATCGCCTGCAGCTTCTTCTCTTTCTGCAAATCGCGCGGACGCGGCTCGGGCGCTTCCGCCCCCAGAGCTTCGTACACCTTGGGATCTGGCGCGTAGGCGGGGATTGTGCTGCCATCGTCCTGACGAAACGCCATCCGGCCGACGACGAGACCGCGCACCCCACCTTCTTCCCAAGCGTCGAAGCGGTCCTCGAATCCATCCATCCAGTGTTCTAACGGACTGTCACTGCAAGTGAA
>DPVW01000051.1 GCA_003529325.1 Candidatus Latescibacterota bacterium | reverse complement strand
GCCTTCACCGACGTGCGAAAACTGACTCCGGCAGAATAGGCCCGCCCGAGCCAAAACGCTGGCCGTACATAAGTGAAGGGTCATCAGCCAGTCTGGCTGATGACCCTTCTTGTGTTCTGGATCGGGCGAGGTGACTCAGTCGCGATCCACCTGCACCAGAGCCGATGTGAGGTAACGGCCCTCTGGAAACGCGGGATCCACCGGGTGGTCGGCGGCATGGTGGGTGCGTGCAACCATACGCGTGTGCACCCGCGCCCCGGAAGCAGCGCGACGGATGATCTGGAAAAAGTCTTCGTCGGTGATTCGAGTGGAGCACGAGGAGGCGAGCAGATATCCGCCATTCTCCACGAGGCGTAGGGCATTGCGATTGAGTTTGGTGTACACACCCATCGCGCTCTTCACATCCCGGCTCTTGCGCACCAGGGAGGGGGGGTCGACGACGACAGCGCCATACCGTGGGCCATTTCCCTCGGATAGGGTGTCGAGGAAGGCGAATGCATCGGCGGCGATAGCGCGAGCCGGGGCATCGCCATTGGCTACCACATTGCGACGCCCGAGGGCCAGTGCCCGTGGGGCGATATCGATATCGAGGGTTGAGGTGGCGCCACCTCGCATGGCGTGGGCGGAAAACCCTCCTGAGAACGCAAAACAGTTGAGAATCGAGCGGCCATCGGCGATACGCCCCAGCAGCAGACGATTGTCGCGCTGGTCCAGGAAAAAACCCGTCTTCTGTCCTCTACGGACGTCGGCTGCCAGTTGGACTTCGCCCTCGGTGAACTCGATCAATGCCGGCGGCTCGTCGCCGGCGATGGGGCCGGTTGGGCGGTCGTGTAGGCCTTCGGCACGACGGGTGCCAACGTCGCTGCGCTCGAACAATCCCTTCGGATCGACAACGTCGAGGATCGCGGTGATGATCGGTGCACGCAGCGCCTCCATGCCCGCCGTGTGGATCTGGAATACGAGCCAGCCAGCGTAGTCATCGACGATCAGACCTGGCAGGCCGTCACTCTCCCCGTGGACCAGGCGCATTGCATCACTGCTCTGCAGCAGGGGATTGCCCCGGCGCAGAGCGACAGCACGCTCGATGCGGGCGCGCAGGAAGGCGCCATCGATCTGCGCGTCTGCCTGGCGGGTGAGGATGCGCACGACGATCTCGGCGCCTGGGTTGCACGTGCCTCTGGCGATGAAACGTCCGGCGTCGTTATGCACATCGACGATGGAGCCGCGATGGGCGTCGGGATGGCGCTCGGCGACGGCGCCGCTGAAGACCCAGGGATGGCCCTTAATCAGCAGGCGCTCGGCGTTCGGGCGCAGTCGAATCTGTGGGTAACCGCTCACTGGGAGTCCGTATCGGATGGGGAGAGGAAGAGAATCGTGGCCCACAGATGGGCCATCGTAGAGCGGAAGGTACGACCCACAGCGTGATCTGTCCGACGCCGGGGACAGACCGCAGCAACTGTCAGGGCGTTTCGGTCACCGGGGCTGCGCAGCGGAAGCCGATGTGAGCGGCTCCACGCATGGCGTTGTGGAATCCACGTGCCGACGCGCGCAACTCCTCGCCCGGGGAGGAGAATTCACCTCCCCGGATGACCTTGAAGTCTCCCAGATCCGAACCCTGGGGGCCGGCACTCGGGCTCCGCGTGTAGTATCCGGGATCGTACCAATCGGCGACCCACTCCGCGACATTGCCAGCAAGATGCAGTGCCCCTTCGCCAGCGCCCCCGGCGGGTAGTTCGAGGATCGATACCGGGCTACCGGTGGCGAAGCGCGTCGTGTGCGGTGACGGTGCGGCGTTACCCCATGGATATTCACCATGCGATGGGCCGCGGGCGGCGCGCTCTCACTCGGCCTCGGTGGGTAAGCGTTTGTGGACCCAGCCGCAGTACGCGGCGGCGTCGTGCCAGCTTACCTGCGTCGCCGGCAGCTCCGGGTTCTTCGGGAAAGAAGTACGCCGCCCCTGCGACTCGAGCCAGGCTTTGAGTTGCACATCGTGGACCGGACCCTCCTCCGGATACTTCGCAGATCCCATGGAGAAAGTGCCGGCAGGAATCAATACACCCTCGACGGGCAGTCCCGCAAGAGCGATTGTCAGCAGGCGCCGGCACTGACTCGAACGGTCTGTTCGAATTTTGGACCCTCCGAAGGAATGACGGTCTCTTCGGCTCGCAGGACGCGCCCCGTGGCGACTCGACGATCCGCAGTGCGAGACGATATTCCTGGGGAGGGCGTCGGGATGCTTGCCCGAAGATGAGCAGTTGCACATTGCCACTCGCACCGGTTTCGGCGGCGCCTTCATTTGGTGTGACCCCTGACTGCTGAAAACCGATTTCTTCGAGCAGGTCGGCAAGGTGCGCCCGTTCGATGAGCACGATTCGAGAATGGTGCGCCAGTTCTTGTTCCACGAGACCACGGGCGGCGCTGGCAACCCCGGCAGCCCCATAACCTTCATGCTCGAACTGGGCTACGCCGACGCCAACGGGTTACGCGTGTCGGCAAGATCTGTCGTGCGCCCGGTGACAGGCACCGTGCCGCTCATGAGGAGTGCGACAATCGGTGTGAGCAGACGTTTCATAGGATGCATCCCGGTCAGAGGAAGCGGGGGTAGGTAACAGACGCCTCAGCGCAGATGGCGTTTCGCCTGCTCTGCTGCAAGGGGCAGAAAACCGCCATCGGCAACGCAAAAAATGCGGAAGATCTTGGCCTGGTCCTCGAAGTTGTCGACCAGCGACTCGCGCAGACGGGAGACCTCGGGATCGTCGAAGCTCAAGGGCTGCGGCTTATCGCTGGGCACATCAGCGCTGTAGAACACCTTGAGATCGACCTCGGGCGTCTTGTCGAAACGAGGGATGTCGATCAGGATCTCGTCTCCCGTGGCCTCCTGGCTGAGTTGCTCGCCGAACAGATGGCTGAGCTCTACTTCTTTCTGTCGTCGCTTTTCTGGATGTTGATAGAGGTCATACAGAAAGTGCAACAACCCCTGTTTGCGTTCCCCTGGATGAACAAATGCGGCCACTTTGTGCAAACGACGGTGAACGACCCCGTCGAGCAACGCTCGTGCCCCCTTGAGCCCCAGACGATTCTGCTCCTCGCGCAAGACCATGAGCAATTCGCCCTCGGTAACCCGATGGAAGTCACCGACCTGCAGATTTCTGTCGGGGTGCATCAGGATGTCTTGCACGGATCGCTTGAACATGGCTGTCGCAGCGCGGACTGCGTGGTGCCAGTAAACGTTGCGATACATGAGATAGTTGGTAAATACCAGTGATTCGACGGCGGAGATCCCCTTGCTGGTGATCGCCAGTCGACGTCGGTCCGGGTCGTACTTGATCGCCTTGATGAGCCGGTCTCGGTTGACGGACTCACCGAAGGGTACACCACAGAACAGCGAGTCACGCAGCAAATAATCGATCTTGTCAGGGTCCAGAGTGCCGGAAAGGATGTTGGCCAGCAGTAGATCCCGTTGTGGGATCTTACGATGAGTGCCGCCATAGTCGATGACATTGGCGACTCGCACGGGATCGACATCCAATTCCTGCTGCAGCACTCTGGCGATGGCACCGGCGGGGTCTTCGATCAACTGTCGAGCCCGTTCCTCGTGGCTGACGAAAAAGGGCATCAACTCTTCGAGGGTGTGCGAGAACGGATAGTGGCCGATGTCGTGGAGCAGCGTGGCGGCAAGGAAGACGCGGACATCTTCATCGGTCAGCTGCAAAGGTGGATCGGAATTCAGCAGCCGCAGGAGGAACTGCTTGGCCAGATGGTAGACGCCGAGAGAATGCTCGAAGCGGGAGTGGCGTGCCCCGGGGTAGACGAGGTGGACGAACCCAAGCTGGCTGATGTTACGCAGCCGCTGGAAGTCCTCGGTGTCGACCAAAGCCAGCAACGGGCCGGGCAGGTGGATATATCCCCATACCGGGTCGCGGATGGCCTTGCCATCATCTTCGAGAAGGGGATGCGAGATCGACATTCCTCGGCAAGCTACCGACGGGGAAAAACCCTGTCAAGAAGGATGGCACGTGTCGTTGACACTCCCTCTGATTACCCCTATTTTCAACAGCTTATCCAAAATCTGCCCAAGCACGAGGAGAGCCGCCGTGAGTGCGGAGCGCACGCTCTTGATTATCAAGCCCGATGCCGTGGCCAAAAATGCGATTGGCAACATTCTGATGCGGCTCGAAACCGAAGGTTTCGTGATCCGCGAGTTGCGCAAGTTGCAGCTCAGTCAGGAGCAAGCCCAACAATTCTATGCTGTTCACAAGGAGCGTCCATTTTACGGTGAACTCGTCGAGTTCATGACCTCCGGTCCGGCGGTACCCACGGTGTTGGAACGGGAGGACGCCGTCGCCCATCTGCGTCAGGTGATCGGTGCGACGGACAGTACCAAGGCCGAACCGGGTACCATCCGCGCCGAATTCGGCACCGATGTGCAGTGCAATGCCGTTCACGCTTCTGACTCGCCGGAGAATGCCGCCGGCGAGATCGGCTTCTTTTTCGGCTGAGAAGTTAGGCATGCCTCCCGCTCGCCCGCGGCGGTTGCCGCCCACGGTACTGGCTCTCGACGAGATCGACGAGGGATCGACCCGGCTGGAGTTCGATGTCGAGGTCGAGCAATTGGGCCTGGAGGACACCGATATCGTGCTCACCGCCCCCGTCAGTGTACAACTGACGGTGGGGCGGACGATGCACATGTATACCGTCAGAGGACGTCTGCAAACCTCCGTTGGCGGTTCCTGTTGTCGCTGTCTGTTGCCGGCTGCGGCGGCTCTCGAAACCGAGATCCGTTTTCTGTTGCAACGAAAAGAGGCCAGTGACGACGAGTTAGAGGCTTTGGCGGACCAGGATGACGTCGAAATCGTCGATCCTGGAACGAAAGAAGTCGATCTCGTGGAACGCCTGCGCGACGCGGTGGTCCTCGAACTGCCAATGCGACTGTACTGCAAAATGGACTGTAAGGGGCTTTGTCCCCAATGCGGCCAGGATCTCAACGTCGGCGACTGTTCGTGCGCCGACAACGTGGTAGACCCACGTTGGGAAGTCCTGGCCCAACTCAAGAGTTAACGACGCCACGGAGAGAGTATCATGGCTGCCGTACCAAAAAGACGAATTTCGCGCACCCGCCGGGACAAGCGCCGCACCCACTGGAAGCTCAAGGCGACCGCCGTCAGTACCTGTGCCAACTGCGGCCAGCCCGCACGGCCCCATCGAATTTGCAAGAGTTGCGGACATTACCGCGGTCGTGCCTACATCGAACCGGCTGATTAAGCCAGACTCGCCAACGCATGAATGCATTTCTGTTCCCCGGTCAGGCGTCCCAGGACGTCGGCATGGGGCAGGATCTGTACGAGCGATTCCCCGAGGCCAAGGAGTTGTTCGACGCGGCGGACGAGTTGCTTGGTTTCGCCCTTACTGAGCTCTGTTTCTCCGGTCCTATGGAGGAACTCAGTCAGACGTCGGTGACACAGCCTGCCGTCTATGTGCACAGTGTCATCGTTGCCCGTCTGCTCGCTGCTCGCGGATTGTCCCCCGACGTCGTGGCCGGGCACAGCCTCGGTGAGTATTCCGCCTTGACCGCAGCCGGGGTTCTCGACTTTCAGCAGGGCCTCTCTCTGGTGCAAGAGCGGGGACGCCTGATGCAAGAGGCCGGTCGGAATCGACCGGGCGCCATGACCGCCATTCTCGGTCTGGAGGACGAGGTAGTGGTTCGTCTGTGCGACGAGACTGGCCCCGCTGTGGTGCCAGCCAACTTCAACGCGCCCGGACAGGTGGTGATCTCCGGCGAGGCGGACGCCGTTGTCCAAGCGTCGGAGGCTGCTTTGGCGGCGGGTGCCTCGAAGGTCGTGTCTTTGCCGGTAACCGGTGCCTTCCACTCGCCACTGATGG
>DPVW01000096.1 GCA_003529325.1 Candidatus Latescibacterota bacterium | reverse complement strand
CCATCTCCCCGCTCCCCCTGTCCGTCTGCGGCCTCGCTGTTGCCTCGTACCCACATGCTGGTGATGCGCGCTCTGCTCGTGGCGCTCTGCCTCGTTCTGTTGCCATGGCGCGGCGTCGCTTATGGCGCCACTCATACTGTGAGCGCAGCGGAGACTCTGTCTCAGATCGCCGCCCGCTATGGCACCTCCGTCGGTGATCTGAAACGCTGGAATGGTCTCTCTTCCGACCACATCGCCGTCGGTCAGAGGCTGACCATCACCCTCTCGGACAGTTACACCGTGCGCCCTGGCGACACACTCTCAGCCATCGCCCTGCGTTATGGGGTCACAGTCACCACATTGCGCCAGCTCAACGGCCTGCGCAACGACCGCATCCGCGTCGGCCAGAAGCTGCGCTGCCGCGCCACCGCACCGGTGATGCGCATGACGACGAACAGCGGTACACTCGTGGTACGCCGTGGTGACACACTCTCCGAGATTGCCGTCGCCCAGGGCACGACACTCGCTCAGCTTCGTCGGCTTAACGACCTGAGAGACGACGACATCCGCGTGGGACAGACCCTTCGCATTTCCAACCCTCCGGCACATACAGACGATACCCCTCAAGAGGGTTACACAGTGCGCGCCGGTGACAACCTGTCCCGCATTGGCAAGCGCTTCGATGTCGGCCTGGTGCTGCTGCGCCGGCTCAATGGCCTGACGGGGGACCGCATCCAACCCGGGCAAAAATTGCGCCTCCGACCGGCCCGTAATGAGGAGGGCACCCATGTCGTGCAGCGAGGTCAGACGCTGTCAGAGATCGCCGTTCTGCATCGGGTGGAATTGGGCATCCTACGTCAACTCAACGGCATCGACGGGGACCTCATTCGCCCCGGTCAGAAGCTGCACCTGCGCTCCACGCCATCGACAGTGCACGTTGTCGAGCGAGGCGACGCACTCTGGGAGATCGCCCGGGCATACGATATGACCGTTGGTGACTTGCAGAGACTGAATGACCTGAGTGGCAGCCGCATCTATCCCGGCCAACAACTGCGGCTGAGTGCCGATTCCTCAAAGCGCCTGGCGTCGTACACCGTCGCCCGCGGTGACAACCTTTCGGAGATCGCCCAACTACATCAGATGAGTGTCTCCGAGTTACAAAAACTCAACGACCTGAAAGGCACCGTCATCCACCCAGGCCAGACGCTCAAGGTGCGCCCCATGCTCGGCCAGGCGCACCGACTGGAACAGTCACAGATCCCGTGGGATGACCTCTTCTCACAAGTGGCTGGTCTGCCATTTATCAAATTGGATAATGGTCCATACTTCGGACAGCGGCCGAAGGCGAACCGACAGAAGGGGGCCGAATACTCCGAGATCCACCCGGCTTCGCCGCTCAAGGCCTATCGCCAGGCGCTGAAGGTCTGGAGCTCATTCGAACGCAGAGTTCGAACCATGGGCCGCCTGAGTGACGACCTGGCGGGATGGCACATCGTTCTTGATCCTGGCCATGGTGGCATCGACCCCGGGGCCATCGTGCCCACCGTCGATGGCGCGGGCAAGAAGCTCTACGTCGTCGAAGATGAATACGTCTATGACATCACCCTGAGGGCGTATGTGCTCCTGCGACTGCATGGAGCTCGCGTCGATGTCACACTACTCAGCCCCAATCACCTCATCCGCCACACGGCGCCGCCGGCGCAGACCTTTGTCCATGAGATGAATGAGGTCTTCAACAGCTATACATACAATCGGCGAAACCGCCCACGCGACTGGCCCATGGGCACATCACGTGGCCTTGCCCAGCGGGTGCGCATTGCCGAAGAGGCCTTCCAGGGCGCGCCGAAGAATCGCACCATCTTCCTGTCGTTCCATGCCGACATCGACGCACGGGCGCCCGAGGGCGCCGTCGTGCTCTATTACGAAAGCCGTAACAAACGCGATTCGGCCTCCCGCAGCTTCGCCAAGGCACTGCTACCCGCTCTCGGGGCGGGAGCCCGGACACGCGGTCAGTCCCTGGCGGTCCTGCGCAACAATCCCGCCAGTGTGAAAGCTCTCGTGGAAGTGCGGAATCTCGCCTACGTCGATCACGCCTGGGCCTTGCGATTCGAACAGTTGCGTCATCGTGACGCCGAAAAAATCGTGCGAGGCGTTCTCGACTATGCCAGAGGCAAACGCCTCACTCGCAGGTGACAGAACAGCAAAATGCCCCGGAAACGAACGCTTCCCGGGGTCATTGAGCTTCTTGCAGGTGATGCGATGGTTGATCAGATGGTGGCCACTCGCACGCCGATGAGGCGACGCGCCGCTAGGCGCACGACCTCCGGTTCGAGACCTGCGAGTTCGCACCACTTATCGATCCGGGCACTTTCCACAAAATCAACCTCTGGTGCCTCTACCTCTACTTCTTCGGTTTTCGAGATCTCCCGTAACGTGCTAAGAATCATAGCGTTAGCCAATCGACGATAGGCCAGGGAGACGCGCTCGACCTGTGCAGCGTCCTGATCCGTACGCATAACGACAATCCCGTAGTAGAAGTGGACATGAGCAGGTACGTCGATCCGCGGCTCGCGACGATCCGTGGCTCGACAGGACATCAATGTAAGAAAACTTGCCGACCTGTCGGGGAAAAAAATCGACCAACGGTGAAAAAACCGCCGTCAGTCAACCAGAACAACACCTGCACAAGAGATCCTTACCTACTGTTTTTACCAGGGGGTAGCCGCAGCTGACACAGGCGCACCAGAGGCGCCGGCAGAGGCGTAGACGCGCTGGATCCACTCCATCGTGACCAGCCCATCCCCACCATCCGCGCCCGGGTTCGAGCCTCCCTCGATGGCATGAACAAATGCAGCCCATTCCAACTCCCAGGAGGGATCAGCCG
>DPVW01000373.1 GCA_003529325.1 Candidatus Latescibacterota bacterium | reverse complement strand
AAGAGACGCCTGCTGCGGAAGCGGTGGAGGCTACCGAGGTGGCTGCAGAGGCTCCTGAGGTTGTCACCGAAGCCGAACCGACCGCCGAGAAAGAGGCCGGCTCCGAGAGCTGAGCGGACTGTCGAGGGCTCTGGTGACCGGCTCGGCTGCTCCCAAGCGGGATTCTCCCGGACGGGTCGCCGTCGGGTATGTGGCCCGCGCCAAAGGCGTTCGTGGCGAGGTAGGGATCCAGTTGCTGTCCTGGGACCCGGAGCGTTTCCATGGCCTGCGTCGGGTGCGGTTAGAGCGAACCGGCGAACCGGATCGTGAGTTGAAGATCCAGCACTGTCGCAGCGACGCTCGTGGGCCACTGATCAAGTTCACCGGGATCGACACTCCCGAGGCCGCGCGTCAGCAGCTTGTAGGTGGATACCTGACGGTTGCTGGCGAGGATGTAGCACCATTGCCCGAAGGGGCGTTTTACGTATTTGATGTCATCGGATGTGAGGTCTGGGACCAGGACCTGGATGTACGCCGGGGTGTTGTGCTTGAGGTCCTGGCAATGCCCTCCACCGACGTCTATGCGGTTCGACCCGATGGGGGTGGCGAAGTGCTGATCCCCGCGGTAAAAAATTTCGTCGTCAGTATCGACACCGAAGCGCAGCGGATCACGGTTCAGGGTGTGGCGGAGTTGTTCAAAGAAGGCAAAGGGTCGTGAGGATCGATATCGTCACCCTCTTTCCCGGTTTCTTTCCGGCGCCTTTGCAGACGAGCATCCTCGGTCGAGCCGTCAGCGACGACCACATCGAGGTTGTCGTGCACGATCTACGGAAGTATGCGGTCGATCGACATGGTACCGTCGATGACGCGCCTTTTGGCGGTGGTCGTGGCATGCTGCTCAAGCCCGAGCCGGTGGCTGCATGTTGGGACGATCTGGGGTTGTCCCGAGGTCACAGTATCTACTTGAGTGCCGATGGCGAACGCCTCGATCAAGCTCTGGCGATACGGCTCTCATTGCGCCAGCACATCGTCCTGTTGTGTGGCCACTACAAAGGCGTCGATGAACGCGCCCGAAGACGTTGTATCGATCAGGAAGTATCCGTTGGCGACTATGTATTGACCGGCGGTGAACCAGCGGCTCTGGTATTGATCGACGCCGTCGTGCGACTCATACCGGGCGTGTTGGGCGACTTCAGTTCCGCCATGGCTGACTCATTTCACGATGACGGCCTGCTGGACTGTCCATGGTTCACACGCCCCGCCGAGTTTGAGGGTGAGCGTGTACCAGAGGAACTGCTCGGCGGCGATCACGCACGCGTCGAGGCCTGGCGACGCCGCCAAGCCCTGCGTCGCACGTATGAACGCCGGCCCGATTTATTGGATGGCGCTGACCTCGATGGCGAGGAGCGGCGCCTCGTTGACAGATGGACGCGCTCCGGCGCGTCCGACACAGACTGAACCACAGCCACTCTCGAGCGTATCGAAGAGTGAGTAAGAAAGAGAGAGTCGTTACCATGGATGCCAGTATTCTCAGAGAGATCACCGCGGACCAGATCAGGAGTGATATCCCGGATTTCAGGGCGGGAGACACGGTTCGTGTCCACGTCCGCGTCATCGAGGGTGACAAAGAGCGTGTTCAGATTTTTGAAGGAGACGTGTTGCAGCGCAAAGGCTCAGGTGTCCACGCAACCTTCACGGTCCGCAAAGTGTCCCAGGGCATCGCTGTCGAACGTATCTTCCCATTGCACTCGCCTCGGATCTCGATTGAACCCACCCGCCGTGGTCGCGTCCGTCGTGCCCGGCTATTTTACCTGCGCACTCGCAAGGGACGTTCTGCCCGAATCCGCGAGAAGCGCTGACCCCGCGTGGCTACAACGACGCGACGCACCCCATAGGAAGGACCGATTTGCCAGGCTCCGAACTCCCCTTCACGCGCAAGAACTGGCTCCTCTTCGGCGTCGGACTCCTCGTCATCGTTAGCGGATACGGACTGCTGCGGATTCCACCCGTTGACGGCTTCCTGTCATTGACGGCGGCGCCGGTCTTGCTCGTCGTCGGCTATTGTGTCCTGGTCCCTGCTGCCATCCTGGTACGCGAGGCCGATCGCAGCGACGCCGATACGGGCAACCCCAGGGCCTGAGGTCGCGTCATGCGTATCCTCATCGCTGAAGACGAGCCTACCAATCGGCTTGTGCTGGAAAAAGCTCACCGGTTGGGGCCACGAGTTGGTGATCTGCACCGACGGTGCCCAAGGCCTGGGAGGCACTGCAACAGCCTTCTCCCCCGTCACTTGCCATCCTCGATTGGATGATGCCAGAACTCGCCGGCATCGAAGTCTGCCGCAAGGCGCGACAGACCGCCGGACTTGAGAGCCTCTACATCATTCTTCTCACCTCCCGCGACTCCGAAGAAGACATTGTCGCCGGCCTCGATACCGGCGCCAACGACTACATCACAAAGCCCCCTCGTCGACGGGAGTTCGCAGCCCGTATCGGCGTCGGCGAACGGGTCGTGGAACTGCAGAGCCAACTCGCCCAGCGCGTAGTTGAACTCGAAGACGCACTGAGCAAAGTGAAGACGCTGCAGGGCCTGCTGCCGATCTGCTCATATTGCAAGAAAATTCGTGGCGACGGGAATTACTGGAAACAGGTTGAAGGTTACATCGAAGAGCACGCCGACGTCAGCTTCAGTCATGGCATCTGCCCCGACTGCTACGACTCGATTGTCGAGCCCCAGTTGGCCGAATTGCAATCGAACCTTCCTTCCAGGTCCCCCACAGAGGACAACGAGGACGGGGTGTGACAACGGCACTCCCGGTCGATCTTTACAGTAACGACCAAGAGGCACCCACTGTGCCAACGCTAGCGGCGGTGGGCGACGCCGAGGTCTCCTGGTTTCACGAGCAGGGGTATCTGGCGATACGCAAGGTCTTTGATACCCATGTCATCCGTGAGTCGCTTGCTGCCGTCAATCGACTGATCGATGGGGAGAATGCCGAGTTTCGCGGTGTCTCCTTCGAACCGGGGACTGGCCCCAGCGACGACCTGTCCCCGGCACAGCGTCGCCTGCGCGTGCGCAAACTGATGAATTTCGTCGATTACGACGAGTGCCTGCAGGCGCTGAGCGCCGATGTCGCACTCCTTGATATCATCAGCCGACTCATGCACGGCGAGAGACCCGAACTGTTCCAGGATATGGCCTTGCTGAAAGGCCCCGGAGGCCGCGAAAAACCGTGGCACCAGGACATGGCCTATTTCAACGTGCCCATCGACACAACCGTCGTCGGTGTCTGGATCGCCCTCGATGAGGCGACGACGGCGAATGGTGCCCTCCATGTCCTGCCCCGCTCCAACCACCATGGTCCCCGTGAGCACTTCAAACGACGGGACTGGCAGATCTGTGACTCGGAGGCGCCGAATGGCAACGATGTCGTGGTGCCTCTACCCCCTGGAGGTGCTCTCCTTTGGCACGGCCTCACCCATCATGGGAGCCCACAGAACGACTCCACTGCACAACGACGCGCGCTGCAGTTCCACTACCGACCAGACTCGGTGCAACTGACCACGACCGAACAGCGCATGCAGCACTACGGAGGCGAGGTCCGCGGCGCCGAGTGTT
This sequence comes from Candidatus Latescibacterota bacterium, assembly GCA_003529325.1. GTDB lineage: Bacteria > Latescibacterota > UBA2968 > UBA8231 > UBA8231 > UBA8231. The sequence continues at coordinate 466 of DPVW01000373.1, read as the reverse complement.
GAAGGATGAGTTCGAGATGAAGATGACGACGACTTCTGACCAGTGGATTTCGACGTGAGCAAACTGCGACGGCGTGCGGATGGCGAACAAGCTACTCGCCGACCACGACGTCATTCCCCACAGTTGCAGGATCGACGTGCGGCCGGGGTGTTGGAACAGCAGGCAGAAGAGTTTGCCGAAAAGGCTGTGCTGGACCTGGGACCCCGGCGCCAGTTCGTGACAGAATTGCAGCAACGCTTGCGACGTTGCTGGCCCCCTTCGGTGATCACTGACGATCTGTTTGTCCATGACGATGTCCCGGCGTGGCTGACCCCGTCGTTGGCTGAGCATGATCCCGATGGCGACTGGCAGAGTACCGCAGAGCAGCTCTCCGCCTCGACAGCGACCTGCAATCGGCGCCTCGCCATAGCCCGCCACCAGGTGGAGGAGGCCTTGACGAAGGCCGCCGAACTCACCACCAAACTCA
>DPVW01000204.1 GCA_003529325.1 Candidatus Latescibacterota bacterium | reverse complement strand
TCTTCGACGAGTATGGCATTCTGTGACGGCTAGCGGCGAGAGAATCCAGAAATAAAAAAATCCCCTGACAACGCGATGGATTCCCATCAGTTGTCAGGGGGTTGCCCTCAGGAGGATTAAGAGGCACACGACTCGTTTAGACCGGCCGATCCTCGCGAGTCTATCCCCTTTGATCGGCATACCTTGGAAGAGCTTGAGAAAAACCAGTAGTGCTTCCATAACATGCTGTTTTAGATTGTCTTACAAGATTCTAATCAGAGCTACTTCCGGACCCCTGCCAGAGCCGCCCCGAAATCTGCCCAGAGATCTTCGGCTGCCTCGATGCCGACGGCGACCCGTATCAAGCCGTCGCTGATTCCCAGGGCCAGCCGCTGCTCGGGTGCCTGGCCCGCGTGCGAGCTGACGGCAGGGCGACTCACCAGTGTCTCCACTCCCCCCAGACTTGGCGCATCCACGGCGAGACCCAACCTGTCCATCACGCCCTGTGCCTCGGCGCCACCACCGACGACGTCAAAGCTGAGCACGCCACCGAAACCGGCAAACAGACGCTCCGCACGCACCCGGTGTGGATGATCGTTGAGGCTCGGGTAGTTGACGTGCGCCACTGCAGGATGATCGGCAAGCCGCTGGGCGAGATAAGCTGCATTCTCGTTCTGCTGCGCCACGCGCAAGGCGAGGGTTTTCATGCCACGTTGCAGCAGAAAGCAGGCGTGTGGATCGAGTGTACCACCAAGGTGGTTGAGCTTGTGCGTAACCCGGTCGATAATCGCTGCCGTGGAGATGACACACCCCGCCACCAGATCGGAATGTCCGTTGAGATATTTCGTCGCGCTGTGCACTTCGACGTCGAACCCCGCCTCCAGCGGTCGATAGTTTACCGGCGAGGCGAAGGTGTTGTCGATGACGGAGAGGATGCCCCGTTCGCGACAGAAGCTGACGATCGCGGCGAGATCGGCCACTCTCAATGTCGGATTCGACAGACTCTCCACGAGGAAAACCCGCGTGTTGTCGCGCACTTTCGCCGCCCAGCTATCCGGGGCGTCGCCGTCGACAGTGTCTACCGCAATGCCCATGGCGGGTGCATCTTCGGCCAGAAAGCTGAGGGATCCGCCGTACAGACAATCCTGCGCCAGGATGTGTTCGCCCGACTGGACCAGCGCCATCAGTGTGGTTGTGATCGCCGCCATACCGGAACTGGTGACGACAGCCGCCTCGCCGCCCGTAATCGCTGTCAGCCGCACTGCCAGGTCCCGGTGGTTTGGCGAATTATTCAGACGCAGATAACGGATGTCATCATACGAGCCACCTTCAGTGGCCTTATAGGTCGCCGACTGGAATATGGGTTGGACCACGGCAGCGTCGGTGCGCTCCAAGCCGCTGTGAATCAGTGTCGTGCGCAGGTCCATCGATTCGCCTTCCATCTCATGTCGCGTATTTGCGCAACAGGTCCACATAGATCCCGGTGAAGTCACCGCGGCCATTGGTGCGATTGTAGAAGTAGCAGAATGGATTCGCATTCAGTTCCAGAATTTGCCACCCCCGTTCATGGTCGCGGATCAGGTCGACGGCATAGAATCCCAGATCGATGACAGCGGAGATCTTTGACGTCAGACGTGCCAGTTCGGCCAGAATCACCTCATCCACAACCCGCTCCGCTCGGCCCGTATGGTGGTGCAGCGGATTCCGATCGTGCGCCGACATGCCGTGACTCACCTTCTGATACGCCAACAGCAGGTCTGCCTGGGTCGCCACGGCACGATACTCGGGACCCTCAGCAAAGGATTGCACCAGCAGCAGATTGTCGAGCAAACCAGCGTTGGTAAATATCTCCTGCAGACGTGCCGCAACACCGGCGCGGTCCACTTCCATGAATACACCGGAGGAAACCGAACCACGCGTCTTTTTCACCATCACCGGATAGCTCATCGTCGCATCTACATCGGCGGTGATTTCCTCCACTGTGAGATGCGTTTTGTAGCGGTTGAAGCGCTCTTCGGCGTATGGATTGAAAACCTGCATCGTGAATGGCATTGGCAGACCCGCGGCGACGAGCATGTCATACTGATAGCCCTTGTCCTCCGCCATACGCGCCGCCACGTAGTCATTAAAAGGATGTTTATTGCGGTAGAACAGCAATGGCCGCCGTCCCCCGGTGACTCGCACGACATTGCCATCCCCCGAGACCTGATCCGACTTCCACCCCAGTTGGTCGCAAGCAGCCTGCAGACATTCCAGACTCTCATACGACACATCTTCACTGATCCCCTCAACCTCGTGGGGCAGGGCGAAAAACTCACGCGCCCGAGCGACCAGATACAACGATCCTGTGACGCACACACGACCATCCACCCCCGTCAACTGCATGGCACGCTCCAGTGCCAGTCGCCAGCCCGGCTCCACATTGACCGCCACGTCCGCCGGCGCCGACAGTGCCAGTTCTGCTGCATCCAGCGCCTTTGGATGTTCCGATGATGTCAGAACGAAACGCTCTGCCACCGGTGCCAGACAACGCAGAACTTCGGCGCCCTCGTGATCTTCATTGATGCCGACGACGAACGTCCACGGCCCACCCAGAGGTTCCAGATCATCGCGCAGTGCCGCTGCCGCCGCCGGGTTGTGGGCGCCGTCGAGGATAACCCTCGGCTCTTTCCCCGCGGGCTCGAAGCGACCCGGTCGCCTGTCCTGCTCGAGAACACCGGCTACGGTATCGACGTCGAGTTCAGGTAGCAGGCGGGTAGCCGTCGCCACGGCAAGACGGGCATTCTCGACCCACGTACACGGGCGCAGGTGACCTGGCTCGGGAGTCACGAGGTAGGGATTCGGCGCCGCCTCTTCCTCCACCACGCCCTCGGGCGAACAGATGAACAGCGGGATGCCACCGGCGGCGGCCCGTTGGCGGATATGATCGAGCACTTCCGGCTGCTGCAAGGAGGTCGTGAACAACGGCCGGCCCGCTCTCGCCACAGGTAATTTCTCGTCAGCGATGGTGATGCGATCCTTGCCCAGCACGGCGCAGTGGTCGAGTGCGATCTGCGTCAGAATGGCGACGTCGTGATCCCACGCATTTGTCGCGTCGTAACGTCCGCCGAGACCCACTTCGAAGACGGCGATGTCGACATCGGCATCGGCGAACATCTGTGCTGCCAGCACGGTCAGCGCCTCGAAACGGGAAAATATTCCCAGCTCTTGGCGCGCAAATCCATGCGTGACGTCGGCAAAGGCCGTGAGACTTTCGGCCCATGTATCCTTGTCCAGCAACGCACCGTCGATCTGGATACGCTCACGTTGACTATGCAGATGGGGAGAACTGTACAGACCCACTCGCCGACCACCGGCCTGCAGCAACGCCGCCAGCAGGCCCGCCGTGGTGCCCTTGCCGTTGGTGCCGGCAACGATGACGGAATCGAACTGTGACTGGGGTTCGCCGCAGCGACAGAGCATGGCGCGCACGCGAGGCAGGTACTGCGCGAGAGGGCCCTCGGGTGGGCGACCCCGCTCCCAATCCGGTAGGGTGTCCAGAAAGCGCATGCCCCGTAGGTAATCCATCAACCGCCGCGGGTGTGCATTTCCCGTCGCGGGTCCTGTCGCAGTTCCTCGATCTGAAACAGGGCACCGCGCTGTTCTAGTTCGGCCCGTTGTTCGGCGCCACGATCCGTTCGGCGACGCCAGACGTCTGTAATGAGCTGTGACAGCTCTTCTGAGGAGGCCCCGCGACGCACCTGCTGTCGCAGATCGATGCCCTCAGCTGCGTAGAGACAGAGAAACCAGAAACCGTCCGCTGTGAGCCGGCTTCGATCGCAGTCCCGACAGAAGGGCTGCGTTGTCGAGGAAATGATGCCGAGGGATTGCCCCGTGGGCAACACAAACCGCTCCGCTGGAGCGTGACCTCGGGTGCCGACCTCGGCAATGGGGCCAAAATGAGCGGCCAGTTGGTCGAGGATCTCCTGTCGGGACACGACTCGCTCGTGACTCCACTGCGTTGCGCCACCTACATCCATGTACTCGATAAAGCGGACCTCGGCACCGACCCGTCGGCCGAATTCAAGCATATCCACCAGTTCGTCATCGTTGAAGTCGCGCATGACGACGGTGTTGATCTTCAGCCCCTCGAAACCGACAGCCGCCGCCGCCTCGATCCCTCCGATCACGTCGTCGAGTGCGGCACGGCGTGTCAGTGTTTCAAAGCGGGAGGCCTTCAGCGAGTCGAGACTGACCGTGACCCGCCGCAGTCCAGCATCGTGCAAGGCGACGGCATGCTTGGCCAATTGCGTGGCATTTGTTGTCAGTGCCACATCTTCGATGGCTTTGCGGGTGACGAGGCCAGCGACAAGGTCCTCCAGACCGGCTCGCAACAACGGCTCTCCACCGGTGAGACGAACGCGGTGCACGCCGTTGGCGATAAACGCATCGGTGAGGGTGAGAATCTCCTCGAAGGTGAGAATGTCGCTCTTCGGCAGCCAGGAGTAGTCCTGCTCCGGCATGCAGTAGGCACAGCGCAGATCGCAGCGGTCGATGACCGAGATGCGCAGACTTTGCAGTGGCCGACCGAGAGTGTCGGTGGTGGCTGTGGCGGGGGGGGCCGGACGGGGGCCGTATGTGGTCGACATGAGACT
>DPVW01000402.1:6094-6391 GCA_003529325.1 Candidatus Latescibacterota bacterium | reverse complement strand
CAGACGTCTCTGAAAATCCAGCCCAGCCCCGTACAGACGAAGATCCCCAGGACCCGTTTTTCGCCGGGCTGCATCGGCCCGAGGGCTTCGAGTTCGGTGGTGATCACATCGTCGCTGCCGGTGAAACTGCCTTTGACCCCGAAAGTTCTGGTCAGAAACAGCCAGGTGATGGGCAGCATGACGAGCACGAAGGGCACACCGATTTCCATCCAGTCGACGAAGGTCACCGCCGGTGCTTCGGGGTACATGGTCTGCACCATACCGACGAAGACCATATTCGGTGGTGTGCCGACAAGC
>DPVW01000402.1:0-5771 GCA_003529325.1 Candidatus Latescibacterota bacterium | reverse complement strand
CCGCAATCGGGATCGCCTCCGTCATCCACCACACCGCCATCAATACCGTCACCGCCGCTGCCCGTTGCGCCAACGGACTCATGCCCTCCGGCGCCGGCAACAGCAGGATCAGCCCGAAGGCCAACGCCCCGCCGAAGAGTCCACTCGTCTGTCTCGTCATCAGTCCAGCCTTCCAGGTACGGCGGCGCCCCAGATGGCGACCTCAGGGGGATCGAGGGTTAACGAATAGAGTTTGGTTCCCGGCGCGATATGGAAGCGCAGTTTCACGTAAAACTCACTACGAGACAGATTCTCACAGCCAGGTGGGCGCCAGTCTCCCCGCGCTGGCCAGCCGGATTTGCCATTCCAGGATAGTTCCGCCGACAACGTGTCGCTGCGGATGGGGTCACACTCTGCAAGTCCGAAGCCCGGAATCGGTGCCCCTGTATCCTGGAGCAGTTCGTAGCACAGCTCCCCTGCGGCTGCGTCCACATTGACAAAAATGTGGCCCCCCGACTCCTGGCGAAAACGGTGCGTAGTCAATCTGCCTGGCGCGAAACTTGTCGCCTCGATGTGCGCCCAACCGTCCGGGCGCAGCGTCGCCACACCCTTGCCCCAACTCTTGTTCTTGACGTAGGGAGGATCCCCACCACGATGACCGCGCCCATTGTGGCTCTGCTGGCAGGCGCTGTAAAACAACCATAGACGATCGTCGTGCAGGATGGGCCCGTCCCCATACAGCATGCCGCCATCCCAGGCACCGGGCACGCCACGAGGGAGAAAAGGCTGACGATACCTCGTCCACGACACGGTGTCTCGACTGACCGCCAGTTGCGTGTCCACGTAGCCGTCGACACGCGCCGCCACGGCGGACGGACCGGATTCTTCTTTGCCCCAATATTTTTCCGGATCCGCGATGGCGTATGGTTCTGACAGATCGGTCAGAAAGGTGTGCAGCATGAGTACGTGCAGGCCCCCATCTGTGCGATTGGCCACGTCGAAGCCGGCGGCGTAGAACTCGGTGCCTGGCTCATCGTCGAGGTCCTGATCGATTACGGTACGCAGACCGGACCAGTTCAGCCCATCCGCACTGTCCCGTCGCCCCAGAATCCGCGTGCGCCGTCCGGACCCTCGCTGCGAGTAGTAGACGAACCGGGCGTCCGGATCGATGACACCGCCAAAGGTCTCGGATGGCGAACCGAAGTTGAACAGCATGCGCTGATCGCTATGTCCGCCCTGCGCATAGGGCTGCCAGTCGTACCCATCAGTAGAATGGAAGGCCCGCCACACCGGCGACCCATCTGCTGCCGCCCCCGTCGGCTTGTTGTCGATCCGTTTCCAGCGATGGGCTGCGTCCGTCGTGTGGGGATCGTAGAAGACCATGAGTCCCCCACGGGGACAGTTGGTGATGTTGTTACCCTTCGATCCCCCCCACTCGACCAATCCCAGACTCGGTCGCTCCCAGCTCAGACCATCATCGGAGTCGAGGGCACAGATCAGTTGCTCCCCGTCGATCCAGGCACTGTAGTAGAGCCGGAACCGACCCGTGGATTCATCGTACACGGCGGGGGAGAATTGCGTCTGCTCCGCCTCCCAGGGCTGATCGAGCACAATGTCCAGGGGCTCTTCTACCGTCAACTTTTCCGCTTCACCCAACACTCGATGGGCGGCATCGAGGGATTCGATGAAGTAGTCATCGGCGAGGCTCTGTTTGCCGGATTGTCTAGTTGGCTTTGCCATCACCGATGTCACTGTGTTGCTGTCGATGGGCTGAGCAATTGGGTCGCCTCCACGAGACGTGCGGCGAACACTTCCAGAATGTCCGCGACGATGACGATCTGCTCGTCCACCTCGTGGAAACGTCGTTGCTCGATCGCTTCGCGGACCCCGGGAAATGTCTTGGCGCCATAGCCGGTGTAGAAGCCAGGGGCATAGATGTGATGGCGATACCATGGGCGTCCGGGCAAACCGTGCTCGCGGGTCAACAGCCGCTCGCTTGTGTACAGCAGCTTGTTGAGAGATCGTAGCGTCGAACCAGCTGGTGAACCCTCTCCTCGGGCGGTTTCGAAGGCAGCGGCGGCGCCATCCAGCCCACCGAGAGCATTCTGTAATGGCGCGAAGTTGAAGTGTGGTACTGCCACTTTCGCCTCCGGCGGCTGCAGTGCCCGGGTTGGATCGAGGCTGGCTGTAAAACGTCCATCCTCAAGCAGTCCGTTCACCCGCACCGTTTCTGCGCGCATGTCGTCGGCGAATTTCTCCAACTCTTCGACAGCTTTTTTCATGTCAGCGGCAAACGCGTTGAATTCGAAAGGCAGCACATCGGCGTTGGCGAAACGTAGCAGCGCCCGCCCATTCACCTTCGCCAGGGTGACACCATAGGCGAATTCTGGATCGTGGAACCGGGTGTAGTGTTCGTACGTGTCGTACAATGTGTGATAGCTGCCACCGCCGCCTTCACCACCAAAACCGGAATTGGCGGAGGCGACGCCGAGGTGTTGCAGGAAGGGGGTGAAGTCGGAACCGGAACCCAATGGGCGCAGGCGCAGATTCTTGCGGGTCGCCTCTTTTCGCACCTTGTCATTGCCTGTAACCTGCATACGCGCACGCTGGCGATCGGCGACGGATAGTCCCGTCTCGGGATCGATAACATCCGCCATGATGCCATTGTATAACACCTCAAGTGTCGGTGAACCACCGAGATAGAGAAAGCCGCGGCCATTCAAATCGGTATTGATGTAGACGACACCGTGTTTGTCGAGCTGCTCTCGGTGGTCTTCCACCCATTCTGACGAACCGATCAGACCCTGCTCCTCTGCATCCCAGGCGGCAAACACCAGCGTGCGCCCGGGCCGGTGACCCTGCTTTGCCAGCTGCCCGATCGCCTTGGCTTCCGCCAGTACAGTGATCAGACCCGAGATCGGATCCCTCGCCCCGTGATTCCATGCATCGTGGTGATTGCCACGCAGAATCCACTCGTCGGGGTATTTCGACCCCTTCATCCTGGCGATGACGTTATACGCCGGCACGGTGCGCCAGTCGAACTTCAGCGTCAGCCGCACCTTCGCCGGACCGGGGCCGATGTGGTACGTAATCGGCAGCGCCCCACGCCAGGCGGCGGGTGCAACGGGACCTTCCAGTGACTCCAGCAAAGGCAAAGCGTCGGCGTAGGAGATCGGCAGCGTCGGGATCGGGGCGAGGACATCCGCCTCGTCGCGTGACAACCGTTCCACGCCCTTCTTCGACGGCTCGAATGGTGTCAGTGGATCCCCGGCGTAGCGCGTGATGTCCATCACCGAACCGCGCTGCACGCCGCTGTCGTTCTTGAAGCCACCCTTCGGATAGACATCCCCCCGCGCGTAGCCGTCGTCCGTGGGATCAGAGTAGATGATGGTCCCGATGGCGCCGTGTTCGGCTGCCACCTTCGGTTTGATCCCGCGAAAGGTGCGGCCATACTTGACGATGACGATCTTGCCCTCAACGCTGACCCCGTACCGTGCCAGCAACTCGTAGTCCTCAGGCGTACCGTAGTTGACGAACACCAGTTCGGCCGTCACGTCGCCATCGACGGAGTAGGCGTTGTATGGTGGTAGCAGATCGTCGCGTCTGCCGGTACTCGCATCCTCTTCGAGGGTTCTTTCTTCGAGGGTGGCGCCGAATCGCCGTGGCTCAAGCAGCGTCAATTCGAGCTGCTCCGGTACTGGCAACAGGATATCGTAACGCTCGATCTCGGTCTCATACCCCCACGACCTGAACAGCCCTTGCAGATACTCTGCGTTTTGTTTGCCATATGCGGAACCAACGTGGTGTGGCTGCGCGGACAGATGCTGCATCCAGGCACGCAGATCATCCGCCGACAGCTGTTCGTCGAAGTTGGCCTCCAACCCTCGCTGTGCTGTTTCCTGCTCCGCATCAAAACCGAGCAATGACTCGGACACGGCATTCATTGGGCTCGCCAAGGCGCAGACTACGCAAACGAACAAGAGTGTCCTGCAGAATTGTGCCATTGTCAGTCGGTGGTCTTCCAGGTTGTAGATGGATGGGTCAAAGGTGATCCGCCACCAGCGGCAGAAGGTGCTGCCGCTGGACCGAAGCGTAATTCATGAGGGAGACGTATTCCGACTGTAGCCGCGTCGTGAGCATCTGCGCCTCTTTATGGACAAGATCAAACTGGACCTGGGTAATCGAACGATCGGCGAGTGCGTCGGCAAGTTCGTCAGCATTCTGCATCTCGAGGTAGCCGTCCGGTAGGACGACGATATCGAGATAGAGATCATCCCACCAGGACAGGCCCGCAGCATCGATGCCGTGATCCAGACACACATCAACCCATAGCTGTAGGACGTGCCCGTCCGCATCGAACATGAAGGTCATGATGTGGTGCGGCGACTGAGGGAAACAGCGGAGCCACGAATAGCCATCGGCGAGCACACACAGACTGTCGTGGTCGGGATATTCGGCCGCCATGGGTGCGGTGACCTGAAAGTTCTCGTCGGCGATGGTGCTGACGGCAGACCTGGATCGCAGAATGCGATCCCAGTCGGGGTGCGTTGCGATCTTGCGCTTCGTCATTGGAACTTGAAGCTGAACAGATCTGCATCCTTGAGGTGAAATCGCAGCCTCACACCTTTGCCCGTCAGATCTGAGAGGCTGCTGCCGCCCTCCCAGGTGACCACTCTTTCTATCTCGTCACCGATGGTCTCCCGACATTCGTCGAGGGCAAATCCAGAAACTGGCGCACCCGCCACATCCTGGACTTCTACCCGCACAGCACCTGCGGCACTGGTGCGGTAGTTGAGCTGCAGACTTGTCCCTGAGAAACTCAGCGGCTTGGTGACCATTTCACCGCCCGCCCCGGGGCGAACAAAGGCCCGCTGATGCCCACAGCATGAGACGTTTCGGGCCTCCGGGATCCTGAAATGCCGTGTGTTTTTCGCCACTGAGTGGTTCGCTGTACAGCGCCTTGATGCGTTCGTCATCCGGCACGCCCGGGCGGGTGTCCTGCCAGGGCACGATCATGAGCGGATTGTGGTCCGTCGGTGACGATGTTCGTGTCCCGTGGCCATCACACTCCACCAGACCCAGAGCCGGTTTCGTCCACGTCACACCATCGTCGCTGGTGGCCACACAGAGCACTCCGCTGAGTTGGTCTTCTGCGGGCGTCATGCCGCGGTAGTACAGTAGATACCGTCCATTGGCGGGGCCCTCCCAGGGTCGATCGATCTCGATCGCCACGCCGCCTGAGACCGGTTCATGCAGCCTCAATGAAGTCCGCTCCATGCGGTCGATGAGCAGATTGTCGACGAACAGCTCTCGACGGTCGCCTATGTCGATGACCTCAGTCATCGTTCAGCTACCCATCATTCCACTTTCTGCGTAAAGGCCAACATCGGCCGGTAGCCACTGATGTCCTGCGGTACCAGGGCGGGAGGTGCTGCCGTCGGCGCCCCAACAACAATCGCCCTGCCCTGCAGTGGTCGGGCGAGGCGGATCTCGAAACGATCCGGTTTCGGGATCGACCAGCTTTCTACCGGCACGTCCCCTGCCGTATCGCGCACGGCAAAGGGGAACTCGGCAGGTATCATATTGTCCAGGTGCAGGCGTTCGTCCACATGTTTGAAGTGGAGTTCGATCTTTCGCGCCGATTTCTTCTTTGCCAACACGCAGTTCGGGTGTTGGAACTTCACATCTTTGCCATACACACCCCCGAGGGCGATCGACGCCGCGCGCTGACCGATGGCGACGTTGCCCAACGAGTTGGTATGAATTCCGTCTGACAATGCAAGGTCCATCGT
>DPVW01000489.1:447-4223 GCA_003529325.1 Candidatus Latescibacterota bacterium | reverse complement strand
GATGCCATCGGGCCCGAATGTGACGGCCTCTTTCAGTGTCCAACTCGCCGACTGCACGGCCCCCCCCTCCAACTGACTTTTCACTCCATCGGGGTTGACGATCTGACCCACATCCCCACCGATCACCTACCGTCGCAGTGAGATCCGTCCCGTGTTGCGATCGACCTCCACCTCGGCGACGACCGCCACATACGCCTTCTCATTCTTGTATCGTGCAAAACCGATCCCCTGACCCGTGCCCTCCCCCGCGCCACCCTCGCGCACCCCCGCAGTCCAGCCGGCACCCCGTGCAGCCACTTCGATGACCTCGCGGGCGCGCCGATCGTCGGGCAAGTGACGCAGCCGGAAAGCGACGGGATCGGCACCAGCCGCCAGTGCCAGCTCATCCATGAAGGACTCGATGGCGAACACATTGGCGTATGCACCGAGCCCCCGTAGGGCCGAAACACGAAGCGGGCTGTCCGGGACAAAGTGTTTGACCACGCGTTTTCGCTGGAACCGATACAGTGGTTCCGCATTGCGATGGATGCCGCCGTGTGAGCCACCACCAAGGCGGGGGGTGGGGGCCGGAATTGGCGGATCGAGGTGCCAGGCTGCCAACAGTCCCGAGGACCCTTCCGCATGACGCGGCCTGCCACCGTGGGTGTGACTGTAGACATCGTGATTCCAGTCGACGATGGTCCCGGAAGCGTCCAGACTGCCCTGCATCTGCACCAGCGCACACGACCCGTAAGGCTCCCAGGCGTGTTCATCCTGACGCGACCATTTCAGCAACACCGGTCGTCCCGGCGTCGCCAGGGCCAGCAGCGACGCGTCCAACCCCGCATCATCGGCGCCATTGTGGCCATAACAGCCGGCGCCCTCCACGTGTCGGACACGAATCTCATCCACCGGGAGTTCCAACACCTGCGCCAACGCATCTCGTAGCGGGTGCACGCCCTGGCTGTGGGTCCAGACGGTCAGCCTGGGCCCAGTCGCTGCAGCCTCGGCGACGAGTGCCATCGCTGCAGAGGGGGCGAGGGAGGCGTGCATCTGATACGGTCGTGTGTAGGTCGCCTCCAGCGTCGCCGTCGCCGACAACGGGATCTTGATCGGCGGCACCTCTCCTTCCACGGGAGCGCCCTTCATGATCAGGCGTGCCTCGTCGGGTGTGTCCATCAATCTTGTGAACAGCTCCGACTGCGGCACAAGTGGCACATCGGTATGCCATTTGGCGACGACACGAAGGGCTTCCGCCGCTGCCACCGCCTGCTCTTCGCGCTGGGCGATGACCCCCAGGAAGCTGCCTCTGCGGACCACTTCGACCACACCGGGCAGGGCAGCGATCCCTTCGGTCTGTGCGCTGACGAGCCGCGCCGAATACGACGGCGGTCGGACCACACGACCGTGGAGCATCCCCGGGTGTGTCAGATCGTGGAGGAAACGACGCGCTCCCGTCACCCCTTCCGCCAGGTCGCCCCTTGGCACCGACCTGCCGATGATCGAATACTGCTCGGGTGACTTGCGCGTACCTATCCCCGACACGGAGCACTGCATCAGCTCTTCGTTAAGCAACTCGCCGTAACTTGCCCCGGCGCCACCGGCGCCGCTGATCACACCCGCCGCCACGGTCAATTCATCCGGCGACAGGCCGAATCGATCCGCCGCCGCCAGCAGCGCCAGCTGCCGTGCATCCGCCGCCGCTGCGTGCATCTGCTCTCCGAGCCCTTGAATCGAATTGCTGCCCGCAGTGTATCCGCCTTCGGCCACCAGGGCGGTATCGGGTGCGGTCACGCGGATTCGATCGATGGGAAAATCCAGCTCCTCCGCAACGATCTGGGCGATCGCCGTCTGAATGCCCTGTCCGATTTCAACGCGCGACATGATCACATCCAGCGACCCGTCCAGATCGAAATGGAGCAGCGTGTTGAGCGCCGGTCCAACCTTCGTGTTCGCGGCGATCACGGTCGGCCGTCCCCATTCGTTGCCATCATATCGGCGGCCCGGCGAATCGCTCGCAGCACGCGGCTGTGTGAACCACACCGGCAGATATGCACGGCGAGCGCCTCCTTCACCTGCGCCGCCGTCGGCTCCGGATTCTGCTCGAGCAGCGCCGCGGCGGCAACGATCAAACCCGATGTGCAGAAGCCACACTGCGCCGCCTGCTCGTCGACAAATGCCTGTTGCACCGGATGCAACTCCCCCTCATCGGCCAGACCTTCGATTGTCGTGATCTGGCAGCCCTCCACCTCTGCGGCCGGTAGTCTGCACGAGGGCACCGCCTCGCCATCCACCAGCACCTTGCAGGCGCCACATTGTTCCAACCCACAGGCGAATTTTGTCCCCGTCAGACCCAGATCGTTGCGCAGCAGATAGGCCAATGGCGTATCCGGCGCTGCCGTGCAAGTACGAACCTGCCCGTTGACCTTCAGGGTGATCTGTCGAGGTGCCGGTTTCAATGGAACAGTTCTCCGCGCCCTTCCGCCTGCGTGTAGTCTGGATTCTTGATCTTGATCCAGGGGGTCTTGCCCCCAAGCTGTCGGTAGGGACTCCCCTTCGGTTTCGCCACGACTCCCTCCATATCTCTTTGGCAGATCAGCTCGAACAGTTGCTCGCCCTGAGCAGAAATGTGATCTACATAGAGCAACCGTTGAGGTGATTCCGCGACCACGTCATGCAGGATCTCTTTGCGCTCTGTGATGGATCGCTCCCGGAGGTCCTGCCCATCCAGCCAGAGAATATTGAAGGCATAGAAATGGACTGGCGCCCGGTTGAACATGAGGTCGTAGAACAGCGTTTGCCCCGCATCATCCAGACAGACCAACTCCCCATCCAACAGCACCTCATGGGGCACACCTGAGAGCACCTTGCTCAGCTCCTTGAAGCGCTGATACGTGTTCCCATTGCGCGACACGAGTCGGCATTTGTCCTCGATATAAGCCAGACTTCGGAAGCCATCGTGCTTCACCTCAAACAACCATTCAGGGTCGCTGAATGCGCTCGGCTGCTTGATCAAAGGCAGATGTGTGACCGTTGGCAGGGCATCTGTCATGGTGAACGAAATGATATGCCTCTGCAAGCGGCCAAGCGACTCCAACAAGTGGTACCGCGTTGCGGCGCCATCATCTGCACATATGCATGTTTAGACGCGATCGTATGCATGGAGGAACCCATGAGAACGACATTGGATCTGCCTGAATCGCTGCTCACCGAAGCTCTTGAGGTGTCGCAACAGCGGACAAAGACAGCAGTCATCATCACGGCTCTGGAGGAGTTGATACGCAAACGTCGAATCCAGGACCTGAAGAAGTACAAGGGAAAAGTTGACCTCCATGTCGATCTCGAACTGCTGCGGAAACGTGGGTGAGTGTTCTCGTTGGTAGTTCCGTCTGGATCGCATATTTCCGCGATGCCGGATCAGGCTGCGACTTGGATCTGTTGAGCGATGAGAATCTCGTCCTCGTCAATGACTTGATACTCGCCGAACTGCTGCCGCCACTGCACGTGCGCCATCAGCGCAAGTTGATCGGCCTGTTGAAGAAGATCGCGCAGTCGCCGATCACCATCGACTGGGACGATATCGTAAGGCTGCAGATCATCTGCCTTCGCAACGACATCAACAGGGTCGGTATCCCGGATCTCATTATCGCCCAACATGCGATGCAGAATGGATTCGAGCTATTTTCCTATGACAAGCACTTCACGCAGTTGGCCGGCCAGGTTCCTCTCTCCCTGCACTGACTCTGGCATTCTGATCTCACCGGCCGGGTACCGGGCCGGGACGTTTCTCGTCCTGC
>DPVW01000489.1:0-121 GCA_003529325.1 Candidatus Latescibacterota bacterium | reverse complement strand
CCTGCGACACCCGCTCCAACCCAAGCTCCTCGATCATGGCCCCGATCGGACGGGCGGGGTCATTCGACCAGAAGATACCATCCGTCCTCCCCCTCCTCGGCAAGGAACATGGGCACCACGA
>DPVW01000404.1:6154-15982 GCA_003529325.1 Candidatus Latescibacterota bacterium | reverse complement strand
CTCCAGCCGACTACCGACACCCCGGCGATATCTGGCCAGCGTGATCTGATACCCCTGGTCGGCTTGAGCCATGGCCAGCCGCTGGGCCCGTTCGCGAACACCGGCTGCGGCCAACCCCTCCACCAGGTCACGGACCTGTGCCGTCGCCTGGTCCTCACCCAGCTGTTTTGCCGTCTTCGCCTGGCGGTGCACGGCCTGCCGTTGATGGATCCGAGCATTGCGCTGCATGCCGGTGAACAGGGGCAGTTTCATGCTGACGCCGGCGATCTTGCTCGTTGCCCGTGAGCGGCTGTCACCGAAAAAATTGGGGCTGCCATTCTGCTGCGCCTGCACATCCCAGCTGCCAAACAGGGATACCGTCGGCAGGTAGTCGACCTGTTCGAGACGCACCTGTGTCTTGCGCAGCGCGACCATCTGCGCCAACTGACGCATGTCGGAGCGTTGCGACAGGGCGGCGTTCACCAGTGCCTCCGTTGAATCTTCCAGGCCTTCGAGTACGGGGATCTGCGTCGTATCGGTCAGAGCTGTGGTTTCCGTCAGTCGCAGTCGCAGTGGATCTTCGATGTCGAGTTCCACCGCCAGTTGCCGCCGCGTTGCCGTCACCTCGTTCTGTGCCTGCAACTGCGTGGACTCGAGATTGGCGAGCTCCACCCGCAGGCGGAGCTCATCGTAGGAGGTTGCCATACCCGCCCGGGAACGGGCTTTGGTCTCGGACAGCGCTTGCCGCACTCGCAACAACGATCGTTCGATGAGCTGTACCTGTTCTTCGCGCAACAACAGATCGTAGCACAACATGCGCACCCGCGTCGCCACTTGTTGCGCCCGGCCGCGTACGACTTCGACCTGGAGGCGTTCGAAACGATCGGCGGCACCCGTGCTGACCAGCAGGGCGGGATCGAACAGGGGTTGTTCGACGCTGATCGCGCTCTGCCAGCTGTTGTCGGCGCCGAATTGCAGGGAGATGAACTCTCCCTCCGGCGCACTGGCATCGAATACCCGCGCCGGCACGAAGGAGACGGCGGGAGAAATGTTGCGCACATAACTTGCCGAGGCACTGATCTGTGGCCACAGCTGACCCCACGTCTCCGACGCCTGGGCGCGGGCTTCGCTGAGCCCGTCGGTGGCATTGCGCAGATCGCGGCTGCGTTCCAGCGCGAGGCGCACGGCGCCATCGACGGTGAGCAGAAGTTCGTCGGCGAGAGCCCCTCGATCCTGTGTGGATTGTGCGACGACCGAAGAGGCCAAGAAACAGAGGACGACGACTCGTACTAGCTGAGACAGTACCGTCATCCTGATGCACCCTCCGCCATATCCTCCAGCTCCTTTTCCGCTTCATACTGCGGTGTCGCCATGCCGTGAATGACACGCCAACCCGATTCGAAGTACACCGATCTGAAAACTTCCTCGTCCATATGCAGACAGCCCCGCAGGTAGATGGAGATCAAACCATGAGCGTGTGCCCAAAGCGTCAGGGAGACCTCCTGCGCGTCGAGGGGCTGCAGTAACCCCGCGTCGATACATTCGCGCACGCGATCATTAAAAAACTGGCCGACGCCGGCCATGCGCGCCGTCACCACGTCCGGGAAGATTTTCACCCCCAGCGTGTGGGCTGGTGCGTACATCATTTCATAAAACTTGGGGTGTTTCAAGGCGAAGTCGAGATAACCCTCGCCTGCCATGCGGAAACGCTCGCGTGGCGTGCGGCCCGACAACGCGCCCGTGAGGTGCTCACCGCATAGGCGATAGGCCTCACTGACAACATCGAGCAACATCTCTTCGCGATTGCCGTAGTGCTTGTACAACGCCGGTGCAGTTACACCGAGGTCCCGCGCTAGGCGGCGCATCGACACAGCCTCGATGCCGCCCTGCAGGTAGAGTTCACAGGCGTGGGTGAGAATGTCATTGCGGTTCATGGTTAACGATGTTAACCGATGGGAGTGAATTTTGTCAATAGATCAGAGGTACACGCGGTGAACTGTGTGATCCGTCACGTCACAGCGTCAAACCAACCCCTCAACACCAATCCCAAACTCCCCCCCAAACTCCCGCCAGACATCCGCCCCCACAGTACATGTCGCTGCCTCATACGACGACCGCACCTCGTCCGCACTCGCCTGGCCCGGCAACACGAACCCATCCACAGGCGCTGCCAGACAATACTGGATTGCCAGATGTCGAATGTCGATATCCCGTTCCTGACACCAACGCCACATACGCTGCGCCCGTGGCTCGGTCAGGTCCCGGATCTTGTGCTGTTCGTCTGCGGCGTCCGGTTCAGCGCCGGTAAGCAACCCCATCGCCAACGGGCTGGCGAGAATGACACCCACATCCAGCTCCCGGCACAACGGAAACAACTCCGTCGCTGCCGCCTGTGTCAGCAGATTGTATTCGAGATACGTCAGGATCAGTTCGATGTGCCCCGTGGCGATGGCGCGTTTGTGGACCTCTGCTGAACGAGCGCCGATGCCGATGTGTCGCACCTTGCCTTCCGCCTTCATCTTCAGCAGTTCGTCGAGCGCATTACCGGGTGCCAGGGGATCGAGAATATCGCCCGTCTGCAGCTGTTCAGGCTGATCATAACCGTGGATGATGACACTATCGAGATAATCGGTACGCAGATCCCGCAGAGATCCTTCAACACTTGATCTGGTCTTGGCTGCTGAATGGTCCGACGTACGCTCATTTCGTACATGGCAACTCACCTTCGCCTGCAGGTAAACGCCTTCACGACGACCGTCCTGGGCCAACACGTCCCCCCAGGTCTGCTCGTGTTGACCGGGATACGTGTCGAGAAAGTTCATGCCAAGATCGAGGGCAGCCTCGATACCGGCGATGGTGCCCTGCCGTCCCGCCTTATGCCACCAGGCGCCCCCCAGGCCGAGGGCGGCGGGCTGCAGCTCACTTCTTCCGAGGCGACGTGTAGCTAGATCCGTCAAGCTTTCAGCCTTCTAACAACGACATGCAACACTTCTTGTATTTCCTGCCACTGCCACAGGGACACGGGTCATTACGCCCCGTCTCGGCGCCCGCCTTGCGCACGGTGGCACCACGCACCGAACCATCGTCACGGAACCCGGCAGCGTATTCTGTCTCCATGGCTGAAATGCGATCCGCCCATTCGTCACCACGGGGAAATTGACCCGTCGAAGGAAGAAATTCCAGAAACGCGCGCAACAACTCCGGGAAGGCCTGCCTATGTTGCAGCGGCACATCCAGACGAGCCACGCCATGCAACGCCCGCGCCATACTCTCTTGCGAAACAACAGAACCGACCTCGTCGCACCAATGGGCGAGCAAAGGTTCGGCATGACTCTTCAAATCCGAATCCAACAGCAGAAAGTGTTGCGACTCGCTGAAACTGCTGACCTCGTCAGTAAGTTTTGCCATGCCAAGAAGATAACCGAAAAGGTGACAGCAGAAATACGCCGCACACGGGAGCGCCACCGCCAGAAAGTGAATCACCACTCGACGGCTGACAGTACTTCGACCTGAACTACTGTAGATAACGGATCGAGCCGCAGGATGCGGCGTTCAGTCAACCCATGAGGCCAGCCGCAGCTGCAGGGCGCCGGAGGCACCGGCGCCGACCCGACCTGAACTACTGTACATAACAATATCAGGGCAGCGAAGTAGAACCCATCAGATAACGATCACACTCCCGCGCCGCTTCACGCCCCTCCTTAAATGCCCACACCACCAAACTCATGCCACGACGCATATCCCCTGCCGCAAATACACCGGGGACATTGGTCGCATACTTGCCGGCTTCCGCCTTCACATTCGAACGCTGATCCCGTTCCAGACCCAAAGCCTCTGGCACCGTGTCCTGTGGGCCAAGCCAACCCATGGCGAGCAGTACCAACTCCGCCGGCCATTCTTTCTCCGTGCCAGGTACCGCGCGGAAGGGTGGGCCACTGTCGGTCTGTACCCACTCGACCTGGCCCGTGCGCAGGGCGCGCAGATTGCCGTCCTCGTCGCCGAGAAATTCTGCGGTGCTGATAAGGAACTCGCGCGGATCTCGTCCATCGCGGGCCTCGGCCTCTTCATGGCCGTAGTCGAGCTTGTACACCTTTGGCCACTCCGGCCACGGATTGTTGGCGGCGCGGGTTGCCGGAGGGGGCGGGATGATATCGAACTGAAAAACGCTGTTGCATTCGTGTCGTAGTGACGTGGCAACGCAGTCGGTGCCCGTATCGGCGCCGCCCAGCACGATCACATTCTTACCCTTCGCCGAGATGTAATTGCCATCGGCGAGCTCTGAGTCCAGCAGCGACTTCGTGTTGGCGTGCAGAAAGTCGAGGGCTTGATGCACACCATTCAGCTCACGTCCCGGTATGGGCAGATCACGTGGCTTCAGCGCGCCGATGCACAACACGACGGCGTCGTGATCGTCGATGAGCTTCTGCGCCTCAATGTCTGAGCCGACCTCGGTATTGGTGACGAAAGTGACACCCTCCGCCTCCATCTGATGCACGCGACGTTCCACATACTTCTTGTCGAGTTTCATATTCGGGATGCCATACATCAGCAGGCCACCGATCCGATCAGACCGTTCAAACACCGTGACCCGGTGGCCGGCACGATTCAGTTGCATGGCGGCAGACATCCCCGCGGGACCCGAGCCGACGACGGCGACAGACTTGCCCGTCCGTTTCTCCGGTGGTTGCGGCACGACCCAGCCCTCTTCCCAGGCTTTATCGATGATGGAGACCTCGATATTCTTGATCGTCACCGCTGGATCGTTGATGCCGAGCACACACGAGCCTTCGCAAGGCGCCGGACAAACCCGTCCCGTGAACTCGGGAAAACAGTTTGTCTTGTGCAACCGGTCCAGCGCTTCCTGCCACCGACCGCGATAGACGAGGTCGTTCCACTCCGGGATGAGGTTGTTGATCGGGCAACCGGCGGCGAAGGGTGAGTTGACCGGTAGTGTTGTGCCCATATGACAGAATGGGACACCACAGTCCATGCACCGACCCCCCTGCTCGCGCAGCGTCTGCTCGCTCAGGTGCAGGTGGAATTCATCAAAGTCCTTGAGCCGTTCGATGGGATCCCGATCCTGCGGCAACTCCCGATCCGTCTCCATAAAACCAGTAGCCTTACCCACGTCAGCTTTGCACCACGTTTGCAGTCTCATCACGGTTGTCGAGGAAGGCCTGCAACACGGCGTCCTCCCCTTCCAAACCCGATTCATGGGCTCGATCGAGGGACGCCATCATGCGCCGGTAGTCCCGTGGCAAGACCTTCACGAACTCCTTCACCCTGTCGCTCCAATGGTCGAGAATCTCCTGACCCAGAGCCGATTGTGTGAAGCGGACGTGGCGTGTGATCAGATCCCGCACTTCGGCGATATCTTCCTCCTCCTCCAATGGCAACAGATCGACCATGTCCTGATTACAGTGACCGGCGAATTCTCCTGCTTTATCGAGCACGTAGGCGACACCGCCGGACATGCCGGCGGCAAAGTTGCGCCCAGTCGGCCCCAGCACGACGGCGAGGCCACCGGTCATGTACTCACAGCCGTGGTCGCCCACCGATTCGACGACGGCACGAGCCCCTGAGTTGCGCACACAGAACCGTTCTCCTGCCATGCCATGGATATAGACTTCGCCGTTGGTGGCCCCATAGAGCGCCACGTTGCCGACGATGATCTCATCTTGGGGAACGAAGGTCGAGGCAGCCGGCGGATACAGTATCAGCTTGCCGCCCGACAACCCCTTGCCGAAGTAGTCATTGGCGTCTCCGGAGAGTTCCAGGGTCATCCCCGGGGGAATGAAGGCGCCAAAGCTCTGCCCGGCGGAGCCGTTGAACTTGAACTGCACGGTGTCCTCCGGCAGTCCATCGGGACCGTAACGCTTGGTGATCTCGCCGCCGGTGATGGTCCCCGTCACACGATTCGTGTTGACGATGGGATACTCGCCACGCACCGATTCACCACGCTCGATAGCAGGCCGGCAGGCTTCCAGCAGCGTCGTCATATCGAGGCACTGTTCGATGCCGTGATCCTGTGTTTTGGTGCAATGCAGACCGACCTCATCACCCACATCCGGCCGGTGTAACAGGGGCGTCAGATCGAGACCTTTCGCTTTCCAGTGTTCCGTCGGCCGCTGTCGCAGACGGTCGGTGCGGCCCACCATCTCGTCGATGGTGCGGAAGCCGAGGCGAGCCATCACCTTGCGCAGGTCCTCGGCGATGAAGTGCAGGAAATTGACGACGTTGTCCGGCGTTCCCGTGAACAGTTTGCGCAGCTCGGGGTTCTGTGTCGCCACACCGACGGGACAGGTATCCAGGTGACAGACCCGCATCATGATGCAACCCATCGATACCAGCGCCGTCGTGGCAAAACCAAACTCTTCAGCGCCGAGCAGACAGGCGATGGCCACATCCCGGCCGGTCTTGAGTTGACCATCCGTCTCGACGACGATGCGGTCGCGCAGATGGTTGAGGACCAACGTCTGGTGTGTGTCGGCCAGACCCAGTTCCCACGGCAGTCCCGCATGTTTGATGCTGGTCTGCGGGGACGCTCCCGTGCCGCCATCGTGGCCACTGATCAGGACCACGTCTGCCTTGCCCTTGGCAACGCCGGCAGCGACGGTGCCGACACCGACCTCGGACACAAGCTTGACGTTGATGCGGGCATCCTTGTTGGCATTCTTCAGATCGTGGACCAGCTCTGCCAGATCCTCGATCGAGTAGATGTCGTGGTGTGGCGGCGGTGAGATCAGACCGACGCCCGGCGTCGACTGGCGCACCTTGGCGATCCACGGGTAGACCTTGCCGCCGGGCAACTCGCCACCCTCTCCGGGTTTGGCGCCCTGGGCCATCTTGATCTGCAGCTCGCGGGCATTCACCAGATAGTTGCTGGTCACACCGAAGCGTCCGGAGGCGACCTGCTTGATGGCGGAGTTCTTCGAGTCGCCATTGGCCTCGCGGGTGTAGCGCGCCGGATCCTCGCCTCCTTCCCCCGTGTTCGAACGGCCGCCAATGCGGTTCATGGCGATCGCCAGCGCCTCGTGGGCCTCTTTGCTGATCGACCCGTACGACATGGCACCCGTCTTGAAACGACTCGTGATCGCCTCGACGGACTCCACTTCTTTGAGCGGGATGCCGCCACCCTCGGGATCGACGAATTCAAGCAGCCCCCGCAAGGTTGCCATACGATCGTTTTCGGTCTGGTCGTTGATCAGCTCGGCGTATTGCTCGTATGCGGCGGTGTCATTCGTCCGTGCCGCTTTTTGCAACAGGTGCACGGTCTTCGGGTTGAACAGGTGGTACTCGCCGTGCGTCCGCCACTGGTACTCGCCCCCCGTGTCCAGGGCAGCGTCGTTGCTGCCAAATCTGGGGAAGGCGGCCACGTGTCGACGATGTGCCTCTTCGGCAATGACATCGAGTCCGATGCCCTCCACGCGCGAGTCCGTCCACGTGAAGAACTCGTCGATGACACTCTTCTTGATTCCCACGGCCTCAAAGATCTGCGCGCCGCGGTACGACTTGAAGGTGGAGATGCCCATCTTCGACATCACCTTCACGACCCCCTTGAGCACGGCCTTGTTGAAGTTCTCCATCGCCGTGTCGAGATCGATGTCGCGGAGCATACCCTCGTCGATCATGTCGGCGAGAGACTCATAGACGATATACGGGTTGATGGCGTTGACACCGTACCCGAGCAGCAGGCAGAAATGGTGGACCTCGCGGGGTTCACCCGTTTCCAGCACGAGCCCGGTGCGCGACCGTTTGCCCGAGCGGATCAGGTGGTGATGCAGCCCTGCCGAGGCGAGCAGCGCCGGGATCGCCGCCAGCTTTTCGTTGACACCACGGTCCGACAGGATCAGGATGTTGGCGCCACCATCGATGGCGGCCTCCGCATCAGCGAACAACTGGTCGAGGGCAGCGCGCAGTGCTGCTTCGCCACCGTCGGCGGCAAACAACATCGGCAGGACCTGTACCTGGAAGCCGGGCAGATCGAGGGTTTTCAACTTCTCCATCTCGGCATCGGTCAGGGACGGCGAATCCAGGCGGATCTGCCGACAGCTCGCCGGCTCCGGCTCCAGCAGGTTGCGCTCGGCCCCCAGGGTGGTCTCCGTTGCCGTCACCAGCTCTTCGCGAATCGGGTCGATGGGCGGATTGGTGACCTGCGCAAAGAGCTGCTTGAAGTAGTTGTACAGCAGGTGCGGCCGGTCGGAGAGCACCGCCAGGGGTGCGTCGTTGCCCATGGAGCCGGTGGGCCACACGGCGTCACGCGCCATCGGTCCGAGCTGCACACGCAGATCCTCGAAGGTGAAACCAAAAGCCTGCTGGTGCTGCAGGATGGTCTCGTGATCGCGCACGATCGATTCGTGCGGTACGTCGGGGATCTCATGCAAATCGACGAGGTTGTCGTCCAGCCACTGTCGGTACGGATGTTCGATCGCCACCGAATGTTTGAGTTCTTCATCGGCGATGATGCGCCCCGCCTTGGTGTCCACCAGGAGCATGCGGCCCGGTTGCAGGCGGCCCTTGTGCAGGACATTCTCGTCATCCACTTCGAGCACGCCGACTTCGGAGCCCATGATGATCCGATCATCCTTGGTGACGTAGTACCGCGACGGCCGCAGACCATTGCGGTCGAGCGCCGCGCCGACGACGGAGCCGTCGGTGAAGGCCACCGATGCCGGTCCGTCCCAGGGCTCCATCATGCAGGCATGGAATTCGTAGAACGCGCGCTTCTCGTCCGACATGTTCTCGTGACGTTCCCAGGGTTCCGGGATCATCATCATCAAGGCGTGCGGCAGCGAGCGGCCACCGAGATGGAGAAACTCGAGACAGTTGTCGAACATCGCCGAGTCGGAGCCGTCCTCCTCGATGATGGGGAAGAGCTTGGCCAGATCATCATCGAAAACGCCGGAGTCGATGAGTGCCTCCCGCGTCTTCATCCAGTTGACGTTGCCACGCAGCGTGTTGATCTCACCGTTGTGGATCACGTAGCGATATGGATGCGCACGCTCCCAGCTGGGAAAGGTGTTGGTCGAGAAGCGGGAGTGCACGAGGGCAATGGCGGCCTCCACGCGTTCGTCACTGAGTTCGGGGTAGTAGTCTTCCACCTGTTCCGGTGTCAGCATGCCCTTGTAGACGATGGTCCGGCAGGACAAACTCGAAAGGTAGAACGCGTCCCCTTCTTCCTCGTCACTGTGGCGGATCTCGTGGGCGGCGCGTTTGCCGATGACATAAAGCTTGCGCTCGAAAGCCAGCAGTTGCGCCTCGGCATCTCCGCCGGCGATGTTGGCGCTCTGCTTAATGAAGACCTGCCGCATGACGGGTTCGTGTGACTGCGCCCACATACCGATGGAGTTGTTGTCGGTGGGCACGTCGCGCCAGCCCAACAGGTGTTGTCCCTCGTCTTCGACAATTTCACCGAAGGCCTGTTCGCAGAAATGACGGTGTGACGCATGAATCCGCGGCAGGTAGACCATGCCGACGCCATATTGGCCGGCCGGGGGCAACTCGACACCTGCTGTGGTCATCTCTTCGCGCAGAAAGCGATCCGGAATCTGCATCAGGATGCCGGCGCCGTCGCCCGTATTCGGTTCGGCGCCGCGAGCCCCTCGATGATCGAGGCAGACCAGGACATCCAACGCCTGCTGCACGATTCCGTGCGAGCGCTGACCCTTGATGTGGGCAACAAAGCCGATGCCACAGGCATCGTGCTCGTGCCGCGGGTCGTATAACCCCTGCTTGGAGGGAAATGCAGCGGGATACTTCATAGTTGTGCGACCTCTCTGAGGTGCAGACAGTTGTCCTAGTCGGGTATGTAGGTCGACAGGGAGGGAAGGCCGAGTCGAAATCCGGGAC
>DPVW01000404.1:5114-5835 GCA_003529325.1 Candidatus Latescibacterota bacterium | reverse complement strand
GAGTCGAAATCCGGGACCGGGGCGAACCATCAAGGGAGACCCCCGCACCGCAGTACGAGTCACTGGCGGGCTGCCAGCGACTGCGGGGGTCGACTGCGATCGATTCGAAGCGAACCGCATAATATAGATAGGGCCCGCACAGTGTCAATCCAATCTTGCCACATAGCGTGGGAGGAGTGTTTGAAATTGACTACTGCGGGGGAAGAGCGATGGCCTATATTGTACCTATTATCATCAGAAAGGGTTTCAATTCGGCCATGAGAGAGTTTGACGACCAAGAGCGGGCCATCCTGCGGGCGCTGATTCGCAACCCAAGGGTGTCCGACAACCGCATCGCCACAACCACTGGTGTGCCGGTGCGAACCGTGCGCCGCAAGCGTTCCCGGCTGGAAAACGACAGCCGGGTCCACTACTACGCCGCCATCGATCGCGAACGCGGCCAGGGCGCGGCGGCGATCACCACCCAGCACATGGCCATCATCAAATTTCGCCTGGGGGTGACACGAGGGCAGGTCGAAGAGGAGATTCGCAACGAGCCGAATGTGGCCAACGTCTTCTCCGAACTGATCCGGGACAGCTACTTGGCTGAAACGGACGGTCACATCGCACTGGTCATGATCGTGGAGGGTGCCTCCGACAGCGACGTTGCCGACAGCCTGCAGGGCAAGATCCTGCCATCGATTCAGAACAACCACGGGAAAGACTGTATTCAGGAAGTACG
>DPVW01000404.1:0-4727 GCA_003529325.1 Candidatus Latescibacterota bacterium | reverse complement strand
ATGCCCGGCGCCACCCTCGACGCCGACTGGCCAGACGAGGCGATCTACCTAGGCTGAGCGAGCGATTCACGTTGAACCTACCCAGGGAGGCTGACCGCGCCGTCAGTCCTCCACAATACGAATCTTCAGTACAGCCTCAAGATCACGAAACAACGCACTCACCTCGCCTTGTCGCTCCGCGGAGCCGCGGGTCGACATCTCGTAGGTGATCCAGTCGCTGAACTTCGTCGTCACACCACTACCGGAATACAGGGTATCCTGTGCACCGATAAAGGTGAACGTCAGGCGACTGGGGTTGACACTGCCGGCATTGCCGATAAAGTCGATCGTATCTCTGAATGTGGCGGCCGGTTGTCCTGCAAGACTCTCCAGCACGACACGAATGGCGAGAGATTCTCCCGGGCGGAGAAAGTTCTTGCGCGCTTCCAGTGTCAGTTCCCAACGCCCGTCCTCCGTCTCCGTCGTAACGATGCGATCCGGCTCCTCGCCGCAGCCGCTCAAAGCCAGCAATCCCAGCAACAGCACCATCCGTGACGAGGCCGTCATCGTACACCTCCCGGACCCAGGAAACCTTCGACTTCGCTCACACGCTGGTTGAATACTCGCTCGAATGCGGGGTAGTATTGGCTCGGCGATGTCTCGTAGAACAACTGCGCCACCTCGCTGTCGATCAGGTGATAACGGTTGGCCATGTCCTCTCGGCTCGGGAACAGAATCTGCAACCCGGGTTGGAACGCTGCCAGGGTCTGCGGCAGCTGGTTGAGATCCAGCAGTCGCTTGAGGATGAGAACATTGCGCAGGTGCGCGACATCCTCGTCATCGGCGAGAAGAATCGTCCATCGCAGCGGCTCCTCCGCGCCCGCACCGACGGGATTCAACCCCCGCAAGAAGAAGACTCGGTCACGTTCATCTGAGGGTACCAGCGTATCGCTCACAGCGGCGAAAGGATAGGTGAAATACTTTCCTTCCTTCGGCCCGTTGCGCGCGTCATATGTGAGCACCAATCCACGACCTGCCTCGATCGCCTGGACGAGAGCATCATTTAATTCACGATCCATCAGATTGTCATCGTCGGTTGCCTCGAAGAAGAACACCTTGTCGAGATCGACCTGCTCACCATACTCGAGCTTTTCGACGATGTCCTTCAACATACGCCGCACGAGCACATCCTCCCCTGGAATACGTCCCGCCAGAAAACTGGCGAACGGTTCCTGACGGTGGAGGGTGACATCTTCGCTGGCGTGTGCCCTGATGCGTGCGACGATATTGCGCAGCACGGGGCTGCCCTGGATGAAACCCAGATCCCAGACCTCGTCATCACGCACACGATAGGCGTTACGAAAGAGGGTGTAGTCGAAACGATCGAAGATGTCGGAGTCTTTTGGGATCAACTGCGAAAAACGGCGTGCGTTTTGTGGCACGATATGCGGCGTCAGGACAACGATAACTTCCCGTCGTTCGTGTTCGATTCGCACTCTGGTGAACAGTCGACCCAGGACGGGGATACGCGAAAAGAGGGGGAGACTGATTCGGGCCTGCTGATCGTCCGTCGACAGCAATCCACCAATAATGAATGGTGTGCCATCGGCGACCCGGACGTAGGTCTCGACCTGCCGGTTGTCGACGATCGGCGAGAACGTGATATCCCCCGAACTGGCTTCCAGTTTGGCCGCCGACTCCGGCGAGATCGAAGAGATGATCGTTTCGATCTGCATCGTCACCTCGGACAACTCACGGTTGATCCGCGGTCTGATATTGAGCACGATGCCGATGGGGAAGTACTCCACCCCCTTGATCGTTGCCGACGTCGTCGCCGTCGTGCGGGACACCGGAATCTGTCGCCCCACCTGGATTCGCGCCTGACGATCGTTGAGCACCAGCACTGACGGACTCGACAGGACCTCGGCATCCCCCTGCTCCTCCAGGGCCTCGATGGCGCCACGGAAGGCATTGAAGTCGGTAAAGGCATTCGGTGAGAGGATGAAGGAGCCTTGCCGGGTACCGGCGCCACCGGGACGTTCGAAGCTGGCACTGGCGCCGCGATTCGATGAGCGCCATTCAAAGCCAAGATCGTTGAGATTCGTCGAGTTCACCTCGATGACGAGGGCTTCGATGACGATCTGTTGAGCGGCGACATCGATGTGAGTTTGCAGCAGGTTGACGAGGGTTTCCAACGCCTCGGGTTCGTCCCGATCGTAGACGATGAGCAGCCGCTCTTCCGGAGACCCCGAGGTCGTGGAATGCAGATGCGAGCCACCCAACTGCAGCACCCCTGCGATACCACCCTTCGACGAGGAGGTCACCATCGATCTCGACGAGGAGGACTTGGACTTTGGATCCTTCGCCATCAGACTCGTCTTGGATGCATTGGCGACCTTGATCACATAAGGCAGCTTGGGCGTGCGCCCTTGCACGACATCAAAAATCTGTTCGCCGCCTGAGCTTTTGGAGTTGAACTCGATCGAGTGGTACCCCAGCGCCTTCAACAGCCCTACGGCACGGTCTGCCTCGATATGACCAAGACGGAGCATCTCGTATCCGAGATCCGGTTCGGCGCTCGATGCCGCACGCTGGACGGCGGTCAACAGGACCTTCAGACCTCTCTCGATCTCACTGAGACCACCCGTCCCATCGCGGTAGATGACGATGTCGAAGGTCCCCCCGGAAGCGATTGTCAAGCCGAGTTCGACCCTCTTGTCCCCCGACACATAAACGCGGACCTCGTCGACAGCTCGCCGTCGTGACAACGTCGCTGTTGCCGCCAGTTCCGGCGCCAGCTCGTAGCCAAGTGGCAGCATGACACGAAGGTCCGCCGCATCCAACAGCTTACGCATCTTGGTCATCGTCTTGTGCGGCGTGGGAGCCACCACGAATTCGGCTGTGCCGGGTGCTGGCAGCAGGAGGCCGCCGAACAGAAACAGAGCCCAGGATCGAAAGCGGAAAATCTTCACACGCAGACCGATGGGAGAGGTGTATATATAAGGAGCAGTTAAAGGCTAGATAGCCACGTGTTCGGCGAGTGTCAAGAAACCCTCTGCGGGACACGACCTGGATCATGTGCTGTGCACATCAACCAAGGAAGTGGTCGATGGCAAATCTCCAAGAGCTTGGTGCGGACGCCGGTGCCGCACTGAAGGCCGCCGGTCAGACGGTAGCCGTTGCAGAGTCGTCAGCCGGGGGTGTGATCTGTGCGGCATTGCTCGCTGTGCCCGGTGCATCCGCCTACTTCAAGGGTGGCGGCGTGGTGTACACGAGTGACAGCAAGCAGACCTTGATGGCGACAACAGATGAGGGGATGGCCGTGGCGCGGGCCGCCACTCAGGAACATGCGCTGCTGCTGGCGCGCGCCGCTCGATCGCGGCTGGGCTCGGACTGGGGTATTGGCGAGACGGGTGCCGCCGGTCCCACGGGCAATCGCTACGGTGATGCACCGGGACATTCCTGTATCGGCATCTCGGGTTCGGTGGAAATGGCGCTCACCATCGAGACGGGAGCGTCGGAGCGGGAAGCCAACATGTGGGCCTTTGCCCAAGCCGCCCTCAATTTGCTGACTCAATGCATTAAGGGAATTGCATGACCCCGCGCACCCTGTTCCGTCAGCAATCCCCTACCCAGGACGATGTCGACGCCTTCCACCATGACGGCTTCATGCTGTATCCCGATGTCTTCAAGGACGAGGCACGTGAGGGGCTGCTGACAGAGATTCTCGGACTCGACTCGGTGCGCCAATACCTCGCTTCGCCAATAGACGGGACGGAAGGGAAACGCGTCTCCCAAGCGTACTTCGTACGCCCCTGGAACGACCGCGGCCCATATGGCGACCAACTCATCGACGACCCCTTTGTCACAGCCCTGCTGAGGGCGACGATCGGCGACGACTACCACTTCTGTCACTCCGCCCTCAACCTGGCGCCACGGGGAATCGGTCCCATCCCCTACCACCAGGATCACCATCACTGGAAGCACGACAACCCCGTCAACCTCGCCGAACGGGAGCGCTACTACATCCAGATCCTGTACTATCCCAACGGATTTACCCGCGGCGATCGCAACCTCAAGGTGATTCCCGGTAGCCACCTCGTGGCCCCCACCGAACAGGTCACACCTGAACGGATGCTGGCGGGGGAGTTCGACGCTGAGGCTGGACGCAATCTGGAAGAGGTGAGACTCGATGTGCCAGCGGGCAGCATGGTCTACATCAACGCCCGCATCTTCCACGCCGTGGAAGCCAAACCGGCAGATTCTGTGCAGGGACACCGCGTCTTCAACATCGACATTTTCAAGGAGGCGGGGCCGCCTCATCGATACACGCAGGAAATTCCGCGCCAATGGCTGCAGCAAGCCGGACCGGCACGGCAGAGGCTGTTCTCACGCAAGCCTTATGTGGACGGTTGCTGGAACGCTTGAACTGCTCTCTTCAGGCAGTCATGTCGAGGCCGAGGGAGGTCTCGGATCGTTGCAGATCTGCCGCCGTTGTCAGTTTACCTGACGATTCGCGATTGTCGAGTTCACTCGTGCCCCGGGGGCGGCCTCAGTTGGCACCCCGGTGATCAGCTCTCCAGACAATTTCGGCTACCGATGCTGGAGTTGCTTGTCATGGTACTTCTTTAGCTGGGGTTCGACGTGACTCGCTGCCTTGACGATGATCTCTACGGTGCTGACATGATTGCTGGCCTGTGTATCGATGATGACATCCGCGTCGAGATGCGGTCATAGAATTGGCCGAA
>DPVW01000140.1:1608-2904 GCA_003529325.1 Candidatus Latescibacterota bacterium | reverse complement strand
CCGTGTTCCGACGAAGGCATCATCCCCTATATCGCGTCCTGCGTCTCTATCTCTGATGTCTGCCCAGCGCCCTCTTGCGAGATACCTACGATGGTTGTCTGCTCGAGGGGTCATCTCGTCTGGCGGATTAGGTGTTTGAGCAGTAGTTAAGTATTTTTTGGACCATTAAGGCCATTGGCAATGTCTAATGGGTGCAACGTACGTTGCCTGTTGACCAAGAGTCTGGATCGACCGTCGTCTCAGGATTCTAAATGGCGAGGAGTAATAGTGATTAAACCGACATCCGTATTGCTAATGGCGGGCCTTCTCAGCCTGGGGGCTGTAACCGGGGTGATGGCTCAGTCCCATGACGGCAAAGGGCCCAGGCTCGGCTTCTGGGCGGTTCTGGATCTTACAGAGAGCCAGCAGGTTCAGATCAAGCAGCTGCACGAGCGCATGGGTGCTCAGAAGGAGCAGTTCAAGGCGCGGGGAGAGCGCCCGTCCAAGGCGGAGATGGAGGCGCTGGGTGCCGATTACAAACAGGCGTTGGCGGCGATCCTGACCCCGGATCAGCAGGCCAAGCTCGAAGAGATGAAAGCGGCGGGCAAAGGGCGTGGTCCCCGCCGCCGCGGTGGCTTCAAAGGCGGCCCCAGGCTGCAGGCCCTCGAGAAGCTTGATCTGAGCGATGAACAGTGGGCGAGTATCAAGGAGTTGCTCGAGGCACGCAAAGCGCACATGGAGCAGTATAGAGCCTCGGGTGAGCGTCCCACCAAAGAAGAGATGCAGGCCCGGCGTGAGGCTATGAAGCAGTCGTTTGAAGCGATACTGACACCGGATCAGTTGGCCCGACTCGAGGAGATGAAGGCGAATGTCAAGGGCCGTAGTGGTCGTCGTCCTCGGCTCAGAGAGCGCGGCTTCGGTTTAAAGGGGCTCGATCTCAGCGACGACCAGAAGGCGCAGTTAAAGGTCTTGCGGCAGGGCATGGCTGAGGAGCGTAAGGCTCGGAGAGCGAGTGGAGAGCGCCCGACTCGTGAAGAGATGAAGGCCAATCACGAAGCCATGCAGGCGGCAATCGCGCACATCCTCACGCCGGAACAGCGTCAGCAGCTCGAAGAGCGTCGAGCGGCCCGAGGCGCGGGTGGAGAAAAGGGTGCGATGCGAACGACAGAGAGTGCGGTGACCACAAGCGATGCGCCACCGACGGTGATCGAGTCGACGAGCTGGGGACGGATCAAAGCTGAGCGAAAGTAGCGGATTAGCGTAGCGTAGAATCGACGACAATAGCGCCCGCTACAGGCTGCCAGTCCACGACCTCTA
>DPVW01000140.1:0-1301 GCA_003529325.1 Candidatus Latescibacterota bacterium | reverse complement strand
GCCAGTCCACGACCTCTACCCCCCCGGTTGCCCTAGCCGGAATCAATAGCATCATCACGATAGATCGAGAGCTAAATGCCGTTCCGCCACAGGAGTTCTACCATGACTCGTCTGATCTTGTCGCTCGTATTCCTCTTCGTCACTGCGTTTGGCACCGACGTCACCCACATACCCAGACCCTGCGGGGGTATGTAAGTTCTGTGGACGACTTTAACGCACCATCGCCATCGCCTACTGACGTCGGAACGTGAGCAGTGGAGACCCCACAACACCTACTGAGCATCGGCATGGTCACGGGGATGTTGCTCGTGCCGATCGTTGGTGACACTCAGGTGTCGCGGCTCGTGATCGGGCAGGGAGGACTGGACTGGCGCGAGTCCGCAATCGAGACGGTGGGCATCGATTCCTCGGTGACCGAAAGCCTGCAGCCTTACGAGATCGATCCTGCTGCCAACATCGCAGTGGGACCGGTCAACAAGAGCGGCGGGTTCACCAACATCTTCGGGCTCAGCTGGAACATCTCCTTCAATCCACCGCCTTTCGTGGAGGAAAAGAAGCCCTGGATCTATGGATCACGAGGTCAGATTCTGACGATTGATGGCGATGGCACCCAACCGACCGATGTCGCTGCTGTGGATACGTATAGTTTCGATCTCGGATTTCTGTTGCCGCTCAATCGTGTCGTCTTCTTTCCGCCCGAGACGGGCAGGACGACTTCGTCGGGCGGGAACGCTTCTCTGACACGAGTCGGCACGACAGGCCTGCTGTTGAAAGATCAGTATCCTCGCCAGTACACCGTCTCCGGGTCAACCAACGAGCGGGAGTTCTTGAGGGGGACTTCAGGGGGTGGTGGCGCACGAGGCGACTTGCGGCGCTTCGCCAACGATTTCGACTTCATCGTCAACCGCAACCTCAACCACTCGAAACGAATCGCGGACGTGCGCTTCGACACCGAATTTCTTCGATTCGTCCGGCTCACTTTCCCGCTGACGGGAATCATCGCCGAGGTGGAGTTCTACGGCGAGGGATTCTTGCCGCAGACGCGCTGGGTGTCGCAACTCTTCGACATGGGGGAACCAGTCAATTTCGGGCGGCTGCACTACGATTTCGAGGTCTATCGAAGCCCCGGGCTCGGCCTGGAACCGGAACTGGATCCCCATGCAGATGTGCGGGTAGAGATAGAGCTGCGCAGCGGTCGAGATGACTCGCCTCAGATTCACCATATCGTAACCGAAATCGGCACCGAAGACGTGGTGAACGAGAAGGATTACAACCGGGCGCCGAGCACCTATCTGGGATCG
>DPVW01000062.1:502-7808 GCA_003529325.1 Candidatus Latescibacterota bacterium | reverse complement strand
CGCTCGGGTGTCAGACTCATGCCACCATAGGCGATGGCGGATACCTCGAGATCGGTAGACCCCAGTTGCACCTTGCGCATATTCTCCCCCTCCGTTGCCTGTGGCGGAGAGAATCGGTTACGACAACCCGCAGCTCGATTCCTCTTCGCCGTTGAAGCAGTCAAGAAACTGCAATACTTCGACGGTGTCGACATCGGCACCACGTGCGAGGGTTGTCGTCGACGACGTTAGCTATGGAACGGGAATTGAAGAACCGAGTCCGGCGAATCATCGAGGCCGGAAGAGCACCGAACTGAAGGTCGGCGCTAAAGCCCATCGAGTTGCGAGTAGCTACTGCTCAGGATCGACCATTTGGCCCGCGGTGGTATCGACCTGTGTTCGGTGTGTGTGTTGTATTGTGCGCTTAAGCCGCTACGATTGATCTCCGGCGCATTCGACCCTCACCCGGTTCCAGAAACGCGTCGGCAACGGCGCGAATCACACGTTCGTTATCGTAGTAGCCGTCTTGAACCTTGCGCCGGATCCACAGCAATCGCTCCTCGCGATTCCGCGGCAGGCCCTCGTCGCCCTCCATATGGCTGGGCAGACTGTATTCGCTCTTGAAATTCATGCCGATGATAGGGAGGTGATCGGGAACTCTGATTCCCACCTCTTGCTCCACCCTTTCGTGGTCTTGGGTCGCTGTGATTCCGCCTACCCATTTTATCGGCGTTTTCTCGCTCTCGGCCACACTTCTCCGTCAACGTCGCCACACCCCACGGATCGCCTCGAGGCGTTCGCTCTGGGAGGCGCTGTTTCGTTGCCAGGCCTCGAGGACGAAGGCCAGCAACGTGAGCAATACCAGAGCACTTCCGGCGCCAGCCACCGTCAGCACAGCCCGACGCGGGAAACTGCGCGTATGCGGGGGTGTGGCACGGTCGAGGACCTGCAGCGTCGGCGTGTTGCGTGCTTCCCCGTATTTCGACTCCTCCAGCTTGGCACCCAGATAGGCGAGAATCTGCTCCCTCACCTCCAGTTGCAGGGTCAGTTCCGCGTATTCATGCATCAGGTCCGGTAACTGGTGCAGGGGCGGCCCCAGGGCGCTACCGCTCTCGATGGCGTTGTCGCCGATTTCTACCGAGAGGTCCCCGACCAGATCATGGAGCCGTTTCTGCAGTTCGTCGGTTTGCATCTCCAATACGCGCCGATCGGGGTGTTCAGGGGCAAGCTGCTGCGACGCCACCCCGAGTTCGACCTGCGCCAGAGACAATTCGAGTACAATTCCCTTGATGACATCGACGGCTGCCGCTGTCTGCGCCTCGATGTCGACGATGCCATGTTCCTTCTGGAAGGTCCGCAACCGACCGGCGTCCTGCGCAAGGTCCGCCCGTGTAATCTGCAGGCGCTGTTCGAGAAAGCCACGCATGGAATGGGCCTGACGTTGACGATACTCACGGTTGAGGCTGTCAAGCAGGGAGGCCATGGTGTTTGTCAGATCGGCGGCGATGGTAGGGGAATCCGCGGTTGCCTCGATGGCCAGACTACCGTCGTCACCCAACTCCCGTTGGATATTCAGCGCCAGGATGTCGATGGCCTGGTCCCGATGCAGGGCGTCGTATGCGGCAACTAGCTCGTGCCGATCAACTGCAAGCCCAAGCAGACGACGGCTGTCGAGCAGTGTGAGCAAGCGCTCGGATGGAATGGAGGCACCTATAAGCCCGGCCAGTCCGGATGGAATACCGCTGCCACCTCCGCCCCCCAGTAGTGACAGCCCCATCCCACCACCCTCTTCATCCGGAGGTAGCAGACTGGTACGTGCCGTCCAACGCTCCGGCAGCAGAAAACTGACTCCGATGACAACCACCGTCGCCACGAGTGTGCCTATTATCAGCAGACGCCGCCACTTCACCAGGACGTAGATGTAGTCAAGAAGGTTGCGCTCTTTTGTGTCAGCCATATGACTCACTTTAGGATCGTGACAAACAGGAGCACGACCGTCGCGACCTGGCCAGCGACCTGCATACCCTCCAGAAACAACGCCCAGCGATCGTGCACTGGATTCTCCTTGATCCAGATCCTGTCTCCAGGCTCCAGTTTGTCGACATCGTCGGCATCCCGCCAGACACCGGTGCGGGCCTGGATAATGACGACGTCACTTGACGCGCGCCAACTGAAACCACCGGCGCGTTCGATGTAGTCGGCCACGGTGTAACTCTCGTCGAATGGGACCGCCCCGGGGTTGGCTGCCTGTCCGCTTACGAGTACGGTCTCGAGCGCCATCGGCACGAAGATCGCGTCACCGGGGCGCACCAGGATATTCTGCCCTGCACCGCCATCTTCGGTGGCAAACAGTTCGATGAAATCGACGACCATTCGGCCCGGTTTCTCACGGCTTTTCATGTTGAAGTACTGCTTCTCCTCGCGGTCCCAGCTAGCAGCCGGTATCGCCATAATCCTGGTCCACTCGGGGTCATTTACCTGTTCTGCGTCAAAATCTCGCACCACACGAGATTTGCCGAGAGAGGCGCGCTCGGTGAGCCCCCCCGCCTGTTCCAGCACCTCCTTCAGACGACTGCCTTCGAGATCGACAACGTAAGAGCCAGGATAGACCACTTCGCCAATGACACGGACCGTCGACCTGTTCTGGTAGTCGGGAAGCTTACGTGCAATCAGCCAGTCTGCGGGCTGCAACAACAGATCGGCTTCAGGATCCCGCGCCACCGCCGCTGCCAGGTCGACATGTTGCAGATATCGCCAACGTCCATTGGCATAGCGGAACAGGAGCACATTTTCGGGATCGTAGTCCACTGCCGGACCCAGGGCCAGGGAGACCAGGTCGCTTATGCGGTCACCGGGGGCGTACTCATACGTCCCGGGTCGGCTCCAGTTCTCACGCGCGAGAATTCCTTCTCCCTTCGCCGGTACCACGATCAGGTCACCGTCTTCGACGAACGGGTTGTAGCGCGTCAATCCTGTCGTGTAATAAAGTTCGAGGTCAACCCTGAGGACCTCAAGACTGTCGCTATGGGGCAGTTGGTTGGTCTGCAGATAGGTTTCGATTCTCTGTCGGTCCCGCCCACGTAACTGGCCCCCGCGAATGAGCCGAATGTTGCGCTTTGATGCACCATCCAGAATGCCACCCGAATTACGGATTACCTGGCCGATCCGCTGGACACCGCTGGCGATGCTGACACCCGGCACCCCCACCATACCGGCGACGGAGACCGGGAAAGTGCGAAACTGCCCCAGTTCAACGCTGATCTCAACAGAGGGCAGTTGGGTGCGGCACGCATCGAGGATCGCCGCGCGCGCCGATGAAAGGCGTAGACCGCCAACCGGGACTCGACCGACCCTGGGGATGAGTAGACTCCCCTCCGCCGTCACCCACAACTCCAGGGCCTCCTCCACGCCGGGGATGAGCAGCACGAACTGATCCCCTGGGCCGACGACATAACGCCCTGTTTCCAGGACTTCTCGAAACGCCTCCATGCCGACGATGGCAACTCGTGCGTCCTGCTTTTCTGTGACGGTTGTCTGGCCTTGGCCAGCGACCACGGTGGCAAGAACCCCGAAAAAAGCCGGCAGTGCGCACCGGAAGATCTGCATCACGCCCTTCATAGTGACGCGACACCTGCCATACGGTTGAGAACAGCCATTCTTATCCATCCTTCGGGCATATTCGCTTGATAGATGATTCATGTATGCAGGGCCAGGTCGGGCTCGACGACGATATCGGCGATCGACACGGACAGTGCGTCGGCGATGGAAAAACCTGTCTCCGTCAAGCGCAGACGCCTGCCATCGACACACACTTGACCGCCCCGCTGCAGGCGGGGCAGAAGATCGGATGCCATGAGCCGCTCGCTCTCCGACTGCGACAGGGCAACCCCCTCGCATGTCCGCAACCCCAGCCACAAGCTTTCCCTCCGAGCATCGGGATCGGCGAGGGTTTCCTCCCCGGACTGCGTGCTTTCCCCGAGCTGGATGCGCCGGACGTATTCATCCAGATCGGACCCATTCCAGAATCGACGCCCCGCCAGATAACTGTGCGCGGACAGACCGACACCGAGATACTCCGCCCCCGTCCAGCAATCCCAGTTGTGCCGGCTCCGATGACCGCTACGGGCGAAATTGGATATCTCGTAGTGCTCATAGCCTGCCCGATCCAGTATCTGTACGAGCTGCTCATAGTCGGCAGCATCAGCTTCTTCTCCAACTTCCGGCAACTCCCCGGCAAGACGCCGACGCTCGAAAGGGGTCCCGGGTTCGACGGAAAGTCCGTATGCCGACACATGGTCAGGATCCAACTCGACAACCTGCTGAAGTGTTGCTGGCCAATCCTCGGCAGGGGCACCTGGAATGCTGAAAATCACATCCATGCTGACACTGTCAAAGTCGGCATCGCGAGCCACCTTGTATGCGCCTGCCGCATCGGTGGCAGAATGCATGCGCCCCAATCGGTGCAGACTGGCATCGCGAAAGGACTGTACGCCAATTGAGAGTCGATTGCAGCCCGCCCGCCGCAGATCGGCAAACGACGATGCCTCCGCTGTCGTTGGATTTGCCTCGACGGTGATCTCGGCCAAAGCACGGAGACCGAGCACTCGGGACGCTGTCTCGAGGATGCGCACCAGCTGGGCAGAGGCCAACCGGCTGGGCGTACCGCCACCGAAGAACACGGTATCGAGACCGCCGCGGTCCCGCAGGTGGCGCCAGTTGCCGATCTCGGTGCAGACCGCCTCCACATACGCCTCGACCGCATCCTCCCGTCCGGTGACCACGGTGAAGGCGCAGTAAGGACAGCGCTGAGGACAGAACGGGATGTGAACATACAGCCCGAATCGAGGAGTCCGAGTCGTCATCGGACTTCCGATCCGAGCCGCTGCCAGCGGATGCGACCGGCCAACGACGTCAGACGGTCGATGAGACCCATGCCCTCTGCTGCAGGTTCGGCGCTGAAATAGATCCGCACGGCGCGTCCCATAAGGGCCTCTGTAGAGAGGAATCCCCAATGACGGCTGTCACGACTGTTGTCGCGGTTGTCACCCATGACGAACAGATGCCCCGGCGGTACGATGCGCGCCGACAGGTTGTCACGCTCGCCACGCGTTGGTGGCAAGATGCGGGCATCGAGGTATTTGGAGAAGCGGGGATCGGGCAGGCGCTCGCCATCGATGAAAACCACCTTGTCACGTATCTCCACCCGTTGGCCAGCGACAGCGATACAGCGTTTTAGGAAATTGTGCTCGGAATCCTCCGGTGACTGGAACAGGATGACCTCGCCAGTTTCCACCAGATGGGTGCTCTTTTCAACGATGACGCTGTCGCCCGGCCACAGTGTGTCCTCCATGGAGCGAGAGACAATCGTGTACCCCTGTAGAAACCAGATGCGCACGACGACCAGTCCCAGCACCACGGCAGCCAGCACGAACATTCGCCGCCGGCGCGATCTGTCTGCCGGTGAAGATCTGGATGTGCGTCGCGGTGATCGCCGCGACGTCTTCCGCTTCGCTGCCGCCTGCTTGCCCAAAGACTGATGAATGTCGGCGCAGCGCGCCTACTCCTCCAACTGCAGGGCTGCCAGGAAGGCTTCCTGGGGGATCTCGACACTACCGACCTGCTTCATCCGCTTCTTCCCTTCCTTCTGTTTCTCCAGCAATTTGCGCTTGCGGGAAACGTCACCGCCATAACACTTGGCGATGACATTCTTGCGGAAGGGCTTCACCGTCTCCCGGGAGATCACTTTGTTGCCGATAGCAGCCTGAATAGCGACTTCGAACATCTGCCGCGGAATCAGCTCCTTCAGTTTGGCGCACAAGCGTCTCCCCCACTCATAGGCCTTATCACGATGGATGATAACCGCCAAGGTATCGAGCAGGTCGCCATTGATGAGGATATCGAGTCGCACGAGCGGCCCGGCTCGCATTTCCTTGTGATCGTAATCGAAGGAAGCATACCCTCGCGACACCGATTTGATGCGATCGTAAAAGTCGATCACGACCTCTGCCAGGGGCAGGTCGTAGTGCAGAATGGCACGCGTACTATCGAGGTATTCGGTGTTGTGGTAGGTGCCACGCCGCTCGTTGCACACGTGCATGATGGCACCGATGTACTCCGTGGGCACGAGCATCTGTGCCGCCAGGATCGGCTCGCGGATTTCGGCCAGTTCCCCCGGGGGTGGGAGATGTGCCGGATTGTCGACTTCGAAGACGTCCCCATTCGTGCGCTTGACCTCGTAGCGCACATTCGGCAACGTCGTGATGATGTCGATGTTGTGTTCGCGATCGATGCGCTCCTGGACGATCTCCATGTGCAGCAGACCAAGAAAGCCGCAACGAAAGCCAAACCCGAGGGCGGGAGAATTCTCCGGCTCAAAGCTGAGGGCGGCGTCGTTGAGGCGCAGTCGTTCAAGTGCATCCCGGAGGTGGGCATGATGATCAGCGTTGACCGGGAATAGACCGGAGAACACCATCGGTTTCAACGGCTGGTATCCGGGCAGCGGCTCGACACCCTCAGAGCGGGATGCCTGCATCACCGTATCACCCACCCGCGCTTCATCGAGAACTTTTATGTTTGCCGCCAGATAGCCGACCTGGCCGGTGGTCAATGTCGGCGTTTTGATGCGTCCCAAGCGCAGCACGCCGACCTCCTCTACCTCATATTCGCGCCCGGTGGAGTGGAAACGAACAGACTCTCCGGTTCGGATGGTGCCGTCCACGACACGCAAATAACAGATGATGCCGCGATACTGGTCATAGATGGAGTCGAAGATCAGGGCCCGAAGGGGCGCCTCCGCTGCCCCCTCCGGCGACGGGATGCGGTCAACGACGGCCTCAAGAACGGCGGCCACCCCGGTTCCTTCCTTGGCGCTGATGTGGAGAATTTCATCGCGCTCGCCGCCGATGAGGTCGAGAATCTGCTGCTCCACCGCCTCTACCTCCGCGCCATCGACGTCGATCTTGTTGATGCAGGGAATGATGGCCAGATCGTTGCCCATGGCCAGCAGCAGGTTGCTCACCGTCTGTGCCTCTACCCCCTGCGTGGCGTCGACGACGAGGATAGCACCCTCGCAGGCGGCGAGACTGCGGGAGACCTCATAGGCGAAGTCTACGTGTCCTGGGGTATCGATCAGATTGAACTGGTACGCCGTCCCATCATCCGCCTGATAATGCATGCGCACGGCGTGGGCTTTTATGGTAATACCACGCTCGCGCTCCAGATCCATGCTGTCCAGGACCTGGGACTGCATCTGCTTTGCCGTCAGGGTCTGCGTTATCTCCAGCATGCGATCGGCCAGCGTCGACTTGCCATGGTCGATGTGGGCGAT
>DPVW01000062.1:0-181 GCA_003529325.1 Candidatus Latescibacterota bacterium | reverse complement strand
ATGATGCAGAAGTTGCGGATGCGGGATTGAGCCATGGTCTGACGCGTTGCGGACGGCCTGAGGCCGGGCGCGGACAGTGCTGGTTGCTTGGTTGATTTCAGGGAATTGCTGCTTGAGACAAAACTGTCTTGAGCAGACTCACCAAGTCAAGCTATGGGGGCCCCATCTTCTTGTCAAACTG
>DPVW01000422.1:4541-5299 GCA_003529325.1 Candidatus Latescibacterota bacterium | reverse complement strand
GAAAGCCGAGTATGTGCGTGGGCATGGTCTGGGCGGGGTCATGGTCTGGCAGATCACGTCCGACGATGACGATCACAGCATGGTGCAGGCGCTTGTTGAAGGCCTGCTGACAGCGGGGGAAGAGAAATGATGAACCGGAGATTCCTACAGATCCCGGCCGACACCGCTGAGTTCAGAAACTGTGGTGGACAGGCAATGTCCGGTGCAGACGGTTTCGCCTAGCAGCCGATGACGTCTCGCACAGTGTCCGGTGATGGGCGAGGACCGCACCCCTATCGCTGGGTGGTATTGGGTGGGACTTGGCTGGTTTACTTTTGTTTCGCTGGGTGGGATCGTGGCGCTCACCATGACCAATAGTGTCGCCATGCCGTTGGCAGGTGGTAACTGGCGCTTGGTCTTTCTGGCGTATGCGGGATTTGTTGCCCTCGCCAGTACTGTGTGGTTGCTGATCAGCGCACATCCGGCGGTTCGTGAGAGCGAGTCGAGTCTCAAGGAAGCAAAGCGTCAGCCCCAGGGTGCTGTCTTTCGCGAGCTTCTCCGAGTGCCAGCCGTTCGCCTGATTCTGTTGATGAGTATCGGGATCTTCTTCTTTAACCACGGTTTGAATAACTGGTTGCCTGAAATCCTGCGGTCCAGTGGCATGTCAGTCGAGGCCGCAATGCAGGCCGACCTGGGCCACACGAAGCGAGATGTCGCCCATCGCGTCCTGATGCTTGAGAACGTTCCTGATCACCCTCATCGGCTCCGACGGAGAGTGA
>DPVW01000422.1:0-4192 GCA_003529325.1 Candidatus Latescibacterota bacterium | reverse complement strand
CAGACCCGTGGAGTTGATGGAGCACTTCTCATCGAAGGACAGCACGATCTCATCTGAAACCGGCGGCAGGGAAATCCGGCGCTACATTCTGCTACGATGGGGCTCCCGCTCTCGCGAGCCCGGTGCAAACTGGGGAAAGAGTTCGTCGTGGATCTGCAGCGGCTGCCGCAGGTGAGCCATGCGCTTCTCATCCGCCGTGTTCAGCATTGTTGGAAAGAACATGCCCGCCCCCGTGTCGATCTTGGATCCACCCGGTGAGTGCACACTGATATACTTGCGCGCCAACTCCAGATCCTCGGACTCGACGGCGTGCCGGGTGCAATTCATCGTGAACATGCGCCGACGCTTGTCCCCTCCAAAGGATGCGTGATACAGATCGTGGTTGAAGATGACCACGTCTCCCGGATCCGACTCCAACGCGACACAGCCGGGAAACTGGTCGGGAGCTACGCCGAGACTCTCCAGGGATTCATTCGGGTTGATCGAGTTCTTGCGGATGAAGTGGTCCGCACGGTGGCTCCCCGGGATCACCAGCAGGCAGCCCGTATCATGTCGCACCGAGTCGAGATAGAATGCCGTTTTCGTCGCCCACAGCTGTCCCCAGTTGCCGTCGGGGTGCCAGCCCGTATCGCCCACATAGTAGTTCCCGTCCCCTCCGCAGTAACTGAAGTCCTCACCGATTACACCGCCGATGAGGCCGAGGATTCCGGGGTGATCCATGAGGGCGCACATTTCTGGAGCATGCTCGATAGGCCCGCCGAACATGGTGCGCTGGGTACCGTCGTGGTCAGCGCCGGCGCCCCGGTTCTGGATGGACCACTCGAAGCCACGGGTAACACGGTCGACTTCCTGCGGCGACAGCAGCCCGCGGATGACCAGGTAGCCGAAGGTGTGGAAAAAGTGAACCTGTCGATCAGTCAATTGCATTGGTGTCTCCGGCAGATCTTGAACGGTTCGCAGGCGTCACGCGAGCAGTAGCCGCTGATGTGGATGATCTTCGATAAAGATTCCGGGAATTCGCTGCTTGCTGCGAACTCGGAATAGCTCTGCAGGGGAAGAAATCGCTGTCGCATGCGCCTCGGTTCGGACAGGATGCAAGAATACTTGTTGCCAACTACTCTCGGATTCACTTATGAATGAAGGAAGAGGTCGACTCCAGCTGGGACTGCGCCAGCCTCCTTGACCCGCCTGCCGCGCCTCTATTTAGTACGTGGCAGGGCCCTTTCGGCGAGTGAACAACAAAAGGAGTATGCGATGGGAGACAAAGGTGGCAAGAAGGATAAGGACAAGAACAAGAACAAGATGATCAAGAAACGGAAAGACAAGGCGGAGAAGGCCAGAGAGAAGAACCAGAAACCCTCCCCGTAAGCAAAAAGTGGAATCCAATGATCGGGAGTCGTTGTACTATCCCGGTCTTTGCGGCGGCGCGGGACAGTTCGGAGCCCCGGATGCGCCGGTTCCAAAGAACGCCATCTCATGAGATATTCATGGGGTGGCGTTTTGCAGAGTCGAGGTCCAGAAGCTCGTCAACGTCCGGACGGCGGCGGAGAGGACTTCCTCGTCCGCGCCTGTAACTGGGCCTCAGGTGCAGGAGAAGGCGGCCGGCCTTCTCGAGGCCCATGCCTTCATCTCCCGCACGTTCCCACGCCTCACTCGTAGATGGTGGAGGCGGTGGGAGCTGGCCCGCTCAGCGCCTCGACAGCCTACGACGTGGCGAGCGAGGGGCGTGGTACGCCCTTCGCCCCCTTCAACACCAGAAAGTTGCTGGCGTCGTTCACAGCAGGCTTCTCAACGGAGTCCACCCTCATGGGTCCCCCGTGCCCTCCGTTCGCATCGTTGTCCCAGATTCTGTCATCATACCCATCGGGAGCATATTGACAGATGTAGGCCTTGCGCACGCTATCGGTGAGGTTGGCGCCTGTCATG
Source organism: Candidatus Latescibacterota bacterium (assembly GCA_003529325.1). Lineage (GTDB taxonomy): Bacteria > Latescibacterota > UBA2968 > UBA8231 > UBA8231 > UBA8231. The sequence continues at coordinate 2,266 of DPVW01000422.1, read as the reverse complement.
TGCGGCGTCAGGCTCCAGAAGATCGCCACCGAACCCGCCCTGACCGGCACACAGACGGCATCGTCGGACCGAAGGCCGCTGATCGTCCAGCCACCGCTGCTCTCATCAAACTCGTGCAGCAGCGGCCCTCTCCGGAAGAGCCTGGGCACAAACCACGGGCAGCCATTCTCCTCGGTTGCATCGTTGAGCGCAACCCAGCACGTCAGGTATTGCAGAGGCTCGATGAAGGTATAGCCGATGTCCTGATGGTAGGGGGTGATCCGGCCAGGACAGGGCCTCTTGTATACCGCCTGGTCGTGGTACAGCCGCACATCGTCGCAGTTGAGCACGTCGTGGCAGACTTTCTGGAAGAACGGGCTGGCGCAGAATGAGCGCGCAAGCGCCGATTGCTGGGCTGGGCCTCGCGCGACCGTGATCTGATCAGCACTCGCAATCGGGCTCGATGTCTGCTCCAGCCCCTGGGCGGTGGGGCGCAGCACACTCTCGTGCTCGAGAAGATCAATCGCATCCCGAAGCTGCCCAATCTCCACAGCGCTGAAGGCATCCTCGATTACAGTGAACCCCTGCAGATCCAAATCGTCCGCCTGATCCTCGCTGAGGACCTGGAGAGGAGCATCCTTGCGCGTCGGTAAGAGCGATGGGTGCTTCCTTGAGCTACTGAACTCCATGGCCGGGTGCCGCGGCAGCCGCGCGTTGTGGTGAGCAGTCGGCGTCTGTTCGTCGCCGCTGGACCAGCGCTTGGTTCCATCAAAATCGATGCGCTCCCACAGCACGTGCGGCCATTCCTTGAAGGAGCGAGAGATGTAGTGGCACGCGTAGACCTGGCGAAAAGCGGTTGGGTCGCGCCCCATCAACCCTCGGTGCCACAGATAACCGTCGAAGATTACAGCGGCCCCCCTCCTGGCTACGATGTGCACCTCCTCCAATCCTGCCGCTTCGTTCTCCTTGAAGATCTCCTTCTTCAGCCCCGCACCCAGTTCCGGGTCGCCTGAATGCGTGCGATGGCCCGCCCACTTTCCCGACCGGAGGTCATCGTGATGAAGCTTGCGGCAGAGGTGGCCACCTGTCTGCAGCGCGAGCGTGCCAATCCCCTCGTCCACGTCCACGAGCGGCATCCACACACCGATACAGCCCGGAAGTGCGGTCCCGTCACAATGCCAGCTCTGCGACCACTGGCTGCCCTTCCACCAGTAGTGGCTCTTGATGCCCTCGGGCTCGTCCCCGCCCAGAGCATCCTTGAGCGGGGCGCGGAGCTTCGGATGCAGCATGAAGTCGCGGCAGACGGGGTCGTGAATATGGCATTGGTCGGCGTCGATGAGATGGTCGGCGCCTTCCGCCGGTGGGACGAATCCCTCGACGGTGATTCGACCCGCGTGCACGCCGTCCATATGCCGGATGAGCCCGTCGCACTCGTCGGCCGTGAAGTGTGAGGGGACGACAACCCACCCGTCGCGAGCATACTTCTGCCTCTGCTCGGCGGTGAGGCCCACCACCTCCGCCGCACGTCGGCCGATATCGCCGGGCTGTGAGTGTTCGGAGTCAGACATATCAATCAATCGGTATCCGTCGGTTCAGGTGGAGGACGTACTTCAGGGCGGTCGGCTGGAAGAGATCGAGCGCCCGCTCCCTGCCTGTGCCCAGCAACTCAGCCGGAGTTCGTAGCTCAGTGGAACGCCGGCCTCAGAGGCCACCGCCTATCGACTCAATGGTGTGTTGACGGTCGACGCAAGAGACCACCCTGGACCAGCCACGCCCGACGTCATGGCCACCGCGTCTGATCTGCAAGCCGATAGAGATTACTTCAATGATTCAGAAACGTCGACGGGGGCTTTGCCATCGAGGCGGGTAGAGATCCCCTTACAGGTGGAGTGACACCAAACAAAGAAAACTCCATATGCCACACGCGCCAAAAACAAAGGGGAGCCAGTACGCCTGACCACCCCTAACTGCTTGTCCTTTTGTTGGAGCCGCCCATGGGAATCGAACCCACAACCGCCTGATTACAAATCAGGTGCTCTACCAATTGAGCTAAAGCGGCGTAGATGTAAAGATAAAACAATGACTTACCAAGTCAACACNNCCGCTCCCTGCCTGTGCCCAGCAGTTGGTGGTGCGGAAGGAATCCTTGAGCATCGGCATCCGTCCGACCGCGCCTTCCAGCCCGGCGCAAACGACGTCACCGTCGTCACCCGGTTCGTCGGACCCAACCTGTTCGAGACCGAGGTCGATGGCGACCTACATGGCCGCCGAGACGAGCCAGTTCCGC
>DPVW01000163.1:33182-34693 GCA_003529325.1 Candidatus Latescibacterota bacterium | reverse complement strand
GGGAAGGACTTCCTCTTTTTCCTACCGTTTAAAGGATGGAAGGGGTCTGCCGATAGAGATCGTACAGAACCCGCCAGGAGGATATTGAGCCATGTCGTCGATCCAGACCCGAACCCGCGTATCAAAGAACAGCGTGATGATGCGCCTTGGGGCCATTTTCTAAGTCGCCACCGGGTTGTTTTTCGGCTCTGCTGGCGGCCCTCGCCGGCGTTTCCGGCTAATTCAGAACCACGACAATAGGGCCGCCGCTGGCCTGCGCCCGGCACGGGTCGTTTCCCATTGACGACCATCTGAGGCCCTTATATATTGCCGCTCGCAACAGGGTCGTACCAGCACTTTCCAAATCGCACTTTTTTCCTCTCAGATCGACCAGCACACCAAAGGTCATTGGCACAATATGGGTCGAGTCATCGCTGTCGCAAATCAGAAGGGCGGGGTGGGAAAGACGACGACGGCGGTCAATCTGTCCGCCTGTCTTGCCAACGATGGCAATCGCACTCTGCTCATAGATCTCGATCCCCAGGCCAACGCTACCAGTGGTTGCGAGGCAGGTGTCGATATCCTTGATGGGTCGGTGTACGAAGTCCTGCTCGGCCACGCCCCACTTGAAGCCGTCATCTGCTCGGCCGGCATTGACTCGTTGGACCTGGCGCCATCCCACATCTCACTCGCTGGCGCCGAAGTCGAAATGGCGGCCGTCCTGGGACGTGAAAAACGTCTCACAGAGGCACTCGTTACGGTTCGTGCCGAATACGACTACGTCCTCGTCGACTGCCCGCCTTCTCTCGGTCTACTCACCGTCAACGCCCTCACAGCTGCTGATTCGGTGTTGATCCCGGTGCAATGTGAGTACTACGCTCTCGAGGGCTTGAGCAAACTTCTCAACTCGATTCAACTCGTGCAGCGTTATCTCAACCCCACCCTTGAGATCGAGGGCGTGCTGCTCACCATGTACGATGAGCGCCTGCAGCTTTCCAAGCGGGTAGCGGCTGAGGTGAAGTCATACTTTCACGACAAGGTGTACGAGACGGAGATCAGGCGAAATGTCAGTCTCGCGGCGGCACCAAGTTTTGGTCAGCCCGTGATTCTTTATGAGCCGCGGTCCACGGGTGCCGACAACTATCGCCGTCTTGCCGGCGAGGTCGGCCACTCACAAGAGGCCGCGGTGGCCTGAACGGCCACTTCCGCCTACCATGGCCATCGTCGATACGCACTGTCACGCGGGTCTGTACAAGTATGAACCTGTGGAGTCCCTGCTGTCGCATATGACGACTTCAGGTGTCGACCAGGCTGTGCTGATCCAATACATGGGCAACAGCGACAACGACTATCTCGTCGACTGTCTGAACCGATTTCCGGAAAGACTGGCGGCGGCGATGATCGTGCCGGAGGAGGATGACGGGACCGCCGTGCGTCGATGGGCGGAGTGCGGCATTCAGGGAATCCGATTGCGTGCCAATGCTCGGGCCGCCACAGAAGACCCACTGGCCCAGTGGCGGGCCGCGGCGGCG
>DPVW01000163.1:29522-32870 GCA_003529325.1 Candidatus Latescibacterota bacterium | reverse complement strand
GGGCCGCGGCGGCGGCAGGACTCGTTGTCAGCGCTCCGAGTCGTGTCGACTGGCTGCTCTCGGCTGAGTTCACGGAAGTGGTCGACCTGTTCCCCAATCTGGCCATCGTCATCGAGCACCTTGGAGGGGTGGGCACCGACGCCGAGGCGCCATATACGGAGTTCCGTCGTGCCCTGGAGTTGGCCTCCAGTCGACCGAATCTGTCGATGAAGATTCCTGGATTCGGCGAGTTCTGCCCCGTGCCCCTGCCCTTCGATCCGATCCCACCACTGGCACGCATGGCGTTGGATGCATTTGGTCCCGAGCGCTTGATGTGGGGCTCGGACTATCCACCCGTGAGTTCTCGGGAGGGATACGACAACTCTCTACGCATTCCGTTGGAGTATTTTGCCGATCTGAGTGCGCCCGACCGGGATTCGATCTTTGGGGGCACGGCTCAGACCATCTGGGGATTGCCTGTCAACTAGTGTCTTGCCTGCGACAGGACACTATAGGCGCAGGATACAACTCTTCAACATCGGACTGGGGCCGACGACCCGGAAGTCGTCCCCAGCGCCTGGGGCTGTTTCGATGTCGGCGCCGAGCCGTTTGATGGTCCCTTCGAAGTGGGCCTGATTCCAACCCTCATAGTTCGATGACACCAACACCCAGCCGCCTGGAGCGACGAGGCGCAGGCAGGAACTGAGCAGATCGCCGAGGTCCCGTTCGATACGGAATAGTCGAGAACTATGGCCACGCCCCCGGCCGAAGGAGGGGGGATCGCAGATGATGCCGTCGAAATGTCGACCTCGCCTGTGACAACCATCGACCAGGAGTCGGGCGTCGACGGCGCTGTACTCCACACAGTCATCATCGATCCCGTTGAGTGCCGCGTTGGTACGAGCCCAATCGAGATACGGACGACTCACATCGACCTGCAGCACCTGTGAGGCACCACCGGCGAGGGCGGCGATACCGAACCCACCGGTATAGGCGAACAGATTGAGTATGCGCGCGCCCTGGGCATGACGCCGCACCCAGGCCCGGTTGTCACGCTGATCGAGAAACAGACCGGGGGACTGGCCGCTGCTGGCACGCAGTTCGAAGTGGAGTCCATTTTCGCGGGCCCGCCATGTATCAGGGGCACCCGGCGAGGTGACGTGGCGCCGGGTGTGCGGATCGCTGCCACGATTGTTCATGCCATGGGAGTGCCAATGACGGGCGCCGGCTGCCTGGCTGAAGGCAGAAAATTGAGCCACCTCGCTGTCTGAGGGTTCACCCGACGCATAGCGGTAGAACCAGCACACGGGACCAAAACGATCGCAGCGAAGGTTTTTTCCCTCACCGTGCAGTGGTCGGAAACAGAGGTCTGGGTCGGCCAGGTCGAAGCCGGCGCGCCGCAGACGCAATCCTTCGATCCAGGTGCCTGGTAGATCGGCCATGGTCACGAGTGTGCCACCCGCCGGATGCCATGGCGCCGGAGGCGGTCGTGAAGTGTGGAACGTTTCATTCCCAGATGGCGCGCCGCCGCCGACAGATTGCCACCCATCCGTTCCAGCACCGCCTCCAGTTGGGCGCGTTCATCGGGAACATCAGGGACCTCACACCGCGAGGCTTCGCCGCGGGATACAGCTTGCCACAGATGTTGCGGTGTAAGCACGTCGCCGTCACACAACAACACGGCCCGTTTCATGACGACACTCAGTTCCCGCACGTTGTTGGCGCGCCAGTCACAGCGACAGAGCCAGGTCCGGGAACCTTCACCCAGGGCTTCGATGTGGGGGCGGTTGAACTGCCGGCAGTAGAGTTTCAGGAAGTGATCGGCGAGCAGCGGGATGTCGCCGCGCCGCTCGCGCAAGGGTGGCAGATCGACGACGAAGTCGGCGAGTCGGTAGTACAGGTCCCGCCGAAAGAGGTCGCTCGACATGGCCACGTGCAGGTCGAGATTTGTCGCCGATACGACACGCACGTCGACTGACACTTCATCGCATCCACCCACTGGGCGTATGGCACGCTCCTGTAGTGCCCGCAACAGCTTGGGTTGCAGGTGCAGGGGCAGGTCGCCAATCTCATCGAGAAACAGAGTCCCTCCATGAGCCTGCTGAAATAGCCCTTCCCGGTCGTGGGTGGCACCGGTGAAGGCACCTCGGCGATAGCCGAAAAGATCGGCTTCGAGCAGATTGTCCGGCAGGGCGGCGCAATTGACGGCGACGAACCGGTGGGCATGTCGCAGCGGGTCGGTCTCATGGAGCAAGCGCGCGATGAGCTCCTTACCGGTGCCGCTCTCACCGCGGATGAGGACATCCACAGGCAGGCCGAGGACCCGGGTCACGTCATCGATGGTGCCACGCAGTCCGGTCTGTGCACTCAGCAGGGAGAGTACGGGACTCTGGAGATCGTTATCGGTTTGTGTCACGAGATCAATATGACATCCACTCGAGCGACGCTCAAGGATGCCCTCTTCCGTCATCGGACCATTTCCTGCCGCACCCGGCATGTGCTGGCCCATCGGCCGGTACCGACACGAGTCGTGGGGTACCGGCCGACAGGAGTTTGCCTCCTCCTACTCGGGCGGATTGGTGGCGGTACGGAGATCGCTTGAGGCTAACCAAAGCGCACTCCGTCCCCACAATTCTGCCAGGAGGCTGCCCGTGCAGTACGCCGATGCCATACACCAGTTCGAGGACAGAGTTGTCCCATCGCCCCGCCCCCCCAGGCGTGGACGGTCCGCAGTCCTGCTCACATCCAGCAATCAGTACATGGGGCATCTCGTGGCGCAAGTGAAACGGGTCGCACGCGAGGAAGTAACGGTCCTGCTCACCGGGGAGAGTGGTACCGGCAAGGGAGTCCTGGCGCGGGTGTTACACGAACACAGCAAGCGCGCCGAAGGTCCATTCGTCGAGGTCAACTGCGCATCTCTACCCGAAAGCGTTCTGGAGTCGGAGTTGTTCGGTCATGAGAAGGGAGCCTTCACCGGCGCCGTGCGCCAGCGTATCGGTCGCCTCGAACAGGCCCGGGGTGGCACGTTGTTCATCGACGAGGTAGGCATTGCCGATCCCCGCGTGCAGACGCGTCTGCTGCGGGTTTTGCAGGAACGTCGATTCGAGCGTGTCGGCGGGGATCGCACAATGACTGCGGATGTGCGCGTCGTGGCGGCGACCAATGCCGATCTGGGGATGTGCGTTCGCCAGGGGACATTTCGTGAGGATCTCTATTACCGGCTACACGTGGTGCCATTCGAACTACCGCCGCTACGGGACCGTCGCGAGGACGTGCCCCTGCTGGCAAAACATTTCCTGCGGCGCCGCTCCAGCAACCACGAAAGTGACAACCACTGCCAGATCGACGACGAGGCGATGGCGTTGTTGA
>DPVW01000163.1:16051-29147 GCA_003529325.1 Candidatus Latescibacterota bacterium | reverse complement strand
GTACTCGGCGGACCCATTCTGCGCGCCAATGATGTACCACCGGAGATCGTGCGCTGGCGAGAACAGCGGCAACCGGAAGAGATGTGTGAGCTGGGAGCCGTCAGTTATCGCGAGGCACGGGAGTGGTTCGATCGACGATTTTTGTGTGGTGCGCTGCGCCGGCACAACGGGGTTTTGACGCGCGTCGCCGAGGCGATCGGCATGTCACGCAAGTATCTCTACGCGCGACTCGAGCATCTCGATATCGACGTTGAGAATTTTCGTACGAGTGATCGGTCGTAAGGTCTTTGGTACTACTTATAGCTCGGGGTCAGAACCGATGTCGAATCGGCGCAACTGACCGTGCAGATACTCGTAATGTTCGCCGTCGGCGGGTTCCAGTTCCAGGCAGCGTCGGATGATGGCCACGGCCTGATCGTCATATCCACGACGGAAGAGAACCTCGGCGTAGGTGTCCAGGTAGACGACATTGTCAGCATCGGTTTTCACCGCCTGCAACGACAGGTCCTGGGCACGGTCGAGATGCAGATCGGCCTCGGCGTAGGTCCAGGCCAGGTTGTTCTGCGTCAGCGGGGAAGGTCGCGCGGCAATGGACCGTTCGTAGAACAGGATGGCGCGCTGTCGGTCATCGGAGTCATAGAATGCCCGGGCAATCTGCGCCGCTGTGGAGCCCACGTCGGGGCTCACCGCAAGGGCGCTCTTGAAGAAGTCCTCCGCCTCTGGCAACAGCCGACGCTGCAGGCACATCTCACCGGCGGCGACCAGCAGTCGCGGGTTGCGGGGTGCCAGTTGCAAGGCGCTCTCGAGGACGCGGCTCGCATCGTCGAGTCGTTGTTGCTCCGCATAGACACGGCTCAACTCGAAGTGCGCAAGGATGAGGTCCTCTGCCGGTGCGGTTGTGTCCGCTGCAGCGACGGCGGCCTCCAGCAGCGTGACGGCCTCCTCCTGGTGCCCGACGGCGAGGTGCGCCCATCCCAGATTCAGTTGCAGCAACCAGTGTGTGGGATTGTCGCTGGAGAGCCGTTGTAGTATTTCCAGGGCAAGCTTTTCGCGACCGGCGTCGACGCAGACCGAGCGCAGGGTCCCATACAGGCGCGTATCATCCGGGTCCAGATACAGGGCCTCTTCGATCGCCGCCGCCGCCTCCTCCGTGCGTCCAAGGCCGGCCAGGGCCAGCGCGGCGATGACCTTTGGCGTCGGCGCCTCAGGCGTCTCGCGGGCGGCACGTCGTGCTTCTCGCAGGGCCCGTTCGTGCTGCCCGCGATCGAGAAAATGCGCCGCCAACTGGTCGTGCCGTACTCCGGGTACGCCGCAATGGTTCTGCACGACGAAGACCCCCAGGGTGGCAAGCAGCCACCCTCCGGAGCGCCAGCGCCTGGTGAAAACCTGAATCGGCTGCAGCCAACGCATCAGTATTCGTGCCGATGGGCGAAGATGTGCAGCAGCAGCCCAATGGCGAGGCAGTTCGTCAGCAGCGATGAGCCTCCGTAGCTGAGAAATGGCAAGGGCAGACCCGTGACGGGCATGACGCCAATGGTCATGCCGACGTTGACGAAGACATGGAAGGCGAGCATCGAAGCGAGCCCCACGGCGAGCAGGCTGGCAAAGCGGTTGTTCGCGATCGTGCCGATGTAGAGGCAACGCCAGATCATGAACAGGAACAGGGAGAGCACGAAGACGGTGCCGGCGAAGCCCAGCTCCTCGCCGATGACGGAGAAGATGAAGTCCGTGTGCGCTGCCGGCAAAAATCCGTACTTCGTCTGTGTGCCCTGCAGAAAGCCCTTGCCCGTGGGACCTCCTGAACCGATGGCGATCTTAGACTGGATGATATTCCAACCCCAACCCAGGGGATCGCTCTCGGGATCCAGAAACGTGAGGATACGCGCCTTCTGGTAACCACGGAGGAAATTGGCCCACAGATAGGTTGTCACCAGACCGGCGGAGAGATTGACTCCGAGCATGGTCAACGTCACCGAAAGACGAGCCAACAGAAGTTGGATGATGACGGAGCTGACGATGATGAACAGGGCAAAAACAATCGGCGCCTGATTCTGCCACAACGGTTCAAAGCTGAAGACGACACTGAGCAGGGGAGCGGTGAGAAAGAAGATGTGCAAAGGCCGCATGCCCGCCCAATAGAGCATGGGTACGAGGGCGGCACCGAAGCAGACGGCTGTGCCCAGGTCCGGTTGTTTGGCGACCAGGCCCATGGGCAGCACAGCCAACAGCACGGCGAGGACCACCGTCCGTGGACCAGAGACGCGCTCAGAGGACTGATCCCCAAGAAAGCGGGCGATGGCCATGATGGTAGCGATCTTGGCGAATTCGGATGGCTGCAGGCGGACCAGACCGATGGACAGCCAGCGTGCGGGTGTGCCGGTACCCCAAACGAGCACCGCCACCAGGGACAGCAGACAGATCCCATACAGTGGGTAGGCGAGTTCGTAGAAGAGTTTGTCGGGCACGTAGATGACGGCGACGGCGGCGATGATGGCGAACAGGGCATAGAACGCCTGGCCCCGCCAGGCACCAGAACCACTGGCGGCGCTGTAGACCATGGTGACACCGAAGGCGATCATCATTGCCATGGCCACGAGCAGACTCAGATCGAGTTCGCGACGCATAAGAGCGGTTAACTACCTCGGCGCTTGTTGTTGGGCGAGTCGGCGGCGACGGCTTGGCGTTGTGCCTGGTCGTCGAAATAGGCCTTGATCACGGCCCGCGCGATAGGCGCCGCATTCGAACCACCGCCACCCCCTCCTTCGACGACGACGGCGACGGCGATCTCCGGCTCTTCAAATGGGGCAAAGGCGACGAACCAGGCGTCATCATCGGCACGGGGTCCCTGCGCTGTGCCAGACTTTCCGGCCACTTCGATTCCAGGGACCTGGGCCCGTTTTCCCGTGCCGTGTTCGCCGTAGACGACACGATACATTGCACGTCGAACAATGTCGAGTGTGGCATCGGTGATGCCCTCGATGCGAACGGGATCGGGTGCTTTGCCCTGCAGGTGTGGCGTCACCAGGTAACCGCCGTTGCCGAGGGCGGCCACGTAGCGGGCCATCTGCAGGGGGGTGACGAGCATATACCCCTGGCCGATGACAAGATTCATCAGATGTCCGGTCACCCAGCCATCCCGCTCCCTGTGGTACTGACGGTCCGGCAGGATACCATGGAATTCCGAAGGATCGAGATCGATATGCGTCGGCAAACCAAAACCGAAGCGCGATCCGTAGTCGTGCCACGCCTCGATACCGAGGATCTTGGCCAGATGGTTGAAGTAAATGTTGCAGGACGTCTCCACAGCTTCGAGCAGATTCAACTCGCCGTGGCCGTCACGGTTGGCGCAGCGGAAGACGACGTCACCCACCTGTAGTGACCCGGCGCAGGCGGCAAAGGTGGACAGCGTATCGGTGACGCCATTCTCCAGAGCGGCGACAGCGCCGATCATCTTCAATGTCGATCCAGGCGGATAGCCGCCCTGGATGGCGCGATTCAGCATCGGCTTGGCGGGATCCTGGATCAGTCGCTGGCGTTCCGCCTGGGAGCCGTAGGAGACAAAGACGTTGGGGTCGTACGATGGGTGACTGACCATCGCCAGAACGGCGCCATCGCGTGCATCCAGGGCGACGACGCTGCCTGCCAACGAATCGGGCATGGCGTTGGTGGCGGCACGCTGAATGTCGAGGTCGACGGTGAGGTGGAGGTCACGCCCGGAACGGGGAGGGACCCCCCGGTCAGGGAAGGGATGTTCGTTGATCACCCGATCACGGACATCGACTTCAACATAATCGACGCCATCCCAACCACGCAGGCTGTCCTCGTATACACGCTCCAAGCCGGTTTGGCCAACGTAGTCACCAACAGCGTACGGGCGCCCCTGGTGGCTTGTCAGGTCGTCCTGTTGCTCCCCCATGTAGCCAATGATGTGTGCCGCAAGGGCCCCGGCGGGGTAGAGGCGCTGTGGTTCGATGGCAATGCCGAGGGGCCACTCGTCGCGGAGACGCTCCTCGACGATGGCGACGGTGCGAAACTTTACGTCGCGCTTCAGACGCACAGTCCGTTCCCGACCGCGTTTGCCGAGTCGAACCGATTCCCCCGTCGCACTTTCGAGCGCTTCGATGGCCTTTGCATCATCTTCACGGGAGCCACGCGTCAGTTGAATGCTGTAGGCGGCACGATTGCGTGCCAGCACCTCGCCATCCCGATCAAGGACCAGGCCCCGGGGGGCCTTGCGCCGTTTCTGCGCGATCCAATTGTCCTCCGACTCTTTCGCATAGTTGTCGGCCGTGGTGATCTGCAGATGGAAGAGACGCAGCAGCAGAATCGCGAACAACAGCCCCGCCAGGACCATCAACCCACGCATCTTGCGCGCCCAGTCTTCGAGAACTTCGGGGTCCATACAAGTCGCCTATGTGGGAATCAACTCGCGCCGGATGCGCAGCAACCAGGCGACGAATATCCCTAAGAGACCGGTGTAAAGTGCGCGGCCAATACCAAAACGCAGCATCAGATATGGCACCTGGCCCATGGAGGCGGAACTCGAACCGAGATAGTAGATCGAATCATGCACAAATACGGCAGCCACAACAACGGCGACCTGTACCTGCACGCTGTCAACGAGGATACCGCCGCGGCTGAAACCGACGGCGAAACCGACGAGGGATTTGGCCAGTGCATTCAGACCGAGATCCTGCGGCGAATAGGCGTCCTGACAGAGACCGACAGCGAAGCCGAGCAGACAAGCTTCGATCTGGCCGGCGAATAGCGCGATGAAGACCACGGTCAGCAGGATGAGGTCGGGCTGCAGCCCCGCGATCTGCAGATGACGAGCCCATGTCGTCTGCAGAAGGAAGATCAGTGCCAGATACAGGATGTGCCGTAAGACCGCAATCATCGATTGATCTCAGTCGACCTGCTGGCGATTGGGAATCTGCAACTCCATACCGGTGAGCAGGGTGGTGGAGAGACTCATGTGGTTGCGGCGTGCGATCTGTGCGGCGTCGACACCAAAGCGGCGGGCAATGCTGTAGAGTGTGTCGCCGCGGACGACGGTATACGAGTTCTCCACCGAAATCGGGGCGCCCACGTAGAGTGATTGCCCAGGGTGGATGACGTCGGCGACCAGTCCATTCCATCCGCGCAAGTCGGCAAGGGCGATCTGGTGCGTCTGGGCGATGGTCGACAGATTTTCGCCACTTCTGACGGTGTGTACCGGTCGGTCATCGGCACTCGTGACCACCGGCGTACGTTGTCGTGCTGTCAGCTTCTGCGTGCCGACTTTCAACTTCTGCCCGGGACGGATGGTGTCGCCCGTGAGGTGGTTCCAACCTCTGAGGTCCGCCACCGAGATGAGATATCGGCGAGAGATCGTCCACAACGACTCGCCGCGATGTACCGTATGCGTACCTGAACCGGCCGGGGCGACGACCCCTCCCGAAATGGGTATGACGATGACCTGACCTGGTCGGATGAGGGAGGCATTGGCGAGTTGGTTGGCGCCAGCCAGGTCCCCCGTGGAGACGCCGAAGGCGCGGGCGATGGACCACAGGTTGTCCCCATTTGAAACCTTGTACTCATAGATGCCACTGCGTTCCGACTTCGGCATACGATTGAAGGCGGCGAGGAAATCCGAACCTTCGCCAGAGGGCACGTTGAAGAGATATCCCTGTTTCGGGCGGTGCGGAGTGAAGACATTCAACAGTTCGGGGTTGAGCACGCGGAGGAGGCTGACGTCGTCGATGCCCAGCAAGCGGGCGGCCGTCTTCAAGTCGATCAGTTCCGTCAGTTTCACCTGGTCCCAGGTGATCGGTTCGTCGACGGCAGGTGGCTCAAAGCCGAAGCGTTCAGGGTCCTTGGCGATCACCGCTGCGGCCATCAGCAAGGGCACATAGTTGCGGGTCTCCCGTGGCAAGTCGAGTTGCCAAAAGTCGTCGGTGCCCGCCTTGTCGATGGCTCGCTGGACGCGACCACGGCCTGAATTGTAGGCCGCCGCGGCGAGGCGCCAATCGCCGAACTGTTTGTAGAGACTTTTCAGGTGGCGCACCGCAGCCTGTGTCGACTTGACGGGGTCTCGCCGTTCATCGACCCAGTTGTCGATGCGCAGGCCTTCGAGGCGGCCCGTGGAACGGACGAATTGCCACAGACCGACCGCATGGGCCCGCGAGTAGGCGCGCGGATTGAAACCACTCTCGATCATCGACAGGTAGAACAGGTCCAGGGGCAGATCCGCCTGTTGCAGGATGGGAACGATGAGGTCGCGGTATCTGCCGGAGCGTCGATACCAGGCCTCCCACGTATTCCGTCCGCGATTCTGGAAGAAGTGGATGCTGGCGGCGACCCGCGGGTTGGAGTCGATGGGAAAGTCGCACTGCGGCGCCAGTTGGTGGATCCGAATCAGGGGTACCGCATCGGCGGGAAGTTCCTCGAGGATTTCGTCGCCCAGCTCTGCCAATAGCAGCGACAGCGGGCTGTCCGGGGACAGGCTCTCTACGTGTGGCAATACGTCGAGATATGCACGTTCTACAACCTGCACCACGGCGTCGACTTCGGCTTGCGGGTCACGCTCGCCGAGGGCACCCTCGAGATAGGGGTTGTCATCGACGGCAGCCAGCGTGTAGTACGCCTGGTCGAGTTCTTCACGGGCCCCGTCGTAGCGTCCCGCCGCACTCTCGTCGAGGGCGCGTAGCCAACGCCAGCGCGCCGCCTGCAGGGCACCATCAAATTCCTGCTCCAGGATGGGGTCCACCGTCAATGAATCGACGATGGTGGTCATCGTCGTCGGTGCCGATGGCCGGCCTGTCCAGAATGGCGCACACGCCACCCAGGACAACGTGCTCAAGAGACCGACGAGGGTTATCAGGCGTCGCATGACACTCACCGATTCTCCCCCTCTTCTCGTGGCAGGAAGACCTCTCCCGGAACCCGTGCCGCCGATCGGTAACCAAGCGATCGGCAATGTTCGACAAATTTTTGTGCCTGCGTGGAGGTGCGGAAACTACCGGCCAACACTTTGTGGTAGGGTGCTTCAAACTTCACATCGACGTCATCGATTTTTAATCGCTTCATAACCCGGCTGCGGTACTCCTGAGCGCTCTGCTGGTCCTGGAACTGGATGATGAGCACACGATACCCCTGGCCCTGTACGAGTTCTGGCTCAAATGCTGGCAGATCGATCTCAAGGGTAGGTGGTTCTTCGGTCAGCCTTTCCGCCTGCGGCAGATCCGCCGATAAAATATCGTCATCGACGATGACTTCGGTCGGGGTGTACAGCGTGTCACTTACAAGAAAGGCACCCTCGTATCCACGGCTGAGTCCGGCGATCTGCCGTCGCAGACTGTCGGCGGCGCCAGCGTTGACCAGGTGGCCTGCGTGCACGGCGTACAGGTTGCCTTGCGACAGCACATCGGCAGGCACCTCGAAGCGTCGTGCCAGTTCATCGGCGATCTGTTGGGCCCCCTGTTGGCGGGTCAGCGCGATGACCTGCACACGATATACGACCTCGGCCGTGGTAACCTGGGAGTCCTGGTCGGTCTCAGGAAAGGATGCGGGGCTGTAAACCCGTTTAGCAGTGGGTGGCACGGGCTCGGCGATCACTTCCGGCGGTGTGAACAGGGGTTGAATCAGCAGCAGATCCTCGCGGAATCGGGCGGGGTCGAATTCCTCGCGCACCGTGATCTCCGTGCTGCCCGCCGGGGCTGCCTCTCGATAGACTGGGGCTGTCTGCGCGTGGCTGGCACAGCCGCTGACCGACATTGCCGCGCCAATCAACAGAGCCGCCGATGCGCGAGCTGGGCGGGATGCCGCAGCGGGGTTCATGCCGCGTTCGCACCGATGGCGGCGGGCACCGCTCGCCCCCAGTTGCGCAAGGTGTCGCCGAAGGGTGCGCGGGCAATGCCATACTCGGTGACAATGGCGGAGATCAGTTCGTTCGGTGTCACATCGAAAGCTGGATTGAAGACGCTGACACCCTCCGGTACGGTGCGGCACCCGAAGCCTTGTGTGACCTCCGTGGCGGATCGTTCCTCAATGGGGATCTGATCGCCGGCGGCCAGGTCGAGATCGACCGTCGAGGTGGGTGCGGCGACATAGAAGGGAATGTCGTGAGCTTGCGCCAGAAGGGCGACACCATAGGTGCCGATCTTGTTGGCGACGTCACCATTGGCGGCGATCCGATCGGCGCCGGTGATGACACAATCAACGCTGCGATCACGAAGTACGGAAGCGGCTGCGACATCGCAGATGACCGTGACCTCGACGCCACGACGCTGCAGTTCCCAGGCTGTCAGTCTTGCGCCTTGCAGCAGCGGGCGAGTCTCATCGGCATATACGTGAATCTTCTTGCCCTGCTCGACGGCAGCGTAGACGACACCGAGTGCGGTACCCCAACCGGCGGTTGCGAGGGCACCGGCGTTGCAGTGGGTGAGAATGGTCGCCTCTTCCGGAAGCAGACTGGCGCCATGTTCGCCCAGGCGTTGGCATAGGACCCGGTCATCTTCGTGTATCTGCCGTGCCGCTGCCACGAGACTGGCATAGAGATCATCATCGCTACGACTGGCATTCGCCTGCAGGACGTTGCGCATGTGGTCGAGGGACCAGAACAGATTGACAGCAGTGGGCCGGGTACGGGCGAGTCGATCGATGGTGGCACCCACCAATTCGGCCATAGCAGCGGCGCCGCGGGCATGCCAGGCGCCGATGGCGGTCCCATAAGCGGCGGCGACACCGATGGCCGGTGCCCCACGAACCCGCAGCGATTCGATCGCTTCGGCTATACTCTCCACATCCTCACAGTCGAGGCATACGACTTCCACCGGCAGTCGTGTCTGATCGAGCAGTACCAGGGCCGGTGGTGCTGCATCTGCGGCGTCGCGCCAACTCAGGGTCGCGATGGTTTCACTGGCCATTGCGTAGACTCTTGGTGGAGGGAGCGAAGGTAAACTCGCCGTCGTCCTCGCCGGTCTCCTCAGCCGTCCAACTGTCGCCAAGGCGAGACATGTCGGCATCCCCCCAGAGTCGCTCGAGTGCATAGAAGTCTCGAGCCTCCTGGCGGAAGATGTGGATGACGACGTCCACGAGATCGACGAGGACCCAACGCAGCGATTCGATGCCCTCTACGTGCCAGGGCTTGTGCCCAGCTTCGCGCAGCGTGTTGGCCACATCGTTGGCCAGGGCGCGAACATGCGGTTCGGATGTGCCGCTGCAGATGATGAAGAAATCGGCGGCGTCACTTACTCCGCGTAGGTCGATGAGCACGACATCGAGCGCCTTGTGCTCCTGTAGCGTATCGACGATCAGACGAAGACGGGGATCTTCGTCAACGGGGGAGGTAGGTTCGGTGGCGATGGTCGTTTGCTCCCTTAGGGTTCGAGCAGGCCGAGGCGCCTGTAGTCACGACCGACGATCACGGTCACCTCCTCGAGGCGATATGCGTCGTCGCTAATCTGTTGAATTGTGCTCGGGATCCCCAAAGCTCTGGCGACATTTCGAGCGCGCTCGAGGTCCCCGGTTCGGTCAATCACCAGGGACTCGAGAAAATTGAAACTCGAAGCGTTCCCTTCGTGGATCACGTCGATGCCCAAGCCACGGGCTTTACGTGTCATGCGTGCAGCCACGTGGGCATCACCACAACCATTGAGGACGGCGACGCGGAAGGAGCCCAGTAGTGGCACTGGCTCCGTTGTCGTCGTCGCCGCTGAGGTCTCCCACTGCGGTCGCAACGCTACACCGAGTAGAACGATACCGGCGACGCTGGCCAATAGCCAGAGGGCTTTTTCCTGCACGAATAGCGGGATCCGGAAAAACAAGGGGTCGGAGAGTACCACAACGTGGGCAAAACGGAGGGGACCGGTTCAGCAACACTACTTAAGATGGCGGCGGGCGCCGCCGAAAGTCAAACCTTTACGAAGTACGAACCACCACTTTCAGGTGGGTAACAGTCCCATGCCGATGCGGACGACGAGATAGGCCGAAGCGGCGAATGTCATGGCACGGGCAAGGCGGTCGGCAAAGTCGTGACGAGGGTGCATGCGCGATCCTGTGTGAACAGACATTTGTGTAGCAGTGAACAAATGTCAATCAGTGCACGGACGTTGATCGGTGAACAAAAAAGCAGTAAATCTGACCAATAGATACTGCTCGAATGATCCCTCGTCAAGCGCTTTTTTTCAGAATAGTCCCGAATATTTGAAGGTCATGATGTAGTCCTGACTGCCTTTGCGTTTGGCTTTCGTTCTGGAGTCGTAGATGTCCCAGCCGAAGCCGAGAAGGAAGCGGTCTTTGTACATCGATACGGCGAGTCCCAACGAGATTGCGATCGAGTTGCCCGTAGACAGCGCCTCGAGGACGTTGCCGGTGGCGGTGAGGTGTATGCCGGAGACCGCGGGGTGCTCCGAATTGTGCCAGCCGACGAAGGCGAGACCGGGTAAACCGATGAGGCGTTCCGTCTCGCCTCTCACCACGTTGCCGTCACTATCGGTCCAGTCGCGGCCTGGGCGAATCGTCAGAAAAGAGACCAGGGGTTTGGCCTCGAAATCCCAGCGCCACCCACCGGCTTCGAAGATCTGGCTCACGGACTGGGGCGGAGCCCCGGGGTAGCTGTGCGTCGTCAACCTCATGCGGACACGTTTGGTGCCCGCTTCCTTCAGGCGCAGATTCAGATCTTCGGCGAGCAGAGATCCTCCCGCATCCTCGTAAATCTGCAGTGTTGTCTGCTTGCCACCCCCCTTCGGGTCGTAGTTCTCGTCAAGTTCGGTCCACTCGATGTCGATGCGGCGGCCCACCAAGGCTTGGCGCAGCGAATCGGGGAGCAGAAATCGCAGGTCGATCCTTGTGCCATCGCGCAGGACCATGGGGGTGTTGTTCCACGGCACCTGGATCGGCAGTGCGACGTCCTTACGCGATACAGTCACCGATGTGATCTGTGCCAAGTCGATATTCTCCAGCACGCCCTGTCCCTTGATCTTGATGGGCTGTGCCTTGTCACGGACGTCGTTGCTGACAAGCAGGATCTGACCAAAACGTTCACCAAAAGCCTGCGGCGAGAAGAAGACCTTGAGGGTTGTCGACTCACCGGGTTCGAGAGAGAACGACTGGGGCTCGACGAGAGCCTCGCGGGTCAGGGCATTGGCCTCGACTTGCAGCGATGTATCCCCGGAGTTGGTCGCCACCAGGGTCCGCATGGTACTGTCGCCGAGGATGACAAAACCGAAGTCGACGGTCCCTGCCGGATACAATTCGATCTCGGCGGCGACACCTATACCATTGAGCAGGATTTCCAGCGTCTCCGTGCCCTCCTCCCAGAAGCCCTCCAGACGCAGTGTCCCCGAACTCAGGCCACGTGAGGCGGGTTCGTAGGTCACATTGATGGGCAGCGAGCGCAGACTGTTGGCGGGCAACAGGAACTTGCTGTCGGGAGAGATCTGAGTGTAAGGAATGAAATCGTCGCTGGTGGAGCGGACGCGACTGATGGTGAAATCGGCATTGCCGATGTTGACCAAGTCGATGAGACCACTGCTGGCCTCACCGACGGGGACCCGTCCGAAGTCATGGGCAGAGGGTGACAGCTTGAGGAATTTGCCTGTGCCGTGGAGTTCGATGCGAGATCGACCGGATTCGGTCTCTACCCATAGCACGGCCTCGCGATCGCCGATCTCTTTGGGCTGAAAGGTGAGGCCAACCTTGCCACTCTCCCCAGGCTGCAGCAGGACGGCAGCGGTTTCGAGTGCGAATTCGGCGCCCATTTCGTCCTCGAGTTCGAGCCGCACAGTATAGGGACTGCCACCGCGATTCCACAGCAGCAACTGTTCCTGCGCCGGATTGCCGATGGGGACACCGCCAAAGATGATCGGCGTACGGTTCAGGACCTCGACCTTTGGCGGCGTTACTCGGGCGCGCCCGGTCAGAGCCAATTCGATGCGTTGTCTGGAGGGATCGTTGGTGCGCAACACGACGAGGCCACTGGCGGGACCTTCGTAGCGTGGCTCAAAGAGGATGTCCACATCCCGCCGCTCGCCCGCCTCGATCACGAGGACCGAGTCGACGCCGGCCGTGAAGGCCTCGTGGTCGATCCGCAAATCGACATCGAGGTCGGCGCGGCCCTGATTCAACAGGGACAACGAACGGCGCTCACGGTGACCGACTTCCATCGTCATGAAGTCGAGACCGACCTCGGCCAGGGGAGAGACGGCCAGCCGTGGTGCAAGCCCTTCGCCGGCGATGGGGATATCGATCAGTCCCTCTGGCAGGTCGGCGGAATAAATGGCGAGTCGGCCCCTGACGGCACCGTCCGCCACGGGCGAGAAACCGACGACCAGGTCGAGACTGCTGTTCGGCTGCAGGCGCCGGGCAGAGGCATCACGCAAGGACATGCCGATGTTGGCGGGCACCACGGCAAGACTGTCGATGACGAACTCGACGCGCCCCGTGTTTGACAGTTGCACGGTGCGCTCTACCGAGGAGCCTACGCGTGCCTCTCCCGCGTCGATTCCCGCCACCGGTTTGATGGAAATTTCAGCTTGATCGACGACGGCGTTGAGGGGGACGGTGATTTTCTTGGAGCCGAAGAGTTCTTTGATCTGCAGGGACAACTCACCGCGGTAGGCACCGATGTCGATGGCGCTGAAGTGGATCTGGACACGCATTTCGGCGCCAGCCGCAAATCGGAGTGTGTCGCTATCGATGCGGAAGGCGTCGCCGTCGATCTGCAGCCTGACCTCAAGGCGATCGGTCCCCGGATTGCGTATGACGAGGTCCCGACTGGCGCCAGTGCTGCTTTTGAGGATACCGAAGTCGACCTCTCCGGGTGTAACCTGGAGTGGCTGCGCGGCGGCAACTTGCGGGGCAAGTGCCCACAGGAGCAAGGCGACGAGCAGGATGGCGGTGCCGAACGCTCGGCGCCTTCGGAGCCTGGTTGGCATCAGCGGATGCAGGGGGCTGGTAGTGGCGGACAAAAAAGAAAGAGCGACCAACTCACCAGAATGCCGAAAAAACGTTGTCGAAGTTCCACATTCATAGAATGAGTGGAAAACTTCCAGCAGGGCAGACTGTTCGTGTGAGTTCAGGTCACTCTTTATGTTGCGCAAGATAGCCGCGAGGT
>DPVW01000163.1:11848-15676 GCA_003529325.1 Candidatus Latescibacterota bacterium | reverse complement strand
GTTTCAGGATCGTTTGCAGACCACGGACGAGGCGGTCCATACCGTCCTCGACGGTGTCGGCTTCGAGGGCGCCGTAGGCGATCCGCAGGTAGCAGGCGTCGTTGAGTCCGAAGCCGCTGCCCGGGATGACGGCAACCTGATGCTCGCGCACGAGTTGCTCGACAACGGCCATGGATGAGAGCGGAGTATGCAGGCGGGCGAGCAGGTAGAATGCGCCATTCGCCTCGGGCACGACGCAGTGCGGTGCCAACTCCTGCAGGCGTTGCAGACACATCTGACGCACGGCATCGATGCCTTCCACGTACGCCCGGCAATAACCAGGGCCTGCTCGTAGCGCACCGACGGCGACGAACTGTGAAATGACCGGAGGGCAGATGAGGATCGTGTCCTGACTCTTCTGCAAGGCTTGCATCAGCGGCCGTGGTGCCACCATGTATCCAACCCGCCAGTTGGCCAGACCATACGACTTGGAGAACGAAAACAGGGAAATCGTGTGGCCAGCGCTGTCGGCGAGGGACCCGGGAGACAGATGCCGGGCGTCGGCATAGATAAAGTATTCGTAGGCCTCGTCATTGACATGATATATGCCCCGTTCACGGCACAGTTCATTGACCTGGCGCAGGGCCTCCGGGTCGTAGACGACGCCAGCGGGATTGTTCGGTGAGATCGTCACTACCATGCGCGTACGGTCGGTGATGGCCGCCTCGATAGCGTCGAGCTGCAGGCCGTATCTCTCGTCAGAGGGCACGACGACGGCACGAGCGTTGGCCATGCCGATGGCCATCTCGTGATTGAAGTAGAAGGGCGACATGATGATGACCTCGTCTCCCGGATCACAGATCGAGAGCAGGACATGGTAGAACGCCATGTTGCTGCCGGCGGTGACAAACAGAACCTGCTCGTCGTCATCGATGTGGATCGAATTTTCGGCCGCCAGTTTGACCCGCAGGGCCTGCTGCAATTCAGGGATTCCGTCGGCACTGCGGTAGTGGTGATCGGTCGGCATTCGGCCGAAGTCCTGGATGGCCTTCAGGGCTTGCCGTGGTGGTCCGTAGTGCACGACGCCTTGCCCCAGAGAAATCGTGCCAGGGTTGTTGCGGATCAGTGCTGCCACATTTGGGATCACCGGAGACTGGACCGCCGCCATGCGCTTTGACTGCAGTCCCGTCATCGGCGCAGTACTGCCTGCATTCGATCGTACAAGCGGTCGATCTCCCTGCGCGTCTCATCGTCGAGCTGGAAGGAGAGGGGCCCACGGTGTATCTGGTTGGGAAACAGGCCTTGCCTGTGCAGCAGATGTCGTTCGGTGACGATGTAGCCATCGAGGCCGCCCTGCATCTGCAGCGTGGCGATGGCACAGATCGGCAGGTAGACTTCGTAGGCTCGGTCCCAGTCACCGGCGACGCAGGCGTTCCATAATGCGACCAGCCCATCGAGCACTTCGACACCAGGGATCGTGCCGGCCACGCCACGGCGATAGGAATCGATGAGCAGCACACCACCGGAGCCCTCAAAGATTTTTGCCTTGCCACCGGTGAGGTCGCGGAGGGCGGAGATGCATGGGCCCAGGGGTGTCGCCTCAGGCTTGAACAGTATGCGGTCTCCTTGCTTGCGGAACAGTTCCGCCTGGAAGGAGAGACTCATGGCGGCGCCCACGTAAGAACTGGCGTCCTGAATGATGATCGGCAATGACACTTCCTCGAGCAGTTCCTCGAAGTACTCTGCCAGCTGTGCTTCGGCCAGGCCCTGCGACAAGGGCGGAATCGCCATGAGTGCACCGGCACCACCGTCCTCGGCGGCACGAGCGAAGGCACGGGCCTGAATCGTGCTCTCAGCGCCGACACTGATGATGACTGGGCCTCGCCCCTGGGCAAACTCCACCAGCCGTGCTGGCATCTCCATACGCTCCTGTGCCGTCAATCGCAATGTGTCAGACACAAGGGCCAGGCAAAGGCCCTGAGCGCCGCAGTCGAAGAGGTACTCCACTTCCCGCCGCAGTGCGTCGAAGTCGATGCGCAGATCCTCGAGGTAGGGCATATGGACGACGGGCAGGATCCCGCGGATGGACTGGGTGTTCTCACTCATCGTTTCAGGTTCCTTTTCCTTGTAGGCCGTCGCGCCGCACTTGCAGGAGGAACTCCTTCAGGTCGGTCGTGGCTGCCGCCATGTAGTACGGAAACTTGCGGCGACGGTCGTAATTCGGTTCGCGCCCGTCAGCAAGAAAACAGATCGCCCCCGCCTCCTCGGCGATCAGCGATGGGGGACCTACATCGTAGATCTCGACCTGGCGGGTCAGGTAGGCGGCGAGGGTGCCTTCGGCGAGCTGGGTCAACACGAGGGCGGCGCCGATGGGTGCTTCGTGTGGCTCCAGGCGGCTGCGGGCGGGAGCCTGGAAGGGCCTCGCCTTGGTTGAGATAAAGGCTCGGTTCGTGCGTGGCGATCGGGGCAGACGCAGACGACGGGCAGGGCGTCTGCCACGCTGCAGCCAGGCACCCTGGCCCCGTATTGCGGTGAAAAGTTTGTCCTCGTTCGGACGGGCGATGGCGGCGGCGACCATGCGACCGCGGTGGGCGAGGCCGACACAAACGTGATAGGGCGCGTCGCCACGTTGAAAGTGCAGGGTTCCGTCGATGGGGTCGAGGATGACGACGTAGTCGGACTCATTGCCGGCAAAAGCGCGCCGCATGGGCGTGCGCTCCTCGGCGATACAGCGGATACCGGGAAAGCGAGCATGGACGGCGCCGAGAATGAGCTCCTGGAAGGCGGCATCGAGTACGGTGAGTACACTCGACGCCTGCTGCGCGTGCTCTCCGGTGAGGCTGCGGTCCGCTTTTTTGCCGACATCGGTGACCTCTCCATAGAACACGCGCGAGGCGGCGGCGCACTGGCGGACCACGGGGAGAACGGTGTCAAGGAAGCGTTGTGGATCGATTCGTAGGGTCATAGTCGGGCCGTAAGAATGAATAAGAGTAATAAGAATTGTGTTGACGGTCCCAGCCAGCGGCTGTTACAGGACGGATTATTCCGCACGACGATCACCGGCAGGGGAGCCGTGGGCAAAGATAGAACTCAGCGCCTTATCCAGGTCATCAACAAGATTCCTCTCTTCTCGGGGTTGGGGCCGACCCAGGTCCAGGCCGTTCTCGGGGCCTGTTCTCCTCAGCGTTTTGAGGCCGGTGATGTGATGTGCGCCGCCGGCACCCCAGGCGAGGAGTTGTTCATTCTGCTCAGCGGCCAGGCGAGTGTCTTCTACGCGGCCGACGATACGGAGATTGCCCAGATCACCCCCGTCTCCACCATCGGCGAGATGAGCATCGCCACCAAACAGATACGGACCTCTACGGTGAAAGCCACCCAGGTCAGCAATGTGCTTGTCATCAAGCGCATGGCTCTCGACGTGGCACTGAAGGCCGATACGGAAGCGCAGGCCAAGATCCTGCGCAACGTCGTCGAGATACTGGCGATGCGTATGGAGCGGGATGCCGCTCGCCGGCAGGAGGAACTGCTGGAAAAATTGCAGCACCGAGCCGATCTGGCACTGGGAATTCTGGCACGCCGGAGTGGGATGCCCTTGTTCGTGCTCTGCTCGAAGCGGAACTGGACGCCAAGGATACGGAGCGGCGGGTCCTTGGCGTCGACGATGAAGACCACGTGCGCAAAATGCTGTTGAAAATACTAGGCAACTATGATGTCGTTGCCGTGGGCTCCGGTGCTGAGGCGATCGAAACCGCGATGGAATCGAAACCGGACCTTGTCATCACCGACATCCGCATGCCTGAAATGGATGGTTACGCCCTGCTGGGCAAGTTGCGAGAGTTTCACCCGGAT
>DPVW01000163.1:8675-11491 GCA_003529325.1 Candidatus Latescibacterota bacterium | reverse complement strand
CGCGAATACGACTTCGATGGTTTTCTTCCGAAACCGATGGACATCGGGCAATTCAGGAGTGCCGTCGACTCAGCGCTGGTTGGCTCCAGCACCGCCTGATCGCCCCTCCACTCCTAGCCAGCAGCTTCCCTGGATTCAGCTGTCTTGCGCTGGATGGCAGCCATGACTCTATCCGGGCTCATCGGTAGTTCGAAGAGGCGTTCGCCGATGGCATCGTAGATGGCATTGGCGATGGCCGCCATGGGAGGCACGATGGGCACCTCGCCGACGCCACGAATGCCATGAGGACTGGCCGGGTTTGCGACCTCGACGAGGATCGTTTCTACCATGGGCAGATCCAATGCCGTGGGCATGCGGTAGTCGAGGAAAGTCGGATTCGCCATCGTTCCGTCCTCATTGTAGAAATAGCCCTCCGTCAGAGCCCAGCCGATGCCTTGCACGGCCCCTCCCTGGATCTGTCCCTCGACGTAGCTGGGATGGATCGCCTTACCCACGTCCTGGACGGCCGTGTAGCGCAACACCTGGACCTTGCCGGTTTCGGGATCGACGGAGACATCGACGATATGGGTGGCGAAGGCATTGCCGGCGCCCGAGGCATTGACCGATCCGGTGCCCTCAATGGGCCCGCCCGTTGAGCCCTGCTGCGCGGCGACTTCGGCGAAGGTGAGTTTCTTCGATGCATCGCTGCGGCAGGCGAACTCGCCAGCCTCAGTCCACTCGACATCGGCCTCGTCGAGTTCGAGTTGCTGTGCGGCGCGGGCGACCATCTTCGCCTTCGTGTCCTCGGCGGCAAGAAAGCATGCGTGGCCCGTAGCGTAGGTGACACGACTCCCCCCTGTTCCATCGTGGTAGCCGATGGAGTCGGTGTCGACGACGGCCGGTTTTACCTGATCGACGCTCAATCCGAGGGTTTCGGCGACGATCATCGCCATTGACGCTCGGGAGCCACCGATGTCCGCCGATCCCTCTTCAAGGCTGACCATACCGTCGGCGTGGACGTGAATATTGGCCGCCGATTGGCCACCGCCGTTGAACCAGAACCCACTGGCCACGCCACGGCCGACCAATTCACCTGCCGGTTTGGCGCTGCGGTAGTGGTCTGAGTTGCGGGCGGCGTCGACGGTCTGCTCACACCCGATCTGCTTGTAGACGGTGCCGTCGGCGCGCCGCGTGCCTTCGTGGGCGGCATTCTTCCGGCGCAATTCCAGTGGATCCATGCCGATGCTGCGGGCAAGTTCGTCGAGGACCGCCTCGGCGGCGTGGGCCGCATTTGGGGCACCCGGGGCGCGATAGGCGGTCGACCTGGGCTTGTTGAGTACGACATCGTAGGCGTCGATGTGCACGTTGGCGATGTTGTATGGACCGAAGATGCAGGCCGCCCCGGCACCTACGGCGGAACCGGGGAAGGCGCCCGCTTCATATGCCAGTGAGGCCTGTGCGGAGGTAATCGTACCATCCCGTTTGACGCCCATCTTGCATTTGATATACCCCCCGGGGGCCGGTCCCGAGCCTTCAAAAACTTCCGTTCGGCTCATCACCATCTTTACGGGGTGGCCGGTCTTGTGTGACATGACGGCCGCCGCCGGTTCCATATAGATCGGAAACTTGCCACCGAATCCGCCACCGATCTCGCAGGGGATGACCTTTACCTTGCCGATGGGGACCTGCAAGACCTCGGCGACCTGCTCGCGGATCTGAAAGGCGCCCTGGGTGCTCACCCATACGGTGATGGAGCCGTCGCGCTTCCACAATACCGTCGTATTGTGCGGTTCGATGTATCCCTGATGCACGGTAGCTGTGCGAAATTCGCGCTCCACGACCTCGTCAGCCTCGGCGAAACCAGCCTCGATGTCGCCCATGGACTGCTGATTGTGGCTGGCGATATTGCTCTTCTTGTCGGTCTTCTCCCCCAACTCGCGGGTCGTCCGGTTCTCATCCAACAGGGGCGCCCCATCCTTCATCGCTTCGAGGATGTCGACGACTGCGGGCAGCGGCTCATACTCGACGGTGATCAACTCCAAGGCATCTTCGGCGATGTGCGGGCTGATGGCGGCGACGGCGGCCACAGCATGCCCTTCGTACAGCACCTTGTCTGAAGCCAGGGAATTGGCGGCGATTTCCCGGATATTGACCCGCGTCTCGCCAATGGTCGACAGCTTGTCGACGGTCTCCACCAGGTCATCGGCGGTGGCGACGGCGCGCACACCTTCCAACTGCAGGGCTTTGGACGTGTCGATGCTGAGGATGCGGGCATGGGCGTGTGGACTGCGCAGCAACTTGCCATGCAGCACATCGGCAGGGCGTATATCGGCGCCATACACGGCTCGCCCGGTGACCTTGTCTTCACCATCGTGGCGGATCGGCCGAGTGCCGATCACCTTGTATTTGCCTGCACTGGTATAATCGTGATAGGTGGACGACATCTGATTCTCCATTGGGGTGGCGGGACCGGCCGATACGCTAACCAGGGCCCCCTTGTCTGTCAACGTGGCGGCTCTAATTCGAGCGGGCCCTACCCATGTCCACGCGGCATTGCTACTTTCCCAAGGAGGAGAAGGCAGGCCATGAGTAAGAATCGTGCCACAATTCTTGTGCAGACGTTAAAAAAGCTCGACCTGTTTCAGGGACTGTCGTCATCTCAGATTCTGCAGATCCTGGAAATCTTCTAACCCAGGCGGCATGATGGGGGCCGGCCATAGCCCGTATCCGCGATCGCTGGCCACAGGTGCCCGTGATCGCTGTATCCGGGTATGTGGGAGCCAGAGATGTGGAGGAGTTCGAGTTTGATGGTTTCGTGCACAAGCCGATCGATCTGC
>DPVW01000163.1:8187-8368 GCA_003529325.1 Candidatus Latescibacterota bacterium | reverse complement strand
AAAGCCGATCGATCTGCAGGAGTTGCGGGGCAAGGTCGCCGGCTTGCTCCCACAATGACGGCTGAGACTGTCACAGGGTGGTGACGTGGGCGCCACCCTCCTCGGACCCGCCGCTGGGCGTTGACGAGGTGCACGTCTGGCGTGCCCGCCTCGGCGACGCCGACAATGACCGACTACGCTG
>DPVW01000163.1:7532-7864 GCA_003529325.1 Candidatus Latescibacterota bacterium | reverse complement strand
TGCGAGGCATTACTGGCCCAGGAAGAACAACAGCGGGCCGCCCGCTTCGCCTTTGACGAACCCCGCCATCGATACGTCCTTGCCCGCGCCACATTGCGCGCCCTGCTGGCGCCCTACGTCAACCGCCCACCGGTCGATCTTGCGTTTACCTATGGCGAGCACGGCAAGCCGCACCTCGCCGATCTCGATGTGAGCCTGAATTTTAACCTCTCTCACTCCGGCGACCGCCTGCTGCTGGCCATCACCAGGGGGAGAGAAGTCGGCATAGATGTCGAGCGGACCCGACGTGAGGTAACCTGGAAGGCGGTCTCTGAGCGCTTCTTCGAGGCCCG
>DPVW01000163.1:647-7157 GCA_003529325.1 Candidatus Latescibacterota bacterium | reverse complement strand
TTTTTTTCGCTGCTGGACGCGCAAAGAAGCTTTCATGAAGGCCACCGGCCAGGGCGTCACCTACGGGCTGTCGAGTTTCTCGGTAAATCTCGCACCCGGAGAGGCACCCGATCTGCTGTGGTTGGCGGCGGGCAACCGGATGGACTGGGGTCTGGCAGACGCCGACCCCGATGATGACCACGCTGGCGCCGTCTGTGCAGCGGGTCGTGACTGGCGGACCGTCTACCTGACCGCGCAGTAGGGCGCAGGGGAGACAGGGCCGATCAGAGAACGAGTTCGCGGTGTACGCCGCGCATGTCCATTTCGTATTCGATTTCCTGCACTGGCGGACGCGTGTGGTGCCAGTGAATACCCATGCGCCGCGCCGGGCCCAGACGGTTGAGGACGATGTCTTCGATGAAATTCTCAAGTGGGTGCACGGTGTAGACGTTGATCTGATTCAGCACGTCCCAACGCGCCCCAAGGCCGTCGAGTCGTGTCTCCATCACCTTCATGACGTAATCGGCCTTCGCACGCATCGCCGCCGGCGTCGTTTCGCCGCGCCGGACGATGCCTTCTGCCACCAGTACTCCGTCGCGCAGTTCTCCGGCGCCGGCAATGACAAAAGAGGGTGGTGGGTTCGGTGTGCTTGCCGGCACCGTATACCCGAAGGCGTGCATCACGGTTTCCGCTGGCGGTGCATATGCGGGGGCCACGTTGGTCCGTGACACCGGATTCAACCCTTCAAAAAACAAGTCCCAGTCTGCAAGCACTTCTCGGTACTGGTCGTTGAAGGCGACGAAGCCGTCAATGGGGTAGGGCTCCGGGCAGCGCAACTGTATCGAACAGAGGGCGGACCGATCACGAGAAATGCTTTTAAGGTGGGTGTCGATCAACTCAAAACCACGGCGCCATGGGGGTGCGTCGCGAAAGGTGACGAAGAGGATTTCATGTCCCGGATCAGCGACGACACCACAGGAGTAGGGATCGATTCCCTTCAGGAAGTGGTAGTGGCCGGCGGGGTTGGCGATGAGCATGATGTTGGCTTGGACTCTCTGAGAGGGGGCATATATTATACCCGTACAGTGGGCTGGTGTGAAACTACACAGCCTCACATCAAGCTTCAAATCCGGCGTGATTCGGTCGGTCCCATCCCTCTTTTCTGGTGAGTCACCCCCCTATGAAGAAGCGTTGCCTCATGGTTGGCGCCGGTGGTATGGCCCGTGGTTGGATTCGTCGGTTCCTCCCGAGTTTTGCCGACCGCATGGAGATCGTCGCCCTCGTCGACATCGACCCCAAGGTGTTGGCGGAACAGGCCGATTTCCTCGGTTTGCCCGCCGAGGCCCGCTTCACTGATTTCAAGGCTGCGTTCCGTTCCGTAGAGGCCGATTTCTGCATCGTCGTCACACCCCCTTGGGTCCACCGCGGACCGATCGAGGCAGCCTGTCGCAGAAAGATGCATGTGCTCACGGAGAAGCCGATCGCCGACAGTTGGGCGGATGTGCGCGCCATCTATCGAGCAGTGCACAAGGCGAAAGTCAAATGCACGGTGATCCAGAATTATCGATACGATCCGGGCATGTACACCTTCCGTGAGATTCTGCGCTCCCGCCGTCTCGGCAAACTCAACTACCTGATGGGCCGTTTTTTGGCCGACTATCGGCGGTATGCTGCCTGGGGTGCCTTCCGTCACGAGATCCCGCACTCCCTGCTCGTGGAGGGTGGTGTCCACCACCTGGACATGTTACGCAACCTGGCGGATTCTCACTGCGTGCAGATCTCCGGCTACGAGTGGAACCGCCCCTGGTCGAGTTTCAAGGGAGAATCGAATGCGAACTACGTCATGAAGATGGCCAATGGGGTCATCGCCCACTACGAGGGATCCTGTTCGGCCGCAGGGCAGCAGAACAATTGGCATCAGGAATATTATCGGGCCGAATGCGAACTGGGGGAGGTCGTCGTCGACCGGGACGGCACGGTACGACTGACAACGCGCGACAACAAGACGGGCGCACTGACGACGGCGGAGGTCCCAACCATCCAACCAGAGTATGTGGGCCACCAGTATGTCATCGATGCCCATCTCAACTGGCTCGCTGGTGGTGCCAGGCCTGAAACCGCACTACAGGACAATATCTGGAGCAATGCTGCCATGTTTGGCGCCATTGAGGCGTCGGCGAAGGGAGCCACGGTGGATGTTGCGGCGATGGTCAGTCGGGTGGTAGGTCCATGACCTGGGAGGTGCTGATTCAGAGTGACGTAGAGCCTTACGAGAGAATCACCCAACTGCTGGATGAGGCCGGCTGCAATCTGCACTGGTGGCGTGATGTGGAACCACCGACGGATGTCGACTACGCTGTCATCGATGGGATCTATGTCTATGGCCACTTCCCCGTTACGCCGCAGTTGATGCGACGCTGCGGTCGTCTCAAGATGGTGAGCAACTTTGGCGTAGGTTGTGATCATATCGATCAGAATGGGGCGAAGGCCCTGGGGATTCCCGTGGGCAATACGCCGGGGGTCCTCGATGCGGCGACGGCGGACCTTACGTGGGCGTTGCTGTTGGCGGCGGCACGCAACATCGTCATGGGCGACCACTTTGCCCGTGGTCCAGACTTTCACCACTACGACGCCGCCTTCATGTTGGGACAGCAGGTGACGGGCGCCACCCTCGGCATCATCGGCCTCGGGAGGATCGGCTACCAGGTGGCGAAACGAGCGGTGGGCTTCGACATGGAGATGCTGTATCACAATCGTAACCGCAACGACAAGGCGGAGAGTGACTTCGGGGCTCGCTACGTGAGTTTGGACGAGCTGCTCGAACAGTCCGACTTTGTGGCCCTCAACTGCCCCCTCACGGCAGAGACGACAGGTCTCATCGGTGCGCGCGAGTTGGCCTTGATGAAACCCACGGCGGTGATCGTCAATGCGGCACGTGGCCCCGTGTGGGACCAGGAGGCGGTGTTGGCTGCGTTGCGATCCGGACACCTGCACGCGGCGGCGACGGATGTCACCTACCCCGAGCCACTGCCCCGCGATCATGGCCTGTTGGGGGAACAACGCCTGGTGTTGCTGCCGCATCTGGGGTCGGCGACACGGCAGACGCGGGACGCCATGTCGCAGATGTCGGTGACCAATTTGCTCGCCGGTCTGGAAGGTCGAGACGTACCGTACCGGATCGCCTGAATGGGCAGTCCACGGTGTAGAATTGCGCAACCGGCGCATTCCGGACATTCTCTGTTGAATCTGACAACAACTCGACTGCTGCAGGAGATCTAGCAAGCGATGGCAGACAGCAAGCACAACAAGGTCCTTATCATCGGTTCCGGTCCGGCGGGATTTACCGCCGCCGTCTATGCGGCGCGCGCCGATCTGGCCCCCCTGGTCCTGGAGGGGATCCAGCCAGGCGGTCAATTGACGATCACGACAGACGTCGAGAACTATCCCGGTTTTCCGGATGGCATTATGGGGCCGGAGATGATGGATAAGTTTCGCGCCCAGGCGTTGCGTTTTGGCGCCACGGCCGAGTTCAAGACCGTCACCGAGGTGGATTTTTCCCGGCGACCCTTCACGGTCACGGCAGAGAAGGATGTCTACACAGCGGATTCCGTCATTATTGCCACCGGTGCTTCGGCGAGTCTGCTGGGACTGGCGTCGGAAACGAAACTCATGGGTCACGGCGTCTCCGCATGCGCCACCTGCGACGGCTTCTTCTTCCGCGACAAGGAGATCATCGTTGTCGGCGGCGGCGATACCGCGATGGAGGAGGCCAACTACCTGACAAAGTTCGCCTCCAAGGTCAGCGTCGTACATCGGCGCTCTGAGTTCCGCGCGTCACGCATCATGTTGCAGCGGACACAGCAGAATGAGAAGATCGAATTCATCACGCCCGCCGTCGTCGACGAGGTGCTCGGTGACGAGGCGGGTATGAATGTCCTTGGTGCGCGCCTGAAGAACCCCGAAACGGGCGAAACCTGGGAGCATGCCTGCGAGGGCCTGTTCGTCGCCATCGGCCATAAACCGAATACGCAGCTGTTTACCGGTCTGCTCGAGATGGACGAAACGGGATATCTGATCACGGCGCCAGATTCGACGAGGACGAACGTCGAGGGTGTGTTCGCCTGTGGCGACGCCCAGGATCACGTCTATCGCCAGGCAGTGACGGCGGCGGGTACGGGCTGCATGGCGGCGATCGAGGCGGAACGGTGGTTGACCGACAAAGGCGCCTGAACTGCGGCGCTTCTCGATCTGGCTGATTCAGCAGCAAGGGGAACCATGAAATCGCTGACTCTTTTTGTACAGTTGCTGCTTGCGACGCTTGTTATTGCTGATGAGATGACACAGCCTGTCATGCTGCAGATGGGCGAGATGATCGCCATCGACAATGGTTTGGTGCGGCTGGGTATAAGCGAGGATGGGAGACTTCAGGAACTCTCTCTGCGTGGTGGTCCCAACCTGGCCAGCAGTGGGTATTGGAACGCCAACAGCAACGGCTACGATGCCGCCGGCGAGTCGGTGCCTCCGAGATTTGCTGTGTTGGTGGGCGAGGTCGATGTGGTGCGCCAGTCCGATGACCTTGTGGAGATCGCCTTTGTCCCCCAGCCGACGGAACCACTTTTCTTTCAGACGGCGCTGCACTACGTACTGCGTCGGGGGGAGTCGGGGTTCTATCTGTACATGAGTGCCGCCCACGACGCGCAGATGCCGGCGGGGGACATCTCCCAATACGCCTACAATCTTCGACTCAATCCGCGATTTCGACTACATCGCCGTCGACGAGGCGCGCCGGCAGGTCAGTCACTCCTGCGAAGAGGAAGCAACTGCTGAGCAGGTCATGGACGCCACATTTCGCCTTGCCGACGGGCGCGTGGTCAGCAAATACGACTTCACCCATGCCATCGAAGATGGTGGCTTCACTCTATACGGCTGGGCGGGATCACAAGCCGGTGTCTGGTGGATCCAGGCCAGTGGCGAGTACTATGGTTCGGCGCCATTTCGCGTGCTGCTGACGAGCCATCAGACGGCGAAGACCCCTGTCATCATCTGGCAGGCCCATTGTACGCATCGTGGTGGATCTGAGATCGAATTTCCGCCTGGAAGGCTGACGGGCTGGCGCAAGATCTACGGCCCCGCCTTCGTCTATCTCAATTCTGGCGGCGACTACGACGACCTGTGGAACGACGCCAAAAAGCGCGTGGCCAGCACATTAGAGCAGTGGCCATTTGCGTGGATGGCGCACGAGTCGTTTCCCCTCGAGCGTGGCCAGGTGACGGGCCAGCTTGCCTTCGACGATGGCACAGCGGCCGCCGACGCATGGGTCATTCTGGCACCGGAAGGGACGCACTGGTCGCGGGGAACGAGGGGTATCACTTCTGGACCCGCACCGATGGTGTTGGACATTTCAGCCTGGAGCAGGTTCGACCGGGGCGTTACGCTCTTATTGGCGTAGGCGCCGATCAGTTCTACGAGTTCGAGCGGGACGGGATCGTCGTTGGCGCAGGCGAGCAAGTAACACTGGGTAGTCTACAGTGGCAGCGGGTCGTGCATGGCAGACGGATCTGGCAGATCGGCACGGCGGATCGATCGACGGCGGAATATGCCAATGGGGAGGATTTTCACCATTGGGGTCTGTGGCGTCGTTATCCCACCGATTTTCCCCAGGACGTCAATTTTGTCATCGGCGAGAGCGACGAACGCACGGACTGGAACTTCGCGCACTGGAACTGGTACAGTCAGGAAAATGCCTGGAATATCCTCTTCGATCTGAACGAGGAGCCAAGGACCATGGCGGTGCTGAGTTTTGGCATCGCCGTCGCCAGAGGCCACAACCGGAAGGGATTCGGGGCGAACGGCAAGAGCGCCGAGTTGCAGGTCTGGGTCAACGACAGGCAAACCGGAGTCATCAGCCTGGAGAGCACGGGTGGGGACAGCTATCGCAGCGCCAGACAGTCGACACGTTTCAGCGTCGAGGAGGTCACCTTTGATGCCGGATTGCTCAACACTGGACAGAACGTGATCTCTCTGCGGCACAGTCTGGGCAACCAGTATGCCTTTGGCGAGGCAAAGGGGGAAAGTGGTTCCGGACCAGGCTGCATCATGTATGATGCGATTCGGCTGGAGCTCGTGAGCCGCTGAGCAGCCAGTCGATAAAATCCGCCGGGTAGGTGGCGGTCACCTCGTCCAACAAAGCCAGGCTCTGCACCGACAGCAGGTTCTGCCACTGCCCGGAGGTGCCTTTGTTGAAGAACTGGGAATTGTCCTTCCACATCTTGAAGTTCGTATCCGGCGCCATCCGGTCGGCATTTTTCTTCATACTATCGAAGCTTGCCGCCGTGACCAGGTCGGGCCAGAGGTCATCGGAGACGTCGATGACCAGCGACTCGGCGATTGCCTGCATTTCGGTTTTCAGATCACGTTTGAGATCGTCATAGTGGATCATGAGGATGTTCGCCTCGTCCCGGTGCGCCCAGAACGATTCCCCGTGACGAAAGACCGACCAGTATGGCTTGCCGTCGTTCTCCCACTCAAAGC
>DPVW01000163.1:0-325 GCA_003529325.1 Candidatus Latescibacterota bacterium | reverse complement strand
GCCGTTGGTCAGCCACATCTGGAAAAATGTATTCGGGTCCTCGGGTAGAGCTTCCCGCTCATCTGCGTTGTCGGACAGGTTGAACATCGCATCAGCGTCCGGATTGAAATTCTGCATGTGGTTGAGCAAACAAACAAAGATGACGCGCGGATCGCGTTGGACACAGATATACGTCGCCTCAGGGAACCATGGGAGCCCATCGAGAGGTGTGTGTGTCTTGATGATGCGCCGGTGATCCTGTCCGGCGTATACGGCGTGGGTGACGCTGGCATCGACCGCCTTCAGATCCAACCACGGCGAGATCTCGGCGAGTGGCAGGTGGAGT
>DPVW01000075.1:17885-19934 GCA_003529325.1 Candidatus Latescibacterota bacterium | reverse complement strand
GGCATTGGCGGGCCAGGTGACCGTCGGCTCGGCGGCGGCCACGAATGCTGAGGATGATCGACCACCGCTGCGCATTCTGCTGGCGGAGGACAACATCATCAATCAGCAGGTCGCCGTTGGCCTGTTGCAGATTCGCGGTCACTCCGTGACGATCGCCAACAATGGGTTGGAGGCGCTGGAGGCGTTAAACGGCGAGATGATGGCGCCAGACGTGATCCTGATGGACGTGCAGATGCCAGGTATGGGTGGCTTCGAGACGACGGCCAAAATCCGAGAACTGGAGCAAGGTACCGATGTGCATCAGCCCATCATTGGCTTGACGGCAATGCCATGGAGGGTGATCGCCAGTTGTGTCTGGACGCGGGCATGGATGGATGGCTACGTGGCCAAACCGGTGCGTCAGGCGACGCTGTTCGAAGCGATCGACATGGTACTGGCGATCAATCGGTGACGCCGGTTGTCCCTGAACCAAACACCACAGGTCGAAAAACAGATACCCGTCATCGACGTCGACGCGCTCGCCGATCTCGAGTCGCTGGAGGAACAGGGCGACTTCTCGGTGCGCGAGTTGATCGAGACCTTCGCCGACGAGGCGCAGCGCGACTGAGGGCACGGCCGCAGCTCAACTGTCGTCCGTGGCACCGTCCTCTTCCTCAAAAGCGCCACAACGCAGCATCGTCGCCCCATAGTACGGGTTGGACACATCCCCCTCGGTCTGCACCCAACGCGCTCCCTCGTAGTCGAAGGCCATGGAACAGTAGGCGACGCCAAGGTCCGCGGGTAGATCCGCTGCGATGATCGCTTCCGACAGGGGTCGGAAGGCGCTCCGCATCGCGGTGATGTCAGCGGCGTCCGCAGCCGTCTGCGCCAACCCTTCGAGATCAGCGGCGGATGACTTGGCCAGTGTCATCGCCGCCTGCTGCGCCGCCGCAAGCTCATCGTGGGCGAGTGCATCCTGCAACTGCAGATACGACCGCAGCAGCCCCGCCTTCATGTCATCGAAGCGATGTGCGTCGTAAGCCTGTGGCGGTGCCGGGATGTCATCGATGGGAGGATCCCCGGCGCACCCCAGCAGCACCCCGGCACTGAGCAGGACCAACAGACAGCAACGCATGGGCAGGCTCACACGCCGGCGAAAGGGAAGGTGCCGGCGTAACCGCGCGACAGCGACACGAAGGAGGCACCTTCGTGCATGGGTGTCACCTGATAGTGGCAGACCACGTTGGAACGATCCATGTCATCTCGTTCCTTGGCGCCCTGATGTGGAATGTGGCTGATGAAGACGACACAGTCCCCCGCCTTCGGATGCAACACGTCGTGCGGTTGCGCATCACACCAGGCCTCAAACTTGGGCCGATCCATCGGATAGAGATGGGGTGGCTCCGCCTTGTGGCCCTCTTTGACGAACTTGAGATGGCCCTCACCAGGGTCATTGTCCTGCAGGTAGAACGTCGTGTTGATGCCGATGGGGGTCATGGCGAAGCGGTAGTTCTGCGCCTTGCGTTGTTCCTCCCAATAGCCATAGAAGTCCATGTGCCATTCCTGCAGATACGGTCCCGGATTGATGTGCGCCCGGTGACTGCGCAGTTGACACTGGGGTCCCATCATACCTTCCAGAATGGGGCGAATACTCTTGTGCCCCACCAGGGGCGCAAAGGTCTCGGGCTCACGATCGAGCAACGTATCAAACCACATGTTGCCCACCGCATTCAGACCTTCCTCCCAGCCCTGCTGACGGGCATAATCGACGCGGGTGCGCACGATCTCCACTTCCTCCGCCGATAGCGCTCCCTCAACGACCACAAACCCAACACGCTCCAACTCATCGAGCTGACCGTCGATGTCATTCATCTGTACATCCCCTTCAGTTCTTCTGTATGATATGCCCCTCAGGTAAGTTCTCCATTTCCCCCCGTAGCCTCAAGCCGGTGCCGTCATGAAAATCCGCCAGCTCGACACGATCTCGGCTTCGAACCGACACAGGCGATCCGTAATGGGGTTGAGCACATGGCCGCTCTGCGGGAGGGGGCGGGGCCAGATGCGGGAGAT
>DPVW01000075.1:16820-17486 GCA_003529325.1 Candidatus Latescibacterota bacterium | reverse complement strand
CTCGACGGCATCACGGGTGATCTCAACGACAAGCAGTCCGCTACCTGGGCCGCGTGCAGGGCAATGCCAATCGCCTCAGTCGGCTCGTCGATGACCTGCTCGATCTATCCCGTATCGAAGCGGGGCGTCTGGAACTGCGGCCCACCAATATCGATGTCGCCAGCATCGGTCAGGATGTCGTCGCCAGTCTGCAGACCTTGGCTGCGGACAAGAAGATCGCCCTCGCGATCGACACCAACGGCGAGGCAACAGCATGGGCGGACGCGGGTCGTGTGCATCAGATCCTCGTCAACCTTGTGGGCAATGCGGTGAAATTCACCCCAGATGGCGGACGTGTTGACGTGCGTGTGGGTGGCGATACTGACGTGATAAGCGCCGCTGTGAGTGACACCGGTCCCGGTATCGAAGAGGAACAACTGCTGACGATCTTCGACAAGTTCCACCAGGTCGGCCGCGGTGCCGATCGCCAGGGCGCCGGTCTCGGGTTGGCCATCTCCCAGCGACTGGTCGAGTTGCACGGCGGGTCATTGCAAGTGGACAGCGAAGTCGGCGTGGGCAGCACCTTCACCTTCACCCGCCGGTGCATGCCAATGGTAAGTAGCCGAGGCCGAGGACGGTGTGGAATGGCTGGAGCGTCTCGAGACCTTTGCCGCTGATTTGCTCGTC
>DPVW01000075.1:0-16509 GCA_003529325.1 Candidatus Latescibacterota bacterium | reverse complement strand
CTCGTCGTCGATGATGACGAGGATATCCGCGAGGCCCTGGCCGACCGGATCGAAGCGGAAGGGTACGAGGTCGACTGTGCCGTCGATGGCATCGATGCGCTGGCGCGCTTGCCCATCTTCGACCCTGATCTTGTGCTGCTCGATCTGCAGATGCCGCGGCTGGATGGGCTGCACGACGTGCGGCAACAGTTGCTGCGGTGGCTCGATGGCGACGACCGGGCATTTCAGGAAGCCGCCGTTGTGGCGATGGGGCAATCCCGGGACGTGCGCGCTCTGCCCGATCTACGGCGGATCGCCGACAGCGCTCGAGGCGCGGCGATACGCGCCGCCGCAGTGGCTGGCAATCGAGGCGATCCAGGACGCACCGCCACCACCGAGACAGGAGGAAGTGGTGGATCTGCTGAACTCTCTGGAAGAACGCTACGGTGCTCTGGAGGAACGCGTCGAGAAGATGGAGAAAAGTGAGCCCGAGTGATCGTGTGTGCTTATTCGATCCCCCAGTGCTCGTTGATCTCGCGCTGATATCCTTCCACTCGGCAGGCCGCCACGTCAGCGATCTTCACCGGCGTACCACGCTGAGAAGAGGATTCAAGAATCGCCAGACATGGCGCCATGTCCTGCAATCCCTCCCAGCCACTCGTCTCCGGCTGCCTTCCCTCTTCAATCGCGTTCAAGAACTCCAGTAACTCCAGGGCAAATGCGTCGGTGACGCCGCGCGGAAAAAAGCGATCCCACTCCGCCGGATCTGCTTCTTCGCTGAAGGCTTTGGCCAGTTCCCGTTCCGGTTCGGCATCCACCAACAGTCGGTTGCCCTTGATCGCACCGCCGCTGCCATAGAGTGCGCCACCACCGTCGAAACCGGTCGCTTCGCCGTGACCGGCCCACGAGAACAGCAGATTGCCCATCGCACCATTGGCAAACTTCAGCAGCGCAAAGAAGGTGTCGTCTGTGTCACATGCCGTCTCTTCGACGACCCCACCATCATCATTCCGTGTGTAGCGGGTTGGTTCAACAGTGCGCGCCATTGCCGTGATCTCGTCGATCTCGCCACAGACGTAACGCAGTCGGTCAAACAGGTGCGCACCGATGTCCATGGTGCCCCCACCACCGGCCTCGAGCTTGAGGTGACGCCACGCCGTTTTGGCGACGATGACATC
Organism: Candidatus Latescibacterota bacterium; assembly: GCA_003529325.1. Classification (GTDB taxonomy): domain Bacteria; phylum Latescibacterota; class UBA2968; order UBA8231; family UBA8231; genus UBA8231. The sequence continues at coordinate 15,352 of DPVW01000075.1, read as the reverse complement.
CGGTGACCAGATGTTGCCGACACCACCGGCGAGCACCATCTGCAGATCACCGATCAGTCCCTGGCGCAGAGCCCAGGCTGCAGCACGAGTGCCCTCGGCGTAGCGCACATTTTCCGCCACCCCAAGAGCCACACCCCGTTGCTGTGCCTTGTCGATCATCCGCGTCGCCGCGCGGCAAGTCAGAGCAAATGGCTTTTCTATCAGCACATGCAGGCCACGTTCCATCGCCGCCAGCGCCACCGGATGATGGGCGGAGACCGCCGACAGCAGCACCAGCGCGTCGACGGCGCCCTCTTGCAGCATCTCTTCGTAGTCCGTGTAGATCCTTGGATCGTGATCCTGGATGTCGCGCACGAATACATCGCGCACCGACAACGGGTCCGTCGCTGATGGGGAGATCACCGGTAGTGGTGCCGGCCCCTTGCCACGCTCCACATAACGCTCGGCATTTTCGCGGGAGCGTGAGCACAGGGCGCCGACTTCGAAGTCGTCGAAACCTGCCTCGCGCAGGATCCTCAGACCCCGCAAGTGGGCGCTGGTGATCCCACCACAGCCAACGAAGCCAATGCGGATACGATTGCTCATATGCCAATTTCCTTTGCGAGCAGCCTGGTTCGGCGTGTGGCATAAAGTGTGAACACGACGACACCCACCAGACTCAAGCCGGAGCCGAGGAGAAACAGGGATCGGTACCCCTGAGCTTCGATCAGATAGCCACCGGCCGAAGCCATGGCCCCCCACGCCAGAGCGATGGCCATCATGTACGCCCCGGACATGATGGGACGCCAGTCGGGTTCCACGAGTTCCTGTTGATACACCGTGATCGCCGGGAAGGCGATGGCGGAAAACACCGTGATACCCACGGCGCCAGCACCTGCCGCCCACCACTGTGGCACCAGGGCGATGAGCAGAGAACACAGGGCAACCCCCACCGCCGACCAGGCAAAGGCAGAACCATAGCCGATTCGGCGCGCCAGTCCGGCCATGGTCAACGCCACGGGCACGGCAAGCAGTTGGCCACATGCGATGATCGTGCCGATACGTGCCGTCGGGACTCCCAGGTCACGATCCATATACAGATTGAAGAAACTCATGGTACCTGCCATGGCGCAGATATACAGCGCCCCTACGAGGGCCATGATGAGGATTGTAACAACCGCGCGCTCCGTAACCTGTGGCCTTGGTGAGCGCCCGGGATCAGCGGTGGGTGATCGAACGAGTGGATCTGCCGCCGCCACCGGCGCCAGGTCCGGGTCTGACGATCGCGCCGCCATCAGTGCGAACAATCCCGGTAGCAACATTAGGCCGCCCAACAACAGTGGCAGTAGATAGGTCATGGCATCATCGGTGGAACGACCGGTCCAACCGGCGATCTGTGCCGGCAGCAGTCCACCCAGCAGGGTACCCACAAATCCGGCAAGGGGTACCACAGCACCACGACTGGAAAAGACATGGCCCCGCTCCCGCTGTGAGGTCGCTTCCATCAGAAACGGGTTGGCATTGACCATGTAGAACGCATTGCCCATTTCGCGCAGGGCACAGAAAGCGATCAACCAGCGTGCCCGCCACGGCTCGGCGAAGAGTGGGGCGAGCGACACCAGTGCCAGCCCCACGGCAAGCACAGCGTAGCCGGCGGTCATGGTCCGCCGACTCCCCCACCGGCGACCCAGCACGCCTGCCGGTAAACTGCCTACTGCAAAGGACAGCGAACCGGTGGCAACAAAAAAGCCGATGAACTTTGCCTCGTATCCAAGACGCACGAGGAATAGGTTGGCGAGCAGAAAATAGATGCCACTGTAGGAAAAGCCGGCGATCGTCGCCGACAGCAAAAACAGGCGGGCGTTGCGTGAGTACTGTGGCCACGCAGCCCGGTAGCCCTGGATCATCCGCGTGATGGTTCTGCCATCTCGGCTCGCGCTTTGGCAGCCAGTGCAGCCAGATGGCCGTCGTTTGCGTGTCCTTGTTCCAGATGCACCATGCGCCCGGCACTGGCGGTAGCAATCATGGCCTCGCCATACAACCGTTCGCTCCAGAAGCGGGCGTGAGCGGAGATGTAATCACGAAAGGCGGGCAACTCCGATTCGGGATAACGCTGAGAACAATTGATGGTAAACATCCGCCGGCGACTGGAGCCGCCGAAGGCGGCATGCTTCAGATTGTGATTGAATACGGCCACGTCCCCTGGACTGGTCTCGAGGGCGAAGGCCGGCAACTCGTCACCCTCCATTCCCCATGTGTCCGGAATCTGCCGGATGTGCTCTTGCAGTGTGCCCCCGAAGGCGTCATCCGAATTGTGACTGCCCGGGATCACGCGGAGGCAACCGGTCTCCCGTGTCAGGTCGTCTAGATAAAGCGCGACCTTGACGAAGCGCTGCCCGGCGCCACGACCCCAGCCGTCGGAGTGCCACCCCGTGTCGCCAGCATAGTAGTTGCCGTCAGAGCCGGTATAGTTGAAGTCGTCGCCGAGCAGACTGCACAACAGACCGTGGATCCGTTCGTCGTCGAGCAAGGCACACAGCCGTGGGTGTTGATCAATAAAGGGCACGATACAGGAACGCCGCTCCTCATCATGCTCGGCGCCGTGATGCCCACCCCCTCGTTGGTCCCAGATCTGCTCGAAGGCATCGATGATCTCGTCGATCACATCACCCAACATGCCGGGGAACACGAGAAATCCGAAGGTTTCGAAACGTCGCATCTGTTCGTCGGATAGGGGCTGATCAGCCATGGCAGTCACTTCTGGAAAGAGTCTGAAGGTGCGGATGGGGTGTACGGGGTGGTATGGTACGACAACCTTTGGCGCCGCGCCCGTATCCCTTGCAGGACCCGGCCAGGTCGGCTACACTCACCCCATGAGTCCTGCCACAACCCTCACCCCTGGCAAACCGGCCGATGTCGGGCTGTCCGCAGCCGTACTGGAGCGCGCTGCCGGGCTGCTGAACCACGCCCTCGATGCCAATCGCATCAGTGCCGCATCCCTCACCGTCGCCCGTCACGGGCGTCTGGTACTGAGTCAGGGCTTTGGCGCGCAACGACCGGAGCCTGGTGCACGTCCCATCGATGCCGATTCCACCTTCCTACTCGCCTCCATCACCAAACCGGTCACCGCCAGCGCCATCATGCTGCTGGTGGACCGCGGCCTCATCTCCCTCGATGACCCTGTGCAACTGCACATCCCTGAATTCGTCGGCTGGGACAAATCCAAGATTCACGTGCGGGACGTCCTCTCCCATATCTCGGGTATGCCGGACATGCTGCCACAGAACACCCGATTGCGGCAAGCCCACGCACCCATCAGTCGTTTCGTCGACGGCGCCATCAACACGCGGCTGCTGTTCCGTCCTCACACCGACTTTCGCTACCAGAGCAAGGGCATCCTCCTCGCCGCCGAGATCGTCGAACGCATCACCGGCCAACGCCTGCGCGACTTCGAGGAACAGGTGATCTTCGCTCCCCTTGGCATGACGAACAGCTTCCTCGGCTTGCAGGGCCGCGCCATCGAAGAGCTGGTTTGGTGTACGCCATCCATGCAACAGTCGGCCCAGGCCGAACGCTGGGGGCAGAATTCACCCTACTGGCGTGACTTCGGTTGTCCCTGGGGTGGCATGCATTCTACCGGCGAAGATCTGACCGTACTGCTCAACTGCATGCTGGGCGCTGGCGCCTATGGCGACACCCGCATCTTCAGTCACGCCGCGGCGACTGCCATGGTCAGCGATCAGAATCCGGCCCACCTCGGATCCCCCTGGGGCATCGGTTGGGCCCTGCGCGATTCGCGTGTCTGGTCCTTCTTCGGCGAGCAGGTGTCAGCTGCCACTTTCGGTCACGTGGGCGCCACCGGTACCGTAGCCTGGGCGGACCCCGAATCGGGGCTCAGTTGTGTCTGTCTGACGAATATGATGGTCGAATCGGGTGCGTTGCTACGTCGTGTGTCGAACACCGTCGCCGCCGCCGTGGAGGGTTGAGATGGGTGAATTGAGACACAAGATCCTTGGCCATACCGGCGTCGAAGTGACGGAGCTGGGCGTGGGTGGCTACATCGGCGCCCTCACAGACGAGTCCGCCTCCGATACACAGCGACAGGATGCCGCCATCGCTGCGGTGCGGCAGGCCATCGATTTGGGTGTGCGCTATTTTGACACATCCCCGGCATACGGTACGGCGGAACGATACCTGGGTGCGGCATTGTCGACCCTGACCCCCGAGGTGCGCGCCAAACTCACGGTATCGACGAAGGTGGGCACCCATCCAGATCGACGCAATGCGTATGACGCTGACGATGTGCGCTGGTGTTTCGAGACGTCGCGAGAGCTGCTGGGTCGGATCGATATCATCTACGTGCACGACCCTGTGGCTGACGCGCATGTCGACACGATCCTCGCTGCGGATGGCGCCTTCGAAACACTGGAAGAACTGAAAGCGTCCGGCCAGATCCGCGCCTTCGGTCTCGGTGTGCGCAACCACCGCTATCTTACGCGCGTTATCGAGTCGGGTCGGGTCGACGTCATCCTTCCATCGTATGACTACCACCCCATCCGTCTGTCGCTCAATCCGGTGCTGGAGGCAGCCGCCAAGGCTGGCGTCGCCGTCGTTAATGGATCCCCCTATCAAGCGGGGCTGTTGGCGGGCATCGACCTGGAGGAAGCGGCGAAACGGCGGCCACCCGACGACGCCGATCTGGCACGGGCCCGCGCCATCGTCGAGTGGTGTGAACAGCGAGAGATCGATGTCGGCGCGCTGGCTGTACAGTTCAGTCTGCGCGAACCACGCGTCGGTGCAACCCTGGTTGGGCCCCGCACGGTGGCGGAGGTCGAGTCCGGCGTGCGTCACGCCACGACACCGATACCTGCCAACATCTGGGACGAGCTGAGTGGTTTTCTCAACCGGCTGCAACCACCGGCTGCAGTGGGCGGCGAGCGCTCATAGGAACTATCGCGTCGCACCGAGTCTGGCGCGCACATCTCCCAACATCGCCACCATGGCATCCTGCACCGACTGGTCGTAGCCATTCCAGTCGCTCTCTTGCACGCGTGTGCGCAAGCCGATGGGCAGACCGACCCGGGTTGCCAGAAACCGTTTCGCGCTCTGCGGATAGTGCGGCCGCACACCGGCTTCGAACATGGACAGTCGCGCCTGCAACCACTCGGCGCGCGGGTCATCCTTGTTGTCACACAACCAGCAGAACAGATCCGGATAGAGATTGGCTGCCACCGGAGAAAGACCGGCAGCCCCCAGACGCAGCGACGCCAGCGCCGATGCCGGCGCCGCATTGAACAGGGCCAGGCCGGACCCACGCACGGCCTCCACCTTCGGACCGATACAGGCAGGGTCGCGTGACGTGTCCTTGATGTAACGGAAGCGGCCCGTGTTGGCCAGACGCGATACAAGCTGGGGCGACAATACTCGATGATATGGCAGGGGACACTCATACAGACCAAGGGGCACCGGGTCCGTCGCCTCGATCATGTGCTCCAATCGGGGCCACAGAGTCGCCTCGTCCTCTTCGGCGGCACAGAGCTGATTCGGCAACAGGACAACAGCGCTAACACCCGCATCGGCCATGCGACGCACGAATGCTGCCTGACCGTCGAGGGCATTACCAAAGGTTGCCGTAGCGACGACGGGTACAGCACCAGCCACACGCGCCACGACCCGTGCCGCCAGAGTCAGACGTTCGTCGTCGTTCAACTCGTACATCTCACTCGACTGGCATACAGCGAACAGGCCACCTGAACCTCCCTCGAGATAGAAGTCGACGAGGGCATCGACGCCGGGCAGATCGAGGCTGCCATCCTCTTCGAAGGCTGTCAGCATTACCGGCCACAGACCGGAAAAGGATTGTGTCATCTCTGCAGCACCTCCACGCCAACACCCTCCTCCAATTCAGCAACACTGGCGAACGCGACCAGGACGGTTGTCACCACCGGATTCTGCTGCACCCAGTTGATGGCCCGATTCGTCGGCGGGATCTTTTCCCCCGGTTCACACAACTCCTGCCACGGCCCATTGACGATGGGATACACCAGTGGCAGATTGCTGCGCATATCTTCACCCTTCGGTGCCAGACGGATCACCTCCTCCTGATCGACGGCGCTCCAGTCGGCCAGCACCTGCCCTTCCCATGGCAACCACTGACCACCGAGGGCCTTCATGATGAGCACACCCTTGCCGGCATCACGGGCCAGCTCCAAACCTGGCGCCTGCCAACGACAGGCATAGTTGTAGATCACCAGATCGGCGTCGGCATTGGGCTCCGGTCCCTGTTCGGCGTAGGCATGCTGATCGGCCTCATAGTGCCGGATCAGACAGAGTGAACGCACCTTGCCGGACTCGCGCAGAGCGCTGATCACATCGCGGGCGGCGGTATCCGTCATCCAGTTGCTGTGGTGGACGCGCAGAATATCGATGCGCTCGCGGCGGATGTTGCGCAGATGCCCCTCGATGACATCGGTCAGGGTACTGGCATCCGGTGCTCCCATCTTCAGCGAGAAGTGGCGCTCATCGTCAACACCCTTCAGTTCATCAGGGATGTGGACCTGGTCACCGTATCCCATGTCGAACAGATTGATCCCCAACTCCGCCGCCCGTAGATAAATGCGTCGCTTCTCCTCCGGCGGTGGATGCCCGAGAGCCCCTTCATACCGAGCCAACAATCCGCCCAATCCCATCACACTCAACTCCATATCCGTAGAGCCGAATCGCCGTCGTTCCATGCCTTGTCTACCTTACCTTGTCATGAGAATCGGCCTGCAGACCTCCGAATCCGAAGAAAATATCGCCTTCGTTCGCTCCCTGGGTGTTACCGATGTAGTCTGCGGTATGCCCGCCGACATCGACGGTGTGGTCCCGGCGCAGGCCTTCGAGCAACGTCGTGATCACTTTGCCGAGCACGGACTGGACTGGGGTGTCATCGAAAATCTGTCCCCCACCCTCTACGACGAGATCATGTTCGGCACACCCGAACGTGAGCGCCAGCTTGAGGGCGTCTGCCGTACGATCGAGAATGTCGGCAAAGCCGGCATCCCTGTCCTGCAATACCAGTGGATGCTGCTGGGTGGTCTGCGCACCGAGTATTCCCCCACGGGACGCGGCGGCGCCCGCTACCCAAAATTCGACGAGGCCATTGCCAGCCACATGGCGGCAGCCTGCCTCGACTGGATGGGGGGTGGACGACACCGCTATCCGCACGTGCCCGACCGCCCGCTGTCGTCGGAGGAAGTCTGGGCCAACCTCGAGTGGTTTCTCAAAGCCGTCGTGCCCGTCGCCGAGTCCGCCGGCGTGCGTCTGGCAGCTCATCCCGATGATGCGCCGGTACCGGAGTATCTGGGTGTTGCCCGGATTCTCATCAGCATCGACAACCTGCAACGGGTTATCGACACCGTGCCCAGCCCGAACAATGGCATCGGCTTCTGTATGGGCACTATCGGCACCATGGCCGACACCGACGTAATCGATGCCATCCGCCGCATCGGCGGTCAGGGCAAGGTATTCTTCGCCCACTTTCGTAACCCGCGCGGCACGGTGCCCGCCTTCGAAGAGGTTTTTCCCGACGAGGGTGACATCGACATGGTCGCTGCAGTCAGCGCCTGGAATGATGTCAGCTTCGACGGCGTTATCCGTATCGACCACTGTCCTGGCGTGGTCGGCGACAACCCACGGGCGGATCGCTCCTTTGCCTTCCAGGTCGGTTACCTGCGCGGGCTTGTGCAGAGCCTCGAAAGGATGGGAGCATGAAACTGGCCCTCACCGTGCGCTACGGATATGACGAGGAACTCATCTTCGCTCAACAATTGGGCGCCGACGCCGTCGTGGTGCGCTTCGATCTCGGCGACCCACAGGACACTGCCCTGTCCCCCGTCGCCCACCGCGTGCAGATCGCCGGTCTACAGCTGGCGGGCGTCGAATTGACCGGCATGCCCGACACCTTTCAGCCCTGGTCTGATGGCCTCACCGGGGCGTTGGTTGCTGCCGGGAGCGCCGGTGTCGATAGGTTGTTCTGTGCTTCCCCCACGCGCCAATCGACAGACCTCGCTGAAGATCTGGAAGCGGTCATGGCGACTGCCGCTGAAACCGGTGTCAACGTCTGCCTGGATTCATCTCGTCTGCTGGCGGAGGAACTCGCCTGGTTGCCAGCGGGTGACGTGCACGTGGAGCTCGCCATGGGGTCGGCGCCACTGCTGGCCGGTGCAGATCTGCCAGCTCAAGGGGCAGACCGTATCCGTGCCGGCGGCATCTCCGGCGTGCGTTTTGACGGCAACGGTCAGCCCCTGGGGATCGGACCACTCGATGTGCCCGCCTGCATTGCCGCCCTCGCTGCGGCGGGATACGATGGACTCATACGCGCCGGTGCCGCACCCCTGTTGGGAGAGGACGACGATTGGAATCCCAAGGGCGCTGCCAATGATCTCGGTTACCTGCGTGCCGTTCTGCAGAGCCTGCCTCAACGCAGCTGAGTCAGTCGAGTCCTCGTCTGCAGCCTGAATAGAGTGTAGCTTCCTGTCCATGAGCAAACCCAACATCCTCTTTTTCTTCACCGACGACCAGCGTTTCGACACGATCGCCGCCCTCGGCAACTCCGCGATCCGCACGCCGAATCTGGACCACCTCGTCGAACGCGGCACAGCCTTCACCGATGCCTATATCATGGGTGGCAGCTGCGGCGCCGTTTGCATGCCGAGCCGGGCCATGCTGCACACATCACGATCCCTGTACCACATCCACGACATGGGCCGCGACGTGCCTGTCGATCACACCATGTTGGGCGAAACATTGCGGGGCGCTGGCTACGACACCTTCGGAACGGGGAAGTGGCACAACGGCCCGGCTGCTTACGCCCGCTCTTTCACTCACGGTGGGGAGATCTTCTTTGGCGGCATGGGCGATCATTGGAATGTGCCCGCCTGCGACTTCGATCCAACCGGGCAGTATGAGAGCCGCATCAACCACACCACCGACTTCCACACCCAGAGTGTGGGCCAGTGGACGGCGGACCACATCGAGGCGGGAGTGCACTCGACGGAATTGTTCTGCGATGCCGCCGTCGACTTCCTGACCCATCCGGAGCGCCGCGACAATCCTTTCTTTGCCTATGTCTCTTTCATGGCGCCCCATGACCCACGCACCATGCCGCAACAATACCTCGACAAGTATCCTGCGGAGCGCATTCAGTTGCCGCCAAACTTTCTAAAGCAGCACTACTTCGACAACGGCGAACTCAGCGTGCGCGATGAGGTGCTGGCGACGATCCCACGTGAGGAGGGCGAGGTGCGCGAACATATCGCCGCCTACTACGCCATGATCACCCATCTCGACGATCACATCGGCCGGGTGCTGCAGGTCGTTGAGGACCAGGGACAACTCGAGGACACGATCGTTGTCTTTGCCGGTGACAATGGTCTCGCCGTGGGTCAGCACGGTCTTCTCGGCAAACAGAATCTCTACGAACACTCCGTGCGCGTGCCTCTCCTGTTCGCCGGACCGGGGGTACCTGCGGGACAGCGCCGGGACGCACTGGCAGGACTGATCGACATCTTCCCGACGTTGTGTGATCTCGTCGATGTCGGCATCCCCGATTCCGTTGAAGGGGAGAGCCTGCAGCCCTGCCTCGACGACGTCGAGGCATCCGTGCGTGACACCTTCCTGTTCGCCTATCGCCACTTCATGCGTGGCGTGCGCGATGGTGCGGGCAACAAGCTGATTGAAACCGCCGCTGCCGGACAGTGTCACACGCAGCTTTTCGAATTGTCCCGTGACCCCTGGGAACAGCGCAACCTGGCCGGCGACCCAATTCATGCTGAGAGGGTGCTGCTGTTACGCGATGAACTGACGAGTTGGCGGAATGATTGGGACGACACGCTTGCCGGCCACGGCGCCGATTTCTGGTCACAGATGGAATGGGCTGACTAAAATCCAACAGGGCTGGGTCAGCTACCCGGTATACTCCGCCTCCACATAAAGAGCGGGAATGAAGCGCCCGTGTCGGGCACCCGGTGTCGGCGTATCGGTATGTAACCAGGCCTCGAGACGAGACGTGCCCGGGGGCAGGTCGAGACCACACAACTCAACCACATGTTCTCCCGCCGGCAGTGGCGCCTGCCATTCGGTTTCGTCCAGAGCCAGGTGCACCATACCTGTCCCGATCCCATGGCGCATACGGACTCGCACCGTGTACGGTCCTGTACCCTGTTCCACCTGCACTCGCCAGTATCCACGTAAACCGTCACTACGCCAGCCCTCGTGTCCATCGAGGGTGCGCCAGTCATTCTGTGTCAGCAGCACGGGATTCTCGTGGGGGGTACCCAGATGCACGGTAGGTGGATCGAAGGTACGCCCACCGCGAGTGGCGCCCACATCGTCGAACCAGTTGTCGTATTCGGTGCGCAGTTGCTCGACCACGTCGGGATGGGCGACGGCGATATCGGCGGTTTCATGCGGATCACGTTGCAGGTCATATAACTCGTCGGTGGCCTTTTCGTGGGGGCGTGTCACCTTCCATCGTTGTGTGATGGCGGCATAGTTGCGATAACGCACCGGTGCGTCGCCACGGTGCCACTGCATGAACACGGTGCGCTGCGACGACTCGTCGCCAGACCCCGTCAGCAATGGCGCCAGACTGATCCCGTCCACCCCAACCTCAGGCAAGGCCGCACCACAGAGTTGTGCCAGTGTCGGTAGCACATCCACCGTTGCCGCCAGATCGTCCACATCCCGACCGGCGGGCACATGCCCCGGCCAACGCCAGAAGCTTGGCACCTGCACACCGCCCTGATACATACTTCCCTTGATATCGCGCAGACCGGCATTCCACCGCTGGCGTTCTCCGGGCGACCCGTCCCGATTCTGGGCCGACCCACAGGGACCGTGATCGGAGGTGAAGACCACGAGGGTTCGTTCCTTCAACTCGAGCTCATCCAGTCTCGCCAGCACGCGCCCCACATTGTGATCGATATTGCTCACCATGCCGTAGATCTTCGCGTGGGTTTCGTTGACCCCTGCCTGACGATAGGGATCCGCCCATTCGTCGGCGATCTGAAAGGGGGAGTGCGGTGCATTGAAGGCGAGGTAAGCGAAGAACGGCGTCTGCTGATGTTTGTCGATGAAGTCGAGACACTCATCGGTGAACACATCGCTGCAGTAACCTGAGCTCGGTTCAGGCACACCGTGGCGCACGACGACGGGGTCGAAGTAGGACTCGGTTTCCCGCTCGTGATTCTCGTAGCGATCGCCTGGTTGACCGATGCCGCCGGCCAGGTGCACGACACTTTCATCAAATCCCAAGTCCATCGGACGGGATGGAAAGTTGTCACCGAGATGCCACTTACCAAAACATCCGCTGGCGTAACCAGCTGATCCCAGAGTCTGTGCGATCGTCGGTTCGCCAGGGTCGAGTGTGGCACGACCGCAATACGTGTCAAATGCACGCGTGCGCAGATGCCAGCGTCCTGTTAAGATGCCCGCCCGTGCGGGCGTGCACAGCGGTCCGGAGCAGTAACGGGTCAACCGCGTGCTGGCAGCGTGCATGGCGTCGAGATGGGGCGTCTGTGTCGGCACCGGATTGCCGTGGCAGGCCAGGTCCCCCCAGGCCAGATCGTCGCAGATAATGAAGACGACGTTGGGTCGCTCCATACTTCTCCTCAATCCTGTTGCATGTCGCTGATCATGTCGATCACGTATTCGTGCATGGCGCCGTTGGTGATCACCGTGTACAGACTTTCGCCATCCCAACCGTCACCCCGCCAGTCGCTCACCCGCCCACCTGCCTCTTCGACCAGCACCATGCCCGCCGTGAAGTCCCACAGTTCGTCTCCGGAGCAGATCCAACCGTCACCCATACCAGCAGCAACGAAGCTGAGTTCAGCTGCGGTGGAACCAAAACTGCGCGGATAACTACGTGGCGCAAAACGGGACAGGGCCTCGGCATAACGGGCCCGATCGGGGGGTGGATAACCATGGGTGAGATACAACACCGCCAGTTCCGAATCGGCAACCTGTGACACCGACAACCGTTCGTCGTTGCGCCAGGTACCGGCACCCCGTTCGGCGCTGTAACAATCGCCCGTCAGCGGGTGGTAGATGACGCCCAACTCGACCCTCCGCCCCTGCATGAGGGCGATGGACACGGCAAACAGCGGGATGCCACGTGAAAAATTGGTCGTGCCATCAAGTGGGTCGACGACCCACAGTCCGGCGCCGCTGTCGCGACTACCCCCTGCCTCTTCGCTGAGGATGTCGTACGACGACCCCGCCCGTAGCGCATCGAGTATGATCGTCTCCGCGTCCCGGTCCGTCGCCGTCACCTCGCCCTTGCCACCCGACTTGCGCTCCGCCACGCCACCCTTGGCAAAACGTTCGGCGATGAGGGCTCCCGCGTTGCGGGCGGTATCGATGGCGAGATTCAGCTCGGGGCTGGCTGCAGGACGTGGACTCACACTTTACTCCTTGAGTGGGGTGTTGAATTATGGATGGGAAGATGGGTGGCTGCCGCAGCGGGCGCCACTGTCCGCGCGGCGAGTCCGTCGCTACCTTCGACGCCCCCAACGACCCATACGTCCGGAGAATTGATGAGCGATGCCACCCGGGGCCGAGGCCGGATCCGATGAGCCGCCCCGACTGGTCCTGCGCCCTTGAGTTGGATGGTGAGCGCCACGTCACCGCCGGCAGCCCGCAACAACTTGCCGCTGCCATCCGCTGCGGTGCCGACTTGCGGATCCTCACCGAGTTCCGCCACAACGAACACATCGACCTCGACTCACCCAGCCGCGAGTTGGTGCGGGAGGTCGCTCAGTTCGCCGTCACCTATCTGATCGACGACTGTTGGAGTGCTGGCATCATGAGTCTGCGCCAACCTGTGGAACTACCCTCCGGTTTCGGCCCACGCCCCTCCATGTCGTACTTCCTCTACAACGAGGACGGAACCCAGGCGATTGCGCGGCTGCATCTGGACGGTGCCCCGGCGGTCGGCGTTCCGGGGCCGGCGGCAAATACCGACATCGGCGGCATGGCGAAATATCACTGCCATGACAGTTGGGACGACGCTACCAACGCCCCGAGCAGCAACTTTGTCTACGACTTCGATCTCTTTCGTTATTGCGTCAACGACCGTTGGGAGCAAGTCTGCGCCCACGATGCCAGCGGCAACATCCACTCCGGCTCCATCGAGCAGCTCGCCGATGCTTTCGCTGACGGTTGTGCAGTAAAGGTCGCCCTCTCTGGACTCTGCGCCGACCTGGCCGACGGCGATACACCCGATCACGAACTCTTTGTCGAGATCGGCTCCGGATATTACTACACCGATCAGCAGCTGTTCATCGCCGGGGCGCATCCCGTGATCCGTGTCGCCCCCGCGGTGCCATTGATGTATCGCAGTGGTGGTTGGGACTCAGGCTGGCTCGTCATCCGTTCCGACGGTGCCATCGTCTACCGTCGTTGTGATCCATATTCGCTGGTCATGGACGATCGCAGCTATCGCTGTGGCATTCGCTGGTTCGTCAGCTGAGACCACCTGATTCGTGTTCGGGCAGCGTGTGCTATAGGTGACAGTGCTGCCCTGCTGAGACCACAGTTTTCGCCAGGTCGTCCCAGCTCCACTCTGAGCTCGACGGCGGCACGCCGGTTGCAGGTAGTGGGGCATGACTGCCACCGTGATCTCCGCCACCACCGTCGGTGTAGAGGCTCGACTCGTCCACGTCGAAGTCGACACCGACCGTAAGCTGCCCTCCTTCACCCTCGTCGGCTTGCCCGACTCCGCCGTACGCGAGAGTCGCGAGCGCGTCATGGCCGCCATCCGCAATGCCGGCTTCCAGTGGCCACGACGCCGGGTAACCGTCAATCTCGCCCCGGCGGATCTGCGCAAGGAGGGCTCCGCCTTCGACCTGGCCATCGCCATTGGCGTCCTCGTCGCCGCCGAACAGATCCGTGCACCGACGCTGCAGGACTTCGCCCTGCTCGGTGAGTTGTCGCTGGATGGCAGTCTGCGACCGGTACGCGGCCTGTTGCCCATGGCCACCGGCCTCGGCGAGCACGACGTCTACGCCATCATCGTCCCCCGGCAGAATGCGCGTGAGGCTGCCATGGCGGGTGGACCCGTCATCTATCCGGTGGCGACACTTGCCGAGGCCGTCGAGATCCTCGAGGGCGGCGTGCGCATCCGCCCTTGTGTCGTCGACGCCGGTCAGGCGTTGCAGGCTGAGGCCGGCAGCGACGGGTATGACTTCGCCGACGTGCGCGGTCAGGAGCATGCCAAGCGCGCCCTGGAGGTGGCTGCCGCAGGCGGTCACAATGCCGTGCTTGTCGGTCCCCCCGGGTCAGGAAAGACCATGCTCGCCCGTCGACTGCCGTCGATTTTGTCGCCGCCGACGGTGGCGGAGGCACTTGCGGTGACGCGCATTCATTCCGTGGCGGGCCTGTTGCGACCAGGTCAGGCGCTGATCACGCGCCGGCCCTTTCGCGCCCCCCATCACACAATATCAGACGCCGGTCTCATCGGCGGTGGTCGGGTGCCACGACCCGGCGAGGTGTCACTCGCCCATCACGGCGTGTTGTTCCTCGATGAACTGCCCGAATTTCATCGGCGCGTCGTCGAAGCCTTGCGCCAACCGTTGGAGGAGTCACGCGTCACCATCGCACGGGCGGCGGCGACGTTGAGTTTCCCGTCGCGATTTATGCTCGTCGCCTCGATGAATCCCTGTCCCTGCGGGTATCTCGGCCACAGTCGCCAACAGTGTATCTGTCCACCACAGGTGATCGAACGCTACCGGGCTCGTCTGTCCGGTCCCCTCCTCGACCGCATCGACCTGCACGTATCCGTACCCGCCATTGGCTTCGACGAGCTGCAGCTGGGGCCCCCGGGTGAGTCCTCCTCGGCCGTTCGGATCCGGGTCAGTGGGGCTCGCCAGCGTCAATTGCAGCGCTTCGCACACGAGGGCGACCCGGATCTGCTGTGCAACGCGCACATGGATGGTCGTCACGTGCGCCGATACTGCCATCCCCTGCCGCCCAAAGCGGGCCAGTTGTTGCGTACCGCCCTCGATCGACTCGGCCTGTCCGCCCGCGCCCATGACCGCATCCTGAAGGTGGCGCTGACCATCGCCGATCTCGCCAACGCCGACACCATCGACGACAGTCATGTCGCCGAGGCGGTGCAGTATCGCGGTCTCGACCGGCCCGTGCTGACATGACGGGGACATGCCATCGGTCCCGATGTAGATTCCCATCTCATGTCGATGCCCCGTCTGATTTCCCCTCTGCCGATTGCCGCGCTGTTGATGCTCGTCCGCTTACTGCCGGGTGTTGTCGATGCTTGTGTCGAACAGACATACACCGCCAGAGCGGTGGATCAGAGCACCGGTCTGCC
>DPVW01000451.1 GCA_003529325.1 Candidatus Latescibacterota bacterium | reverse complement strand
CGGTTCTGTTCTCGCAGTCGCGGCTCGCCAAACGCAGTCTCTATCCGTATGCCATCTTCCTGCAGACGGTGCCCATCGTCGCCATCGCCCCTTTGATCGTGCTATGGATCGGTCATGGTCTGGCCGGGGTCGTCGCCGTGTCGTTCATCATTTCACTGTTCCCGATCATCGCCAACACCACGGCCGGACTCACCTCCGTAGATGCTGAGCTTCTCGACCTGTTTGCCCTCAATGAGGCAGGACGCTGGCAAGTGTTGACGAAATTGCGCGTGCCACACGCGGTGCCGGCCATGCTGACGGGTGCCCGTATCTCCTGCGGTCTGTCCGTGGTCGGTGCCATCGTCGGCGAGATTTTCGCCGGATACGGCACGCAGGATTTTGGCCTGGGGTATCTCATCATGCTGACCAACGCACAGACGAAAACGCCCTACTTGTTTGCGAGCGTGCTGTTTTCCACCGCCCTGGGTCTCGTCTTTTTTGCCACCGTGAGCGGTGTCAGCCAGCGGGCCCTCAAACGCTGGGGAGGGGAAAGTGAGTGATGACCCGCGTTCTGGTGACACCCTTTGTCTATTGGAGATCCCATGCATCGAACACGCCTATTCTTCAGTCTGCTACTGCTATTCACTGCCTGCGGGCCCAGCACCGAATCTGAGCCAGCCACCGACAGCATTCCATCCGTCAAATTGGCCCTCAACTGGTTCCCGGAGGCCCAGCACGGTGGATATTACGCCGCCCAACTGCGCGGCCTGTATCGTGAGGCCGGAGTCAACGTCGAGATCCTGGGCGGCGGCCCCGACGCCCCCGTCGTGCAGCGGGTAGCCACCGGTCAGGTCGCCTTCGGTCTGACCAATGCGGATGGCGTCATCAATGCCCGGGCGGCAGGCGCACCGATCGTCGCCTTGTTTGCCCCGTATCAGATCAATCCCCGCTGCCTCGTCGTCCATGAATCGAGTGGTATCACCGCCATCGAAGAACTGGCCGATGTCACCCTCGCCCTGTCCCAGCGCCCTGCCTTCTCGCACTTTTTGCGCAAGCGCTACCCTTTCCGCAACGTCACCGTGGTACCCTACCATGGCAGCGTCACCCCCTTCCTCGAGGACAGCCGCTATGCGATGCAGGGGTATGTGTTCTCCGAGCCGGTGGTGGCGCGACGCCTGGGTGCAGACGCCAGAGCGCTGATGGTCGCCGACACCGGCTTCAATCCATACGCCAGCGCGCTGATCGCATCAGAAGCAACCGTGCGCGAGCGACCCGAGCTGGTTGAGGCCGTCGTGGCGGCCTCCCGACTGGGCTGGTCACAGTATCTGCAGAGACCACTGGAGACAAATGAGCATATCCATGGCCTGAACCCGGAGATGGACATGGAGATTCTCGAGGCAGGGGTTGAACTGTCACGGGACCTCGTCCTTGACGAGGTGGCTCAGCAATACGGCATCGGCCACATGAGCCACGAACGCTGGCAATTGCTGGTGGAGCAGATGGTAGAAGCCGGTGTTGTCGAAGTCGACCAGGTGGCGGTCGAGGACTGTTATACACTGCGCTTCCTGTCCCCGGGTCTCTAAACTGCGCCAAGCGCTGTGCCAGACGCCGTGTTGGTGGCTGGCACTCTTTGCTTGACACATTTCCAAGACACCCTCTTATTTGCTGTGAAATAGAGCTTTAGGGCGATTTTGCACTCTTGCGCGAGCCCCCATCAAATGCACTCGGCCAGCGCCTCTCGATCCCTCGATGGAGCACCCATGGTCGCCTCTGACCGAAGAGGGCGCACACTGATCAAAGTCGGAAATTACGTTGATGTGCCCTTCCATATGTTGTTGCAGGAGAAGGTACAAGACTCCTCATCACACTTGAGATGGCACGTCGCATAAAGGCATGCACCAGATACTCGACATGGAGGTGGCGCAGCGGCAAGAGAGAAGCTGAGCGAGGATCAGTCGCTGAATATGCGCACTCTCGAAGAGGATGCCGAACTTCTCAAGAATTCGGTAACGGAGTTGGCGCGAGACAATGAGATGGCCACTTCCGTGCAGAGCAGTGAGGAGCGCATCCGCGAACTCGAAGATGAGAAGCAGGAACTACAGAAGGACCTCGACAAGATCATGGGCAACCTGACTCGCTGGTAGAGCAACCGCATTTCGACCGCGCGCCCCGACCCCGACTCGCCTAGATGCGAGACGAGGCACCCTACGGCGTGCTCTTGCTCAGCTTCAGCCGCCACAGCCATCAGCGCAACTTCGTCCCCGGATTCGTCGGTCACGCTGACACTCGAATCGTCGCCGTCGCCGATGACGACGAGACCATCGACGATGACCTGCGCCAACTCAACCGCCGCCATGCCGCAGAGCTGGGCGTGCCCTACGTCGGCAACATCGCCGAGGCACTGGCGCGGCAGGATGTCGACATCGTCAGCATCGCGCACGACATCGAGCGTCGCGCTGAACTGGCGGTTCTGGCGGCGACGGCCGGCAAACATCTCTGGATCGACAAGTTCCTCGGCGCCACACTCGGGGAGTGTGATGCCGTTGTCGATGCCGTGCAGGCCAATGGCATACGAGCCATCGTTCCCAGTTACCATTACGGGAGCCTCGTCCAGCAGGCACTGACCGTTCTTGCCAGTGGCCGACTTGGTGAACTGCTGGGTGTGCACACGGACGTGCTGTTTTCCAAGGGATGGCCGCGCCCAACGGACCGGGCGTCCCCACGCCAACCACCTCTTCTCCCTGCGGGGCGATGGAAATACCCCGAACTCAAACGCGAGTTGCTGACCGTCGGCGCGTACTCCGTGGGTCTGTTGCAGGCCTGTCTCGGCACGGCCAAAACCGTCATCGCCCATGGGCGCGCTCATTTCTTCCAGGAGCATGACGACAGCACCACCGAAGACTTCGCGACGCTGACTCTGACAGACGAAGCAGGTCGCATCGGAACCCTCTGTGCAGGTCGAATCGGCGTTGCCACGCACCCCTCGGGTGGCCCTGGCCTGGCTCGCCTGGTGGGCGCACGTGCGACGATCAGCATCGATGCCAAACGACCTGCAATCAACGCGTTCCTGCGGCAGGAGATCGTCGATGCTCCGTATCAACCCGCCAAAGAGGATCCCATGCAGTGGGCCAGTGGTCCACCGACCCAGAGGCCACCACTCTCGGCGGATCCCGCGGGGCTTCTGGCAGCGCTCGACGACTTTATCGGGGCGCTGGATGAAAACAGACAGCCCGCCTACTCCGTGGAGCAAGCCCGCGACAACATGGAAATCCTTCTCGCCGGTTATCGTTCGATGGCCAGCGGCGGGGATGCAGTCGATCTGCGATGAGTCGTCCACCGACCACCACAGACAGCGGCGCAATCATCCTTTGCGATTCCCTGCGGGCGGGCGCTCTTGCCGGACTCCCCCGGCACCTGCCGGTTGCCGGATTCGTCTCAACCGGCGGCGGCGTGCGGACAGAGCTGCCAAGGTTCGATGACGTGACAGCCGCTCTCGACGCAGGGGTGGCAGAGGTCGTCGTCATCCTGTCACCGTATCGGGGCATGGCAGCCGACGCCCTGTTATGCCGCCAACGGCAGGTTCCCGTCATCACCGCAGGTCCGATGCCAGGTGTTGCTCAGAACCGGAAGACGGGATACGTCGAGGCCGCCGGACGTTGGCGATACCACCTCACCGTCCAGCGCCTTTTTCAGTCGAGCTCGCGCCCCGCATTCGGCTCACCCGTCTACCTGCGGCATATCGCCGGCGGGGGTCGCAATGCGCTGGGGCTCTGGTGGGCGGCCCTGGAAGGTTTGGAGCTGATAGCCGGCTTGCTGGGAACACCGAGACGATTGTGGGTCACAGCCACTCGAGGTGGCGGCCGCTGGCACGCGACGATCACCGTCATCACCATCGACGAGGCGTCCGCCCAACTCGTGATAACCCCGACCGCGGTCT
Organism: Candidatus Latescibacterota bacterium; assembly: GCA_003529325.1. Lineage (GTDB taxonomy): Bacteria > Latescibacterota > UBA2968 > UBA8231 > UBA8231 > UBA8231. Next base: position 1,313 of record DPVW01000451.1, on the reverse strand, counting down.
CCGGTGATGAGATGATGCTGCTGGGAACGGGGGGCCTGCTCTGGGGCGAGGGTGTTCGCGAGCACGTCATCGAACAGACCGATGGTGGCAGCCGCTTGCTGGCTGACGACGAGGCCTGGCCTGATGGTCGGTGGGCGGCTGCCGCAATAGCCGGGGATGCCCTCGCCCTGCAGTCGAGTATGGACGACGCCTTGCGGCAGGCCCTGCTACCTGCGCTGCGTCGCGCGGCTCGCCAACGCCAACCCGTGTCTCTCGTCTGAAGATCTCTGGGACGGTTACTTCGACGCCGACTCGCCACGAGCCAGCTCCCCTTCCACCTCGGCGCGCACCCTCCGGGCGGCGGCCTCCTTTACCCCTTCGAAGCCACGAATTCGGTCTACCGCCGCGGCGACGCGTATCAACATCGCTGCATCTTTACCGGCTTCCGTCGCCGACACAAGTCGGGAGACGATCCCTTCGTACCAACCGATCAGTTCGCGCTCGAGCTGACGACAGCTGCCGTATCTAAAAGGGTCCAGTGTGGTGCCGCGAACACGCCGACAGCGATATAACAGACCCAGCAGGGGTCGGATCCAGCGACCGATGCGGATCTTGCCAACCCCGAAAGGACGCAGCGTCGGTGGGTGCAGATTGTGGGCGACGGCTACCGGCCCATCGAAGAGTCCACGGATGCGGTCGATGGAGGGACCTCGGGTGGCGAGACGTGCCACTTCGAATTCATCCTTGTAGCTCATCAACCGATGCAGTGACCGAGCGACGGCCAGCGTCAGCCCTGGGCTACGCCCCGCAACGAGCTCCGCGCGCCGTACCCGTTGGACCGTTGTGACATATCTACGCGCCCATGCGAGATCCTGCCAGGCGACGAGCTCAGCAAACCGATAGCTGACAACCCGTTCCCCTTCCGTGGACAGATCGAGCTCGAGCAGGGCTTCATCGTGCAGGGAGAGGGCGGCACCATCGCCGGCAAGCCGCTTGCGGGTGTCGGCCAGCACGTCGGCGGCATCCGGCTCCGGACTGCCCAGCAACGCCTGTAGTCGGGCAGGCTCCGCCACAGCGAGACGCCCCCAGCGGAAGGCCTGCAGATTGTCCTCTACCGCTTTGCCGTTCAACTGAATGACACGCTCCAACGAGGTGGCGCTCAAGGGCAGGTGTCCGGCCTGATACGCCGCACCCAACAGCAACACGTTGGCGAAGATGATATCAGCAAAAAGACGCTCCGCCAGCCAGTAGCTGTCTAGATACACATTGCCACCCTTGGCGGTACAGCTGTCGATGAAACCTGCGAGCACATCCGGATCCGGGAACTTGTGATC
>DPVW01000110.1:4090-4334 GCA_003529325.1 Candidatus Latescibacterota bacterium | reverse complement strand
ACGAGGCACCCCGCTCAGGCGCGCCAAGCCTGGGAACGCAGTCTGCAACTGGATCCCACCTTCGTCGACGCCCTGCTCAATCTCGCCGCTTCCTATCAGGAAGCAGGGGACTGGAAGCAGACCTGGGCCCTGCTCAACCGCGCGGAAGCCGCACACCCACACTCCCCTGAGGTCTGGCGGCGAAAGGGTGTGGCGTTTTTTCGTGGCAACGATGATGTCGAGCGCGCAAGAACGGCATATCTAC
>DPVW01000110.1:2765-3736 GCA_003529325.1 Candidatus Latescibacterota bacterium | reverse complement strand
CACATTACAACCTGGGCAATCTCTACCACCGGGAACGACGTTTCGGTGACGCCGACAGGCAGTACTCTCTGGCGTTGCGTTACAATGGCGCCCACCACGGGGCGGCGTACAATTTGGCGGAGCTCAAGCTCAGTGCCATGGGCAAGGCGGAGGCAGCTGAGCAGATCTGCCGACAGATGTTGGCTCTTGAGTCCTTGCGCCACACGCCAGGGGAAACCAAGTTCTTCTATCTGCTCGCTCGCGCCCTAGATGCCCAGGAAAAAACGGTGGAAGCCCTCACCAATTACCGCATATTCCTTCGCTTCAGAGCCGCCCAGGCGCCACTGTTGGAGTGGGTGCAGAATCGAATCGAGCAGCTCAAGGCCAGCCACAGGTAACACGCATGAAACGCGCCACTGACATCCTGCAGCTCATCGGCGCGACGCCCATTGTGCGTCTGAACCGTGTCGTCGTCCCTGGTGGTGCCGAGGTCTGGGGCAAGCTGGAGGCAGCCAATCCTGGAGGCAGTGTAAAGGATCGCATCGCCCTGGCCATGGTCGAGGCCGCCGAGCGCAGCGGTGAGCTCGCCCCCGGGGGCACGATCGTAGAGCCCACTAGTGGCAACACCGGGATTGGTTTGGCCATGGTCGCTGCGGTGAAGGGGTATCAGCTCATCGTCACCATGTTCGACACGGCGAGCCGGGAGCGACGCTTGCTGATGCAGGCTTATGGCGCCCAGGTCGTGCTGACGCCGGCGGCGGAGGGGATGCGGGGGGCCATCGACAAAGCGACCGAACTGAAAAGGGACAATCCAGGCTATTTTCTACCACAGCAGTTCATGAATCCCGCCAATCCGGAGATCCACCGTCAGACCACGGCTCTCGAGATCGTCGAGCAGATGGCGGGTGACATCGATGTCTTCGTTGCCGGTGTCGGTACGGGCGGATCGATCAGCGGCGTCGGCAGCGTGTTGAAAGAGAAGGTACCTGGCG
>DPVW01000110.1:0-2460 GCA_003529325.1 Candidatus Latescibacterota bacterium | reverse complement strand
AGAGAAGGTACCTGGCGCCCGCATTGTCGCCGTCGAGCCGGCTGGTTCGGCGGTTTTGTCCGGCCAGGACCCGGGGATCAGCTACATCGAGGGTATCGGCGCCGGATTCATACCCGACACACTGGACCGGGACGTCGTCGATGAGGTGCAGAGGATCGACGATGACGACGCCTTCGACATGGCTCGTCGTCTGGCCCGGGAAGAGGGGATTCTGGTTGGAATTTCCGCCGGGGCCAACGTTCACATGGCCGTCGAACTGGCGTCGGGTATGGCACCCGGGCAGAAGGTCGTGACGATTCTCTGTGACAGTGGGCTCCGCTACCTGAGTGCCCGCGTCTTCGAATAGCGAGCACGGTCCGGCCACTAGGGTCGGACCGTTGCTGGTTTTCGTCGTCGCCGTCGTCGTCGTTCACGGGGGTGCCCTGGACGACCCATTTCACTACGACGACCATCACTTGCTGGTCAATCCCGCCGCCCGTGACCTGCGAAATATCGAGCTCTTCTTCACCGATTCCATTCCTTTTTTCGGAACGCCCGGAAAGGGCGATGTATCGACCGGTGGTGCTGATCAGTTATGCACTCAACGCGGCGATCTCCGGTGACGGCCCACGCGGATTTCATGTCGGTAATCTGATCCTGCATCTCGCAGCGCGAGACCGAGATTAAACCAGACCTCCGCAACTCCCGGATCTGCTTGTAGGGCAGTCTGATACACGCCCACGGCCTGCTCCGGGCGGTGCTGGGCGGCATAGACGAGACCGAGGTTGTTCAGCGGCTCGAGGGCGGGGGCGGAGCGCACGGCCCGTAGAAGGACCTCTTCTGCCCGCTCGAGTTGCCCTGAATCCCGATACAGGATCCCCAGATTCGTCAGTGGGCGTGTGTATTCGGGCTCGAGGGCGATGGCCTCTTCATAGTGCCGGTTCGCCAGCTCCATTCGACTTTGCTGATGATAGGCGAAGGCCAGGTTGTGGTGCGAGGCGGCCATGGCCGGTGCCTGCCGTATCGCATCCTCCCACAGAGAGATTTTCGTCTTCCAGTCCGTAGTGCGCTGCCAACACAAAACCAGCTTCTGCGTCGCGATCTGGCTCGCCACAGGACGCAGAAGGGGAGAGGGTGTAGACCCTCTAAAGGATTGGTAGGCAATCAAATATGGAACAACAATAAGTGCAGACATGAGATTTGCGCGTCGAGCCGCTGAGGCAGTGCCAGCGGGCAGAAATCGTTGGATGCTGAGCAACAATACGGGCGTGACAACAGCGACTTCCTTGGCGCCAAGAGCGAATAACTGGCCGGCAGCCAGAGCGACGAGCCAGACCGGCTCTGCCGAGTGCCGGTAGCGGAGGAAGGCCAGGACTGCCAGTAGGATGCCCAGGGCTGCGAGAGACTCAGAGCGGGCGCTGACGTAGTTAACGACCTCCGTCTGTAGTGAGTGGATGGCGAAGAGGATGCAAAAAAAGGCGGCCCTCGGAGCAACGCCTTCCTTGCCAGCACTTTGCAGCAGAGAGGAAAAAATGTTCAGCAGGAGCAAGGTGACGAGCCCATGTAGGGCGAGATTGAGGGCCAGGAAGCCGGCAGGATGGTCCGGTGAGTGCCACTGGTTGATCGTATGAGCAACCAACACGACGGCGATACATGGCGTCTGCCGGGTTTTCACTGACAGGGATGGGTCCAGGAAGAAGCGGGGCAGGTTGCCCAGATCCCGGAGGCGAGGATTACGCACCCGGGAGTGCCCATCATCGTAGTGAAAATCGACGGTGCGCAGAGCGGGCAGGAGCCAGGTTGGTTTCTGCAGAAGGCGGGTTGTCATGTGGGTGGGTACGACAAGGGCCCACCCTCGCACGGAGGGTGGGCCCTTGTTGTTGTGCGCCTCTTGTCGAGGAGCGAAGTTGAGCTGGTACTCAGCTGAGCTTCTGCACGTGGAGGGTGAGACGGGACTTGTAGCGTGCCCCGGTGTTGGCATGCAACACGCCCTTGCGCACGGTTCGGTCTATAATGGATATAGCCGATGTCAACGCCGTGCGAGCTGCCTCAGAATCCGAAGCTTCACGGACTTGCTTGATGGCACCGCGCATAGTGGACATTGCGCCCTTGTTTCGGATTCGGCGCAGACGCGCCTGCCGTAGGCTCTTTTTTGACGACTTGAGTATTGGCACAGGAAGCTCCCTTTTCTCTTCCGGGAAACCTTCTTTCCCGGAGAGTCGCCTCGGTCGTTCGGCGACAATGATTGCTAATGGTTGTTAGAACAGTATGTTACATCGTTTTCTGTCGGCTGGAAGAGGGCCTGGCATGCAGGTTGCTTGTTCTTTCCTCCGACAAGTCTACGTCCCGATATCTGTATGCTGCCAGTATCACGACCACACCCCCAAGCAGGTGGTTGGAATGCAGGCCGCGTATCCCCACAGCCAAGGGACACAGCTTTGTCTGAAAGCGAAGAGGGAGCCGGCACTTCGGGGGCGGCAA
>DPVW01000408.1:3908-4086 GCA_003529325.1 Candidatus Latescibacterota bacterium | reverse complement strand
CCCGATGTTTTGCCCGATCTGCGGTTTGCCCATCTGCGAGGGGCTGCGATGCAGGGTAATGGACCTGTCAGGCGCGGACCTCTCGATCGCCATCCTGCACAAGGCCGACATGACCGGCACCAACCTGCGCGGAGCGGATCTCAGCGCCGTTGATCTGCGCAGCGGCGTCCTCTACAAC
>DPVW01000408.1:0-3586 GCA_003529325.1 Candidatus Latescibacterota bacterium | reverse complement strand
TACAACGCCGCGAACCTGACGATCGAACAGCTGTGCAGCGTCAAATCGTTGTGGCTGACGGAGTTGAACGAATGGAGGAGCGAAGCCGAAAAACACTGCCGCCACCTTCTGGAGCGACCCACGTCGGGAACCTAAAATCGCCAGATGCCCAACGGCTCGTTGACCGAAAACACCTCCTCTACGTAGCAGCCGGTCTGCGGGGCCGGGGCCGCGTCGTAAACGGCCTCGTGGTTTCCCAAAACCCGATAGGCCAACAAGTGTCGTAGCACACCGTTCGCCAGGCGAAGCGTGCATCCCAGTGGATGATCTACCCACCAGGGATGGCTCTGCGGACCGAGACCAAAATCGGCGCTGTCTCGGATGATCATGGGCGGCAGAACGCTCCGTCGGTCCGGGGCCAGCCCAATGCCCAGGAGGTGCCCAGGGCACTGGCGGGGTAGCCGCGCTGGGAGCATACGGCAAAGCCGCTGCCGGTATGTGGATGCGGCGTCCCATCGTCGCACTTGGCCCCGGCCGGCACGAATCCGCCCACGAAGGGATACGTGGAGAGGATCATGCGCTCGCCCGTCTCGGGGTGGTCCATTTCCTCACCTCGAATCAGCGTGATCGCGTTGTCCGAGCAGATCGCATTCAGATCATCGAACATCACAAGATCGCTGCCCATCTCCAGGTCATTGGCGTGGACGGACGCGCGCCGAATGTTACAAAACATGCCCGCCTGTTTATCGCTAAGCTGGAAAAGTGCCCCCAACTGATAAATCCCCTCCTGACCCGTCGGCGTTTCGAGGGGGACGGCTAGATCGCATGGCCCCTTGCTCACACCGGTGATGCCCCGGGTGAAGGGATTGAGCCGGTCGGAAGTATTCATAAACGCCCTCATAGCTTCTATTATTACTTAGGCCTGACACATGAACAGTACGGTAACGCCCAGGCGAAGGTAGCGAATGAGTTGGAAAGCCGAGCAACACGACACCGAATGGCCCTTCGAGTTCCACGCCACGCCGTTCGATCTCAACCCGGATTCGACGGTGCTGCTGGTCGTGGATATGCAAGCCGGCGACATGGTGAAAGATACTGGCGATGAGTACGGTCAGAAATATCCACACGTCGTCGAGTATTGGAACTCGCGAATAGCCGATTCGGTCGTACCCTGCATTCAACAACTCCTGGGATATTTCCGCGAGCATGGGATGAGGGTCGTGTACACTCGAAACGGTGCCGTCACGCCACACGGCCAGGAGGTGACCACCAGGCTCAGGGGCCGAATTGAGCGCGGCACCGACAACCCCTCCATCCGCTACCGCGGGGCACCCGCATACGAGATCGCGGACGAGATTTTTCCGACGCCGGACGAATTGGTAGTCGATAAACTCACGTCGAGCGCGTTTCACAACACGATGCTCGACCACGCTCTCCGCAATTTCGGGATCACCGACGTGGTTGTCACCGGCGTCTTGACGGATATGTGCATCCTGGGCACCGCGCGGGTAGCGTCGGAGCTGGGCTACAATACGCTGGTCGCCGAAGACGCCTGCAGCACGCTGACCCAGCGTGCCCACGACGAGGCCCTGCTCATGCACGCACGGGTGTTCGGTCGTGTGTCAACGACACAAGACCTGATCACCGAATTGCGCACCCATAGACGCGGCAGAGACCACAATGACAGCTGAAAGCATGGAGCGATCCGTCCATTATCAGGAGAAGGATCCGGGATCCCGATGGATCAAAGATGCCGACGTCGCCATAGATTCCGATGGGCCACTCGATTCGGACCGGACACTGACGCCAAACGTGGTGAAAATGGAGGGTGGCTACCGGATGTACTACCACGGCTTGGGTCCGGATCGACCCAACCCCGACTCGATGGGTTACATCCTGAGTGCCTTCTCCACCGATGCCCAGCGCTGGGAAAAGGAGCCGGGGGTCAGGATGGATGCGGGCGGCGAGGGAGCCGCAGACTACATCTGGAGTCCCGACGTAATCCCCCTGGAGGATGGTCGCTACCGGATGTACTACGAAGGCAAGACCGAGCAGGAGGCCGGAACCAAAGCGGCGATCGTCAGTGCCATCTCCGACGACGGGTTGACCTGGGAACGGGAACCGGGCGTTCGCCTGGAAGCGGCAGGCATGTCCTATCTGGCTCCGCGCTGCCTTCACCTCGATCCAGCCGCGTCCCATCGTTTTCGTCTCTATGCCAGCGCCTATCCATACCCGGAGCTGCAGGTTCCCCCCGGGGCCTTCACCAATAGGAACATCGTCAGTGCGGTGTCAGCAGATGGCCTGTCGTTCGCGGTGGAACCGGGCATTCGCGTGCCCCAGGACCAAGACCTGGAAGTCTTCGCCGTCTATGCCCCGGAAGTCCTGCGCCTCGGGGAGGGTGGCTTGCGGATGTACTATGCTGGGTGGACGTCGGCTCCGGAGGTGACGGCGGGATCGAAGTATCACGGTAGAATCTTCAGTGCGTCTTCCCAAGACGGTCTGGAATGGACAAAAGAGCCTGGGATCTGCATCGACAATGGCGGGCGATGGGACGCGGCCAAGGCATCCGAGCCGTGCGTGATCGATCTGCCCGACGGCGGCTTCCGGATGTTTTACGAAGCCTGCGACATGGAAGGACGCTGGCGCATTGCCAGCGCAACTGCTGTTACCTAGTGCCCTCGACCCCGTCTCAGCCGGTGCCGAACCGCTCTTCGAAGATGTCCTGCGCCTTGCGCAGCATTTCGCTTGGTAGATCTCCGTCCTCAAGGGAGCGGATGTTGGTCTCGAGATGATGCGGGTTGATCGTGCCGGTGAGGGCGAGATCGATATCCGCATTGGACAGGACGAAGCGCATCGCGAACTCGGTCAGGGGCAACTCTCCTGCCAGCGCGTCGAGGGGAAGCTGGCAGGCGCGCTCCCAGAGTGTGTGGTTGAAGTCATCGCCGGGGTCCTCGTCCAGCTCCCACAGCACGTTCGCGATAGGGCGTTTGACGATCGTCCCGATGCCCGCTTCCCTCAGCACGGGGATTAGCTCAGTGGCCGCCTCCTGGGACAGGAAGTTGTAGGTAAACTGCCAGGTATCCAGCGGCCACGTGCGTGCCAGCTCGGCCACTTCACGTTCTGACTCGCCCTCGACCGCCGCACCTGCCGGGCCGTCGGCCGATACCCCCACGAACCGCGCCCAGCCCCTTACCTTGAGATCCATCAATGTCTCAAAAGCCTCGTCCAACAATTCGACCGGCGGCAAACCGTGGAATTGGACCAGGTCGATGATGTCCATACGCAGCTTGCCCCGACTCTCGTCGACAGTGCGGAGGATACCCTCGCGGCTGTAGTCCTCGACGATTGCGGCTCCGGGTACCCCTCCGGCTCGATGGACACCACACTTTGTCGCCAGGAAGAACTCGTCTTTTCTGGCAGCCAGGAACCTGCCGATGCGGTCCTCGCTCTTGTTGTACATCGCCGCCGTGTCGATGAAGTTCACGCCCGCGTCGAGGGCGTGATGCAGCCACCTGTCTACGTCCTGGTCCTGGCGCTGGACATCACCATGCTTGGCGGCTCCCAGGCCGAGCCGCGACACCCTGATACCCGTTTTTCCGAGAATCCG
>DPVW01000246.1 GCA_003529325.1 Candidatus Latescibacterota bacterium | reverse complement strand
CATCCAGATAGACAGCATCCATGAAATGTCCTCGACGGGCTGAACACTCGGTCGACGGCAAACCCAGCCTCACAAGCCCACCTGGAGAGCCTCCATCATCCTCGTCCAATTCCCCGACGCTGAAACTGCGGATGCACCAACAGGTGTGGGAAGTAAACCACCAGATGTCCATCTGAGATCGCATTGGCGATTCACAAGATAGATTCGTGAAAACAGCACGCGCCATGGTGATCACGCTTGGTGAACACCCGAACCTGCTTTGAGGTCGAAGTAATGGATCAACACAATGAACTTTCATTGAGCGATGACCAAAGAGACGAATGTCTCGCGAGGCTCAACGAGGATGGGTTGACGATTCTCCCCAGAGCACCGGGCCCTTCACGCGGCAAGTCTTTGTGAATCTCAAAGAAAGATGTCAGACCCTCCCCCGCAAGGATTACCCTCAGTTCGAACCGTTGAAAAGCCAGTCGACGTAATCAGCCGGGTATTTCCCCGTTAGCTGATCCAGGAGCGCCAGATTCTCCGTCGAGAGCACCCCCTGCCATTGCCCGGTGGTTCCTTTGTTGAAGAACTGTGCATTGTCCTTCCACATTTTGAAGTTCGTATCCGGCGCCATGCGGTCAGCATTCTTCTTCATGCTTTCGAACCGAGCCGCTTCGACCAATTCAGGCCACATGTGATCGGCGATGTCGATATCCAGAGCCAGAGAAATTCGGCGCATTTGGCCCTCAAGATCAGCTTGTAGGTCACGGTAGTGAACCATGTGAATATTCGACTCATCACGATGCGCCCAGAAAGAGGCGACGTGGCGAAACACCGACCAGTAGGGTGCACCGTCGCTTTCCCATTCGAAGCTGCCATGGCTGAGCCAATTGGTGAATAACCCATTCGGATCGTCGGGCACCTCTGGTAGGTCGACCTCCGCCTCGCGCAATTCACGCACAAATATCGCCTCAGCCTCCGGATTGCCATTGCGCAGGTGGTTCAACATCGACATGAAGATGTCGCGTGGATCCCGTGCAACGCAGATGTAGGTCGCTTGCGGGTACCAGGGCAGACCGTCCAGGGGCGTGTGTGTCTTGATGAACCGTCGGTGACTCTGGGCGCCGTAGACTGCGTGAGTGTCTTCCACCGTCGCCGCCTTCAGATCCATCCAGGGCGAAATCTCCGCCAGGGGCAAATGAAGATCTGGGCGCTGGAATACCAACAAGGCACAGATCATCTGCATCCAGGTGGTGCCTGATTTGTAAGGCGTACAGATCAGCATGTCGTCTGCGCGTGTTTCGAAGCCCTGCCAGCGTTTGCTGTCGAAAACAAGGTGGTCGTAGTGCCTGGTAGGCAGGGCGGTAAGATCCGGTTTTTCCATGTCTTATTGCACTCGTTTTCGCATGATGGTGCTTGTCGCCTCGTAGCCACATCGTTTGTAGAAGTCGATGCCTCGGGTTTTCTGCCCATCCGCCGACATCTTGGGCGCCCAGCAGTACGCCCCGTTGCTCGATGTCGAAATTCCCGTCTGATCCCCCGCAATCTGTCGGCGTTCAGGGATTTGTCTCTGCCAGAGCCTGCGCAATCGATCCCAACACGGCCCAGTAGATCGCCGCCTGCACGATCCCGGAGCTGGGCAGGATCTCCACGTCATATCTCGGCACCGAGATCAGCGCATCCCCAAAGGGCCACCTCGGCCGGATGATGTGGTCGGGTTGTAGGCCGTTTCCATCGTCGGATCCATCGCCCGTGATCACTTCGACGATGAATGCCCCGGCTTGGCGAGCCGCCCGGTAGGCCGCCACGGGCCTACGGTAGTACCCGAGGAAGAAGAACAAATCCCCCTGTTGCAGCTTTGTTTCCAGCTCGGGCACGGACGGTGACTCCGCATCCAGTGGCGCGAGCCGCTGCATGTGCAACGGATCGCCCGGGGCACCGTTCTGGTGCATCGGGAAATGGGAGATCATGCCAGCATACACCACCCGACCTGCCTTCAAGACCTGTGCGCACAGCTTCGCTGCGGTATCGATCGAGATCGTCTCTTCGTCGATCAGCGCATGAAGAATCCCGTTGATCGCCTTCAGATAACTCACGCCCAGCTGCCCCGACGGGATGGCTGGCACGTCGTGTGTTTCGTGGAATCGCGAAGCACCGAGCCGGCCATTGCGCTCCCGTGCGCCGTGCACCAGAACGCTCTGGTACATCGCCGGCATCTGACCCGAACGGCTCAGGGCACTGACGATCTCGCCGGTGAGGACCCACAGCATAACGAGATTTTGCAGAGAGGTGAGCGGGTAGGCCTCGCCGCCAAAGGGCAGGGTCGCCGCTGCCGGAGGTGTCCAACTCGTTGAAAGCAGGTCGGCTGCAGCCAGCGCGTCGACGCCAGTCCATGCGCCTGGAGCAGGTCCAATGCCGATGATCAATGCACCAGATTCGCGGAGTAACTGCAGCAGTTCCAACTCCTTCTCCTGCCCCGAATCGGACCAGCCGAAGATGACCGTATCGTCGGGAGACAGACTCGTCGTAGGCGTCCATTCCTCCAGCAGCATCAATCCGCCACCGCGAATGTGTCCTTCGGACGCGAAGCCCGGACGCACGCTGGCCAACAGCAATCTCCCCCCCGCCAAGAGGCGGCCAGCGACTCGATCAGCCACATCACCGATAACGGGCAAATCCAGCGTCAGGCTCTCGAAGCCATCCAACAATGCCTTGAGATAGACCTTGGAAAAGGACTCATTCATGCCTCCGTGCCTTGCTCGTCCACCTGAATTCCTTCTGTATATTGAGGCCCGACACTCATCAGATCCCGATACCGGCTGGTTCTCGATGCCCAAAACTGCCTGAACAACCTACTCACTTGGTATAGCACTCACATACGAGGATCGACATGGAGCGTATGCAGCAACTCGAGAAGCTGGACGGTTTCGGGAATGTACAGATGGTCGAAGTCGACCGTCCACAACCTGCCGCGGATCAGATGCTGATCCGCGTTCGCCGGAGCCTCATCAGCCGTGGCTCGGAGCTGTTCCGACGCTACGTCCTCGAGGAGGCCGTGAGTCCGGACATCATGGGCTATTCCGACGCGGGTGAAATTGTCGACGTGGGGACGGACATCGAAGGTTTCTCGGCAGGACAGCAGGTCATGGTCAGCGGACCCCACGCGCAGTTCGTCCTTGGACATGAGACGGGGCCGCGCAAACCTGTGTTCGCTCTCCCCGATGGGCTGGACCACGAAACGGCCACCTTCCTGCCGCTGACCACCAGTTCCATCATGTGGATGCGCACCACCCCCATCGACCCGGGCCAGACCGTCGTGATCCTTGGCCAAGGTATCGTCGGCGCCCTCTGCGCCCAGGTTGTCAGAGAGCGCAATCCAGGGTGTGTGATCACGGTGGATGCTCAGCCATTGCGTTGTGAGATCTCACGCAAGCTCGGCGCCGATCACGTGATCGACGTGTCCGAGACCGATTCGGTGGCTGCCGTCATGGAAATCACGAACGGCAAGGGGGCCGATGTCGTGGTCGAATGCGTGGGTGGCCAGGTGGGAATCCGCTCTTTCGAGCAGGCGCAAGACATGGTGGCAGCCGGCGGTGTGATCCACCTGATCTCGAAGTATCAGGGAGCACCGCTGCCCCTCGATGGCGACCGCTTCATGAACAAGCAGCTCATCGCCGGTATCCGCACGCAGCAGCCTCGCCACGAGTGCCTGGTCGACGCGGCGCGAATGCTCGTCGACGGGAGTGTGCGTGTGGCGGAGCTGATCACCCACCGCCTGCCCTGGGAACAGACGCCGGACGCCTATCACATGTTGTACAAGGATCCCGGTAGCGCCCTTGGTGTTGTGTTGATGTGGGAATGAATGCACAGCTGCGTGCCTTGGGTCGCTTGCAGAGGATCGCCCTACCCCACATTCAAGCTCTAGTCGATGCGTCCGAACAGGAACGGCGCATTCGCTGTCTCTACGCCGTGGCAGCCGACAGTGTTGGTTCAGCAGTCCGATCAATTGACGCATCCCCTTGCCCTTGGGGGCCGAGGTCCTGGGGATGGATCTGGGAATCGTCCGTCGAATCGAGGGGGATAACTACACGGTCATCGCCGTGGGTGGCCCTCAGAGATCAGGATCCATGCGGCTGGTGGCTATGGTGCCGAGCGCTCTGATCCGGATTCGATGATGGGTTCACATGAGGGGCTCAGTGAGCGGTCCGACGAGGGGCCGCATATCGCCGTCGGCCCAGATGGGGGCTCACGGGGCTTCTCTCTCCACGCAGCCACCCGCGTAGAAGCCGCCGAGCGGGTTCGGCTGCAGAGACTGTGCCGGTATGTGATTCGCCCGCCCCTGGCCGCCGGGCGTCTGCAGATCCTGGATGCGGAGCATGTCGCCTTTTCGTTGAAGTCCATCTGGTCGGACGGTACGTATCAGATTGTTCTGTCCCCGCAGGAATTGCTGGAGAAGCTGGCGGCCCTGGTGCCGCCGCCGCGGCTCAACCTGGTGCGCTACCACGGCGTGCTGGCGCCCAATGCCGTCGACCGGGCACAGATCGTGCCAGGCCCGATAGCGGCCGACGAAGCGGCGGACGCAGGGGAGAATGAGTCCACCCCCGCCCCGCGACGCCACAGACTGGCCTGGGCCGTCCTGTTGGCGCGCGTGTTCCAGTTTGAGCTGACCGTATGTGATCGGTGCGGTGGCAAAGTGAAGATCGTGGCGGCTGTGACTGACCCACGGTCGATCCGT
>DPVW01000071.1:786-7064 GCA_003529325.1 Candidatus Latescibacterota bacterium | reverse complement strand
CATACGTGCCAACAGAGCCGCGATATCCTGCTGCGATTGCAGCGGATACTGCTCTACCTCGGCCAGTTCATGACACATCGTACAGGATTCTTCGAATAATGCGCGGGCGGAGTCGACATCCCGCGCCCCTTCCCCGGCACCCGGAACGGGTGCGATCATCGCCACGCGCACCGCGCGCATCTGCTCGACCCCTGCGCGCTTTGGCCGAATTCTGCAGTTCGGGGGAAATGGCGATGAGATAAGCCAAGACCGCCCATTGTTGCTGTTCCTCGACACCGTTCGCAGACGCAGTATCTGGGCGATGGTTATCGGTTTCTTCGTCTTGGTCATTTGTGTGCTACTCCTTACACCGACTCGAACATGGCGAGCCAGTCGACGTGGGAGGCGGCGATCCTATCGGAGTGGGTGTCACTGCGTGCGATATATCCTGGCACCTCATCGCGCCCCGTGGGTTGGCGCCAGTCACTGTATCTGATATCGAGACTCCACCTGATGTGATCGGAATAATTGGGTGTGGAACGATGAACGGTCGTGTGCTGCAGCAACAGGGCACCGCCTACGGGCACGGGGCAACAGATCCGCTCCCCTTCCGGCATGGACGCATCGTCGATCTGTTCAGGAGAGGCTGCGAAAGGCAGTCTGTCGCTTCGATGACTGCCCTTGATTACTTCCAGACAGCCATTGTCGACATTCGAGTCAACCAGGGGCACCCAGAAATTCACCATGAATGTCTCCAGCACCGCGGCATCGAGAAAACCGATGTCCTGATGCCAGTCGACGACCGAGGTCCGGTCCGGAAATTTCGCTCTGCAGTTGAATTGTGGGTGAACGAGAATCTCAGGACCGATGAGAGACTGCACCACGTCGAGAATCTCCGGCAGGGTCATGACGTGGAACATGCCTGCGGTCTTGCGTTTCCCCAACACGGCGTCATTCAGCTCGGAACAAGCGCCATTCATGGCCTCATGGATGCGGAAGAATCTTCGATCGAAGGGCTCACCCTCGAACATGTCCGCCAATCGCTTCTGCTCGTAATATCTGTGCGCCCATCGATCGATGATGTGCGTCAGTTCATCGATCAGGGGATCGAGTCTCGCCGGATCATATAGATTGTCCAGCAACAGATACCCCTGCTCCATATACTTTTGTCGCTGATTTTCCGTCAGTCCATTGGTCATCATTCCTCGAAACATAACGCGTGGTGCACCGAAACCCGAAGCGGGACGAAATACCGTGGCTATGACGCCGATGCAGTCCGTAGAACCTTTCCTCGACTCCACCGCCCTGCTCGACGATCCCGTCGCCCTGCGGCAACGGGCCCACGAACTGGGGTATCTATTCTTTCCTGACCTGCTGCCCACGGCACCCATCCTGTCCGTGCGCCAGCAGGTTCTCGACATCTGCAACAGCCACGGTTGGATCGAAAGGGACACGGATCTGAGTCTTGGCATCGCTTGTGCCGACGATCAGGTCATCGAGTCCACCGGCGACCCGCGCTGGAAAGCATTCTACGACGATGCGCAGAAGTTGCGCGACTTCCATGCTCTGGCGTTGCGTCCTGAGATCCTCGCCGCCCTCGAGGTCCTGTTCGGCGAGTCCGTGCTGCCGCACCCACGCAACATCCTGCGCGTCATCTTTCCGCGATCGGCGACGCACTCGACGCCCCCTCATCAGGATCACTTCTACATCGGTGGCAGCCGCGACACCTGGACGGGCTGGTTTCCTCTGGGTGACTGTACTGTCGAGCTGGGATCTCTCGCCATCGTAACCGGCTCCCACCAAACCGGTTTCCTCGACGTGCACGAAGCCCAGGGCGCCGGGGGTCGCGCCGTCGATGTCGGCGCTGAGGACACCTGGGCAGGTGGCGATTTCCACTGCGGTGACGTGCTGCTGTTGCACAGCCTCATGATCCACCAGGGTCGCGACAATCAGACCGACCGCCTGCGTCTGTCCTGCGACTTTCGTTATCAGCCACGAAGCCACACGGTGCGCGCCGACTCCCTCGTACCACACATGAATTGGCTTACCTGGGACCAGGTCTATGCCGGTTGGCCTGGCGATGACCCCGTGCGCTCCTACTGGCAGGATTGGGAGCTGGACATCGTCGAGCGGCAGCCCCGATGACGACCACCACCGCCGACATTCAACCCTTTACCGCCCGTTCGACTGAGCAGTTCCTCGAACACTGGCACGATACACGCAACTTCCTGCTCGGTCCGGAGCTCATCACCTTCGACATGGAGTTGCCCCCGGCCCAACAGATCGTCGACATCCTGCGCACTGACGAGGATGCGAAGATCAATTTCTTCGAGACCGAAGATGAGGCGGAGGCGGAGTCTTTACGTCAGCGATTCCGTACAGCCCCACTCGATCAGGTCATCGACCTGCCCTTCAATCTGTCCCACTTCGATCTCAATCACTGGTATGGCGCAGGTCAGTTCCTGCACGAGTTTCAACGGCAAGTCATGATTCCGTGGCGCACATTTCTCTCCGCCGTGGGTCTCACTTTCATGCGCAGCTACCCGATCTTCTTCATCTCCGGCAAGGGTCGCAACTCACAATACCACGTCGACGTCAGTCACGTCGTCGCCTGGCAGACCCATGGTGTGAAAACCTTCAATGGCTTCAAGGATCCGGAGAAGTATGGCCCCATCCAGGACATCGTCGACAACAAGGGGAAGTATCGCGGCGCCTTGCCTCCCGATGACATCGATCCGGATGACATCCTCGCCTATCGCATGGAGCCTGGGGACCTGATTTGGAATCAGCTGCAGACGCCACACTGGGTGACGGGCTCAGAGGACGAGATCGCCGTGAGTGTCAACATCTCCCATGGCGGTGTGCAGCACAATGGCCAGTTCTGCCCCAACGAGCAGGTGTTGCGCAGACGCTGGAAGGATCATCCGGAAGAGGCCTGGCTTATCGATGAGCGATTCTGAGCCGTCCTCCCTTCGCATTCTCGTCACCGGTTGCGCCGGCAGGGTCGGCAGCGCCGCCTGCGCCGACCTGATCGGCGCCGGACACCACGTCATCGGCATCGACATACGCGAACCGGACGATGATCCACCCTTCGACTTCCGTCTCTGCGATCTGACCCAGGAGGGAGCGATCGAACCACACCTGCAGGGGATCGATGCCGTATTGCATCTGGCGGCGATCCCCGCGCCGCGGTTGGGCACACCCCCGGCGATCTTCGACCTGAACTGTTCAGGCACCTTTCGCCTGTTCCAGGCCTGCGCCGATACCGACGTGCATCATGTCGTCGTCGCCAGTTCGATCAACGCCATCGGCTACTTCTTCGGCACCGTGCCTTTCGAGCTCGATTACCTGCCTGCCGACGAAGACCACCCAAAGAGCACCAGTGACGCTTACTCCTTCAGCAAACAGATCACCGAGGATATCGGCGCCTACTTCGCCCGGCGTGAGCAGATCAGCAACGCCTGCCTGCGCTTCGGTGCCGGCCTGGCGCCGCTGGCCGAATTGCGCCTCCGCATGGGAGAGGGTCTGCGCAGTGCGCGCGCCCTGGTTGAACAACTGGTCGCACAAACAGAGGACGAGGCACGTAGCGAGATCCATCGTATGCGCTCTACCTACGACGAGGCCCGCAGGGGACGCACCTTCGAGGGGGAGCACAGAAGCACGTTGCCACATGCAGAACAACGCCTGATGTCGATGCGGCAGAACTATTTCAGTTTTGTCGAACTCGGCGAGGCCTGTCGTGCCATGCGCCTCGCCCTGACCACGGCCTTCGAGGGTCATCATACGTTGTTTGTCGTCGATCGACGCAACAGTCTCGCCCTCCCTGCGCAGCTGCTTGCGCGCCTGCTTTATGCCGATGTGGCACCACGCTGCGAGTTGCTGGGGAATCAAGCCCTCGTCGACTGGCGGCGGGCGACCGACCTGCTGAGTTTCGACAGTCAAATTTCTGCCACCCAGGTCATGGAGCCTTGATTGCAAGATCACTTCGTCAACAGAATCGCAGCCGAACTCGGCCTCCCACCGCAACAGATCTCCGCCACAGCTTCCCTACTCGATGAAGGGGGCACCGTGCCCTTCATCGCCCGCTACCGCAAGGAACAGACGGGGAGTCTCGACGAGGTCGCCGTCACCACCATCCGGGATCGTCTGGCGCAGCTGGCTGATCTCGAGAAACGCCGCGAGACGATTCTCAAGTCCCTCGACGACCAGGGCGTGCTCACCGATGACCTGCGACACAAGGTGCAGGCTGCCGAGACGCTGTCCGTCCTAGAGGACGTCTACCTGCCCTTCCGACCCAAGCGCCGCACACGTGCCACCATGGCGCGTGAACGAGGGTTGGAGCCACTCGCCGAGCAACTGTTTGCCCAACGTGGTGACTGCAATCCAGAGCTCGTGGCGGCAGCCTTCGTCGATGCCGACAAGGAAGTCCCGTCCATCGAAGAGGCCCTCGCAGGGGCGCGGGATATCCTGGCCGAGAGGTTCAGCGAGGACGCCACGGTGCGCACCGAACTGCGCCGATTGTACGAACGTAAAGGCATCTTCCGCTCGACCCTGGTGCGCGGCAAGGAGTCGGAGGCACAGAAATACCGCGACTACTTCGAGTGGGAGGAACCCGTGGGCCGCGCCCCGTCTCACCGCATTCTGGCGATGCGCCGTGGTGAGAGTGAGAAGCTTCTCACTCTGCGCATCCTGGGTCCTGAAGGGGAATGCCTGGGCGCACTGGAACGCCGCTTCATCAAGTCCGAAAATGCCGCCGCCGCCCAGGTGCGCCTCGCCATTGGCGATGGTTTCAAGCGCCTGCTGTCACTGGCGATGGAGACGGAGATGCGCATCGAGACCCGCAAACGGGCCGATACCGAGGCGATCCGGGTTTTTGCCGAAAATCTGCGCCAGTTGCTGCTCGCCTCACCCCTTGGCGAAAAACCGGTGCTCGCCCTCGATCCGGGTCTGCGCACTGGCTGCAAGCTCGTCTGCCTCGACGCGCAGGGCGGGCTCGTCCACGACGACGTCATCTTCCCGGATCGCAAAGCGCAGCTGGCTGAGCAGACGCTGCGCACCTTGTGTCAGCGTCATCAGATCGCCGCCATCGCCATCGGCAATGGCACGGGTGGTCGCGAAACCGAGCGTTTCGTGCGTGGCTTGAATCTGCCCAATGTTCAGGTCGTGATGGTCAACGAGGCGGGTGCCTCCGTCTACTCCGCCTCCGAGGTGGCCCGGCAAGAATTCCCCGACCATGACCTGACGGTACGGGGTTCGGTCTCCATCGG
Organism: Candidatus Latescibacterota bacterium; assembly: GCA_003529325.1. Classification (GTDB taxonomy): domain Bacteria; phylum Latescibacterota; class UBA2968; order UBA8231; family UBA8231; genus UBA8231. The sequence continues at coordinate 1,818 of DPVW01000071.1, read as the reverse complement.
GCGACGCCTCACCGATCCCCTCGCTGAATTGGTCAAGATCGACCCCAAGTCCATCGGCGTCGGACAGTATCAGCATGACGTGGATCAGACGGCGCTGAAGAACAGCCTCGACGACACCGTCACCAGTTGCGTCAACAGCGTCGGTGTCGAGTTGAACTCCGCCAGTGGCAAACTATTGTCGTATGTCTCCGGTTTGTCGGCGCAGATGGCGGAAAATATCGTCGCCTATCGCCGTCAGCATGGGGCCTTCAGCAGACGCCGGCAACTACTCGATGTCCTGCGACTTGGGCCGAAGGCATTCGAGCAGGCCGCAGGTTTCTTGCGCATTCGCGGCGCCCACCACCCACTGGACGCCAGCGCCGTACACCCCGAACGCTACGTGTTGGTAGACGGTATGGCCAAGGATCTGGGATGTACCGTAGCCGACTTGATCGAACGTGCCGACCTGCGCGAGCGCCTGCAGTTGGAGCGCTATGTGGACGATGGCATTGGTTTGCCGACGCTGCGCGATATCCTTGCCGAACTGGCCCGACCCGGCCGCGATCCACGGGAACAGTTCGAAGCCTTCGAGTTCATGGAGGGCATCGAGAGGATGGAAGATCTACAACCCGGTATGCAGCTGCCCGGCATCATCACCAACATCACCGCCTTCGGTGCGTTCGTCGATGTCGGCGTGCACCAGGACGGACTGCTCCACATCAGCCAACTCGCCGATCGTTACGTGAAGGATCCCAACGAAATCGTCAAGGTCGCTGAGCAGGTGCAGGTGCGCGTGCTCTCGGTAGATATGGACCGGCGGCGCATCGCCCTGTCCATGCGCCGTGAAAAGGACAAGCCCGCCTGAGGGGCGCGACGTGGTCACGCGTCGACGGGTGCAGCCCGCAACGCCTGCCGGACCGAGATCTGCAGAGCCCCCACCTCGCTGATTTCTCCCAGGAGATTGGCCACCGTGGCGACATAGATGCCCGCCCAACCGCCGTGCACGACCCCGGCGCCAAGCACCGTCGCCAGTACGGCAATGCGCACGAATGC
>DPVW01000071.1:0-454 GCA_003529325.1 Candidatus Latescibacterota bacterium | reverse complement strand
ATGCTGCTGGTGTCACCCAGTGCCACAAGCGTACCGTAGGACAGACTGCGCCAGCCCTGCAGATATGGCACGATCAGCAGGATCGCATAGCCGTGGCGTGCGAACTGCTTCACCTCGCCTTCGAGGCCGACGAGATCACCAAATACCGCCTCCCCCACGGCGGGGATCAGACCCACCGACATGAATGCCGTCGTCCCCAGACCGAGTGTCATGACGAAGCGGCGCACCGCCCGATAGGAGGCGATCCCCTTGACCCTGGCGATCACGACCTGCTGTGTGTTCCACAGGTTGGTCCGCGCCAACCACACGATCGACACACAGACGGCAAACGTCGCCAGCGACTCCGTCACCTGCCCCGAGTGGGCTATGGCGGCCTGCACGACGGGTTCGACGCCAGCTGTCAGCACCGTCGACAGAGCCAGTGGATGGTAGAGGGAGAGGATGTACCCCATGG
>DPVW01000145.1 GCA_003529325.1 Candidatus Latescibacterota bacterium | reverse complement strand
ACTTGTGGTCAGCTGGTACATCTCCCAAATTGCGGGCTCTCGCCCTCTGACAGAAAGGAGGCCAAACGCACCGACGGCCTCTCAGGAACAGTTCATCCAGGGCGCCCCGGTCCTTCATGTGCAGGACGTGAAGAAGACGCATGGCGCTGTTCATCTCCCCAACCTCGTCGAGAAATAGCGTGCCACCATCCGCCTCTTCGAACAGACCCTTCTTGCCGGTGGGGCTGTGCACTGGCCGCTTTCAGCTCCTCGGTAAGACGCGCATTCTCCTGCACCAGCCGCAGACCTTCGATATTTCTCTCGAGACTGTGCACGAGGAGGCTGTCGTCGAAAGGTTTGCGGGAGACTGAGGATCTTCGGCGTAGCCGGTGATAACGATGGTGCGCACCTGCGGCCGCACCGCCTTGATAGCGCGCAGGGTTTCGATCCCACTCATACCCGGCATGCGCATATCGCAGACGACCACGTCGGAGACCTCACCCTCACAGAGTTCGACGGCAACGACCATTGTCGGCGGTGGTAACGTTGAAGCCCGCATCCCCCAGCGCCATGCTCAGACTGCGCAATACGAGATCGTCATCATCGACGAGAAGGATCGATCCGCGGGAGACGTCCGTCATGATGACGTCACCGGCGCCGGCAACGGGGGGATGAACTGATACTCGGGTTCGGTCTGCTGGCGCTGCAATACCAGCAGAATCTGGCGCCACGCCTTCCACAGTCCACGCGGCGTGTCGGGCAAGTCGTGCCGGATGGCGCGGTGCAATCGTCCCAGATTGTAGCAGGGCACGGCGGCGAACATGTGGTGCTCGATGTGGAAGTTCATATGCCAGTAGAGAAACCGTGTCAGCCACCCGAGCCACACGGTGCGCGTGCACAGGCGAAAGTCGGCGACATCGTCCTGCAGACCGGCGTGTTGAGTGTTGTTGCATAAGAAACGCAACCACCCACCATAAAACGCACCTAGTGTCGTCAACACAGGGATCAACCACAGACCGAGATACAGAGAGAAGCTCACCAGTATGGCATGGCCCACCAACAGTCCCCGCGCCGAGTTGGCCAGTGCCCGCCGGCGCTCCGGATTGTCGGCAAACAGATGCTGCTCCCATTCTCCCTCGACACGTCCTGCTGCATGCACCACCGTCTTGCGCAGGGTTGCGTAAAAAATGCGCGGGTCGAACAGGCTGACTCGCAGCAACGCCAGAAATGTCACTCGACTCGGTAGCACGACTTCCAGATCGTCCGGCGGATGCAGGGTGTATTTGTGGTGCTCGGCGTGACTGGTCCAGAACAGGACGTGGTTGCGCCAACCGAGAAAGCAGAACAAGCGCAGAAAGAAGCGATTGAGTACCCGTGTGCGGAACACCGACCCATGCGACAGTTCGTGTGTGGCATTGAGCAGAAAGACATACACCGTGCCGTGCAAAAACAGCACCGGCAACAGCAACCACACTCGATCCTGTACGAACCACGCCACTGTCGCCGTCAGGCCGATGAGACTCAGGTGACCGAGAACCTGCAGCGACGCCTTCAGATCGCTCGCTTGATTCAACTCTCTGAGTTGCTCCCTTGCCAACGGCGTTCGATACCAATTGATGGTTCTGGATTCACGTGCATCCTTCATGCCGACCTCCTCTGACCCCCGTCAGTCTTCTACGTCGCAGGCGATCATGTCAGCCACCACTGCGAGCACCACGGAACCGGGCTGGGCTTCACCATTCAGTTGCATCGCGTGCAGCGTAAAGGTGGCGGTGCCGCGAAAGACCCGGAACTGCAAAATCGCCTCCCCTTCGATGCCATGCTGTCGTTCCATCGGTTCAATAGACCAAAAAGACCGATGACACCAAGCAACTCAACGATCTCTCCATCGTCCCAGCTTTCTCGGAGGCGTCTCTGCAGTTCGTCATCGACCGCATTCGGAATGGTCGACGCCGCCAGAGCCAGGTCCAGTGCAACCCTCTCCGCTTCGTCGAATGCGGGGTGGATCCGATACTCCCAGATGTTCTGCAACTGCTCTGTGTCGGCGCCATATCGCTCTGCTGCCCGAATGGTGTGTGCCTGACAGTAGCGACAGCCCGCTGCGTGCTGGCTACATAACCGACCATCCTCTTCAAGGCACTGGTGACACGGCCATCATTTTTCATGACAGCCATGTTCAACTCGATGAAGGCCTTGGCGATCGCTGGTCGACGCATCATCGTCAGCACACTGTTGGGACAATACCCGAGAGTTTCATTGAAGAACTCGGCGAGTTTGGCGACCTCTTCGTCATCTTCGACAGCGAGGGGAGTGACAAGCGGCATGTCCGAGAACTCCTCTGGTGCGTTTCGGGTAATGTCTAACGGTAACGCTAAACAGCCAGCGCCGCATTGCCGTTACCAGCCTTTCCAACTGCCGTCGGCGTGGCGATACTGTCGGTATGGCATCGGCTCGTATGGCAGGTCGACGATGTCCTGCTCTTTCACCGTCACACCCAACCCGGGCGCAGCGGAGACGTTGATGTGTCCGTCGGCGATCGACCAGTCGTGCTCGACGTAGTCGCCGAAACGCCGGAACCAGCCGTCCTGCAGTTCCTGGATCAGAAAGTTGGGCGTCACCGCGTCAGCCGTCAGGGACGCCGCCAGGGCCAACGGTCCACCGGCATTGTGCGGTGCCATCAACATCTGCGCCTCGCGTGCGGCGCGGCCGATCTCCACCAGCCCCGTGATGCCAAAACAGTGACAGACGTCGGGCTGTAGATAGGCGCAGGCTCGGGCCTCGATGAGTGGCAGAAAATCACGCAGACTGAACAGCTTTTCTCCGGTTGCGATGGGCACGGCACTCTTGCGTGACACCTCGAGGAGCGCCGCCACCGATCCGACCTTCACCGGTTCCTCCAGAAAGAGAGGCTGATACGGTGCGATGGCGGCGGCATACGCCAGGCTCAATTCCGGGGTCGGACTGCCGTGGGCGTCGAGGAGCAGATCGAAGTCATCCCCCGCCGCTTCACGCATGGCCCGCACACAACGCGTCGAGTGCGCCACGGCGGCCGTGTCTCTTGGCCAGGTGCGCGTCTCGAGTGGATTGCCTTTGACCCCGGCGTAGCCTTTGTCGCGGATCGCCAGTGCACCGTCGACGGCGGCCTCCACATCATCCATGGCGATGCCGCTGTATACCCGCACTCGATCGCGCCGACTGCCCCCCAGGATCGTATGTGCCGCAACCCCCCAGGCCTTGCCGGCAATATCGTAGAGTGCGGCGTTGACGGCGGCGATGGCGCTACCGAAGACGGGCCCACCTTTCCACGGAACACGATCCTGAATGTCATCACAGATCGCCGCCACCGGCAGGGGATCGCGACCGATGAGCAATTCACGCCATGAATGCAGTGTCGCTTCCACAGGTTCGGTGAGCCACTCGCCCGTGCCCTCCCCCCAACCGGTGATCCCTGTGTCCGTCTCGATCTTGAGGAACAACCATGGCTTTGACGTACTGCACAACAATTCACCCGTCGCCGGGTCGCGAATCTGTTGGCCCGTGGGCACGCTGAACTTGTGGGTATGCATGCTCGTGATCTTCATTGGGACCCCTTCTTATCCGACGCAGACAAGAACATCATGAGTGTCCGCTTCTATGTCGATCCGGCAACCAACTCCGCCGATCCCGATGTCCGCATGGCCTATGGTCTTCACGTGGTCGCACCGTGGGGTGGTACCGTCTTCATCAACTTTCCCGAGCACCTGGAATACATGCCAGGAACAAAAGGTATCGCTCGGCATCACGCGACAATGTATGGCAGATCGAGGCGGACGGGCACCTCGCACACTATGATGTGGAAAGCCAGACCATGCCAGGCGTCTGGTTTCGGGCCGAGGCCCGCGCCATGCTCTGTCACGACTATGGTGATATGCAGGGCTTCCCGATGGCCGATGGGGACAACTTCGAACGCACTTTCGTCAGCATCGATGGCCGTCTGACCTCTGTCGCCGCTCTGGCGGTGGAGAATTCGGCGCCCGTGCCGAGCGGCCCTGGGAAGAGACCGGTCCTTCACAATAGCTGCACGCCGACCTCCCCATCGAGCAGACCGATCACGATCCAGAAGGCAGCCATGAACAGTTGGCCCACGAAGAGGCCGATGAAGAATGGGATCAGTCGCTGGAATGCGGCGCCCCCCTCGTACTTGAGCACGGATCGTTTGATCAGCCACCCAAGCCAATCCGAGAACCAGAGCCCCTGACCAATGTCGGTGGTGATGTAACCGATGGGGTGCAGGCGCCACCAGTAGAACGCGCTGCGCAGATATAGCAGGCCCGACATCACGACACCGCCAAAGCCGAGAAAACCGACCTCCGTCCAGTCCGGGCTGTGGGCACGTTCCTTTAGCAGGATATCTCGGATGAAGGTGTTGTTGAAGATCCAACCGGATTCACCGAAGGTCCCCTACTCCGAGTTCAACGCGCCCCTTGCATAA
>DPVW01000019.1 GCA_003529325.1 Candidatus Latescibacterota bacterium | reverse complement strand
TTCTGTCGGATGCATACCCTAACCCCCTTTAATGCCAGTGTCGTTCTGCCCTTTGATCTGCCATCTGCCGGGCCCGTGTGGCTACAGATATACAATATGCTCGGCCAGGCTGTGCGAACGCTCATCGATGGTCAGGTCCTGGCGGCAGGACCGCAGCAAGTCATCTGGACAGGACTGGATCAGGCGGGCGACCCTGTGGCCTCAGGCGTTTATTACGCACATCTGAAGGCGTTCAGCGAAAGTCGAGTTCGTTCGTTGGTACTTTCGCGCTGAGGTCTAGCAGCTAGATGCGGCCACTCAGACTGATTCGATGTACGTTGCCAAGGGCGGGAAATGAGGCGTAGGCGTAGTCGAGGCGCATTCCTTTGAGGTCCAACCCGGCGCCGGTCGACAGCCCAAGGGCTTCGTCGCCATCGAGGCCGGATTGTTGCAAGCTATAACCGGGGCGCAAGGTCAGACCGCCTGCAAGCTCAATTTCGACACCAAAATTGAAGTATGGATCATTGTCGTTCGGTATGGTCACATCCACTGCCAGCAACAGGGGCAGGGGAAAGTGGGCGGGATGGTGGCTCATACCCGCACGCAGCAGCACGGGAAGGGAATCGGTATGATCCTTGGTAAATCCCGACCGTACTGCGCCGAGGTTCGATATCGAGGCGCCTAGGGTCATTCCCGGGATGGGCCCATTTGCCAGTAGCCCCAGATCGAACGCCCAGGCATCGGCGGCATAGTCGTCGATACCGGAGTAGATCCACTTTGCCGTACCACCCAGAGTCAATCGATCACCCCAGAATGGTTGCGCTGCGGAAATCCCTGTGGCGACATCGAAGGCACCGAACGTACCCTGTGCGAGGCCATCCTCCCCGGTGCGCTGCAGTTCACCGTAGGTGAAGTAGTTGACGCTCAGCGCCAACATTCGCGGCCCTGCAGGTAGGCCGACACTGAGGAAACCGGCCTCGGTGTCGACGAGATAACTGGTCAAGGACACGGCGGTGGCGCGCTCTTTGACGGCGTAGATGCCAGCGGGGTTCCAGGCGGTTGACTCCAGATCGCCCGAGATCGCCGTATAGGCTCCACCGAGGGCCGCCGCGCGGGCACCGACGCCTACCTTGAGAAAGCTGAAACCTGTGGTGCCGGCGTTGTCGTTGAGGGCATGGACGTCATCGACAGCCCAAATCAGACCAGCGAGTAGGATGCATCGGCAGAGCAGGCGCATAGCTAATCGTCTCTCTCTCTCTCACGTGGACTGCTCAAGGACGCGGGCGCCCCGGAGCAGGACCTCTTCTTCGAAGGGACGCGCCAGCAATTGCGCGCCAATCGGCAGTCCATCCGCGGCCTCGGCGACAGGCACGGAGATGCCCGGAATACCAGCGAGATTCACGGAAACGGTATAAATATCGTTCAAATACATCGTCAGCGGATCATCCACCTGCGCACCGAGACGGAAAGCCGTGGTCGGCGCTACAGGGCTCAGTAGCAGGTCGCACTGTTCGAAGGCGGTCTCGAAGTCCTGACGAATCAGGGTCCGTACCTGCTGTGCCTTGCGGTAATAGGCATCGTAGTATCCGGCGCTGAGCACGTAGGTGCCGAGCATGATTCGGCGTTTCACTTCGGCGCCAAAACCTTCGCTGCGCGTGCGATGGTATAACTGCTGCAAGTCTGTGGCATCGGCGGTGCGGTGACCATACTTGACGCCGTCATAACGGGACAAGTTGGCCGACGCCTCCGCCATGGCGATGACGTAATAACAGGCGACGCAATAATCGGGATGGCCAGCCACGGGCAGGGACAGGTCCACCAATTCCGCACCTGCGTCGCGCAGCTTCTCGGCGGCGGCTTCCGTTGCGGAGCGGATCTCCGGATCGAGGCCATCCGCGAAAAACTCGCCGGCGAGTCCCACTCGTAGACCCTCGACCCCCTCATTGAGTTTCGCCCGATAGTCGGGCACGGGCCGATCGACGGACGTTGCGTCCCGTGGATCGTGGCCTGCAACGACCCCCAACAGCAGAGCGATGTCCTCGACATCGCGGGCCACAGGTCCTATCTGGTCGAGGGAGGAGGCGTAGGCGACAAGGCCATACCGCGAGACTCGGCCATAGGTGGGTTTGAGACCGACGACACCGCAGTAGCCCGCCGGTTGACGCACCGAACCACCGGTGTCCGAACCCAGTGCGAGGGTGGCTTCATGGGCGGCGACGGCAGCGGCGGAACCGCCACTGGACCCGCCGGGGACACGTTCCGGATCGACGGGATTTCGAGTGGGACCGAAATGGGAGTTTTCGCAGGACGAACCCATGGCGAACTCGTCCATGTTGGTCTTGCCCAGCAGGACGGCGTCGGCGCTACGGACCCGGGCCACAGCGGTGGCATCGTACGGCGCTACGTAGTCAGCGAGAATGGCGGAACCACAAGTCGTACGTCCGCCGTTGACGCACATCACATCTTTGACCGCCATCGGGATCCCCGCCAGAGGCCCCAGTCGTTCACCCGCCTGGCGTCTGCGGTCCAGTTGTGCTGCCGCCGCCAGGGCCCCATCGGCGTCGACGGAGATGTAGGCGTTGATTCGAGGTTCCGTCGATTCGATGCGCTCCAGGACACTCTCCGTCAATTCGACAGAGGTGAGATCACCGTCAACGAGGCGGTCAAGTGCCTCATGGGCAGTGAGCTCCGCGTGTGTCAATGCTAGGAATGGGTCTCTTTCTGCGTCGATTCCGCCCCGCTGGACTCAGCCGCAGGTGCGGGGACCGACTCGGTGTGTGCCACCTGTCCTGGTGGCGCCGCCGGTGGCGCAGTCGATGCGGGGGGGATATTCGGACGGCTGTCGTTGCGTCCGGCGATATCGACCTCCTCCTGCACATCCTTAACGGCGCTGCGGAACTCGCGGATGCCCTTGCCCATCCCTTTGGCCATTTCCGGGATGCGCTTGGCGCCGAAGAGCAGCAGGACGACGAGAAAGATGACGAGGATTTCCCAATGACTCGGAAACATGACGATTCTCCGTGGTTACCTGTCTGTCAGTACGAATACTTGAAGTAGTACCAGCCGACAAAGACACCGAGCAGTGTGATGACATTAAAATTCAGGGTCAGTTCGAATTGAAAGGACAGGATGATGAGGTTCAGCATATGCGGGCCGATGGCGTATGGGAAGTAGTCGAGCAGTGCTCGCTCGACGATACTGTCCTTCCCAGCGACAAACCACAAGATCAACCGCAGTGACTCACCGATGACGCTACCACCGATGGCGCTGATAAAAAGAATGAGAATCAGATGACTGACGGGCTTATCACGCAGCATCATAGGTAGCCCACGTTCCGCTAGAACCCGTACACGCTTCAGGCGTGTTGGGTCACCTCATCGCTGAAGATCCTGGCAACCGAGCGCCCCACCCCGGTGAGCAGGTAGACCAACAGGATGGGGAAGAAGAAGTCCTTTGATGTCGCTGGATGCACGACAAGGGCGACACCACCGATAAAGAAGGCTTGTTTGCAGCGATCCCAGAAACCACTGGAGCGAAAGTTCGGCATCGAGTCGTATTCGACTCGGCTCACCATCAGCGCCGCCAGAAATATCGTTACGATGACACCAAGTTGGGCGGCGTGCGCCGTCTGCCAGGCATGTTCAGTGAAGACGATAAACTGGGTGAGAGCGATCGCGGCGGCGGGAATCGGCAGGCCGGTGAAGTAGTCGGTCTTGCGGGACTCGTGACTCATGACGTTGTAGCGGGCCAGGCGGAAGGCACCACCCAGAAGAAACACAAAGGCGATTGTCGCCCCCCAACCCGAGGCAAACAGGCTGTGATAGAGCATGAAGGCTGGCACGACGCCGAAAGTACAGACATCGGCGAGGGAATCGAATTCGATACCGAAGGCCGAGTCCCGACCGATCAACCGGGCAATGCGGCCATCCATATTGTCGAGGGCCGCTCCCAGCACGACCAGCCAGGCGGCGGAAACGTATCTGCCTTCGGTGACATAACGAAGTGCCAGGAACCCACACAGCAGATTGCCGATAGTGAACAGGTTGGGGATGATGGCGCGGTTGATGTAAATCAAGAAACAACTCCCGATACGGTCTTATTGGCCGGAGCCAACTCCGCAAGGTAAGTAGCGCTCTTCAGTTCCAACCCGTACCCCCGGGCCGTTCGACGACCTGAAACTTCACGGTTTTTCGCTTGCCACGGCGTATAACTTCAAATACGCATTCCTGCTCGACACGCAAGCTCTGCAGCAAACGCCAAGCTTCGATCGCCGTCGCCACCCCTTTTCCATTCATGGAGAGGATGACATCACCACGCCCGAGTCCGGCCTCGTCGGCAGGACTGTCCATCGCCACGGTAACCACCACCGCTCCCTCGGTGCTGTTCAACTCAAGATAGGCAGCCAGCCGCGGTGTCACATTCTGCAGATCGGCGATCCCATGCCAGGCCGAGCGCAAACGCCCCTGTGTGCGAATCTCTTCGAGGAACGGGCGTGTCGCTTGGACGGGAATCGCAAAACCGATCCCGATGGACCCCAAGCTGAATTCACCACCGGTGTAGATGAAGCTGTTTATGCCGACGACCTCACCCAGAGCGTTGACCAGCGGACCCCCACTGTTGCCAGGATTTATGGCGGCGTCGGTCTGGATCATATCCTGGTAGTAATAGTCTCCTTGACGCTCGGGGAAGTCTCGGTTTATTGCACTGATAACACCGACACTTACGGTTGGTCCGAGGTCGAAGGGGTTGCCGATGGCGATGGCCCATTCTCCGACAAGAATATCGCCCGATTCCCAGAGGGGCGCAACCGGGAGATCGGCACCGTCGATCTGCAGAACGCCCAGGTCGAGGGCTTCGTCTCGGTGAACGGCGTTCGCCTCAAAGACCCGTCCGTCCGGCAGGGACACCTCCACCCGCATCGGTTGATCCTGCCCGAGTACATGGCCGTTGGTCAACACGGTGCCCGAGGCGTCGATGAGAAATCCCGAGCCACCGGTGATGCGATCACGCAGTTCGGTCCGGTAATACCGGCGTCCAAAGCGGAAGAATTCGAGCAAAGGGTCCTGGCGCAGGACTCGTTCTCGATGCACGACGTGGATACTGACAACGGCAGGTTGTACCCGTTCCACGGCGCGTACGAGCGCATTGCGCCGAGTCCCGTCGATGTTCAGATCGCTGGCGGCAGATTCGCCTGACATCAGGCAGGCTGCCAGCGCAGCGGTGACGGCGCTCGGGGGCCACCAAGACTTGTGATTCATCATCCTAAGTTCAATATGTACAATACATACGGCACATTCAAGGGGCACCTGTGGCCAGCACAGATGCGCCCGAGCGCCCACCAAAGGAGGATGGATAGTTCACGTAGAGCAGGCACAACCCACGCGACGGGGCAGTCTGGCCCCCATGGTTCCGCCCCGAGGCCGGCGTCAGCAATTGGCCGAAGTCGGCTGGCGACATCCTGCCGAGACCAACTTGGACGAACGTACCCACGAGGATTCGAACCATATGACGCAGAAAGCGATTGGCTTCGACTTCGAAGATGAATTCCCGTCCCTGTCGTCTCCAGGATGCGTCATCGATACGGCACTCGAAGTGGTCTGGCGGTGGCAGGGCTTTGCAGAAGGCGCGGAAATCGAGTGCTCCCGTCAAAAATCCGGCGGCTGCCGTCATCCGCTCCAGATCAAGGGGGCGAAACATCGTCCAGACACGATGACGATCGAGGGGACTGTGGGCGCTGCTGATCCGATACCGATAACGCTTCCCACGGGCGCTGTAGCGGGCATGGAAGTCGTCATCGACCCAACACACGTTAGAGACCGCCACGTCAGGTGGCAGCAGTGCATTGACGCCCGTCAGGAGGCGTTCCACGGGTAGGGTACTGCCCGTGTGGCAATGGGCGACCTGGCCGAGGGCATGAGTGCCAGCGTCGGTTCGTCCCGAGCCATGAGGTGTCACCTCCTCCTGCAACAGGGTCCGCAGGGCGCGCTGTAACTCTCCCTGGACGGAGCGACCGCGAGCCTGCACCTGCCAACCGACGAAATCGGTGCCATCGTACTCGAGATCCAGACGGAGCGTCCGTTTGCCCGGGGAGGTGGTCACGGCAACAGACCCCGGCCAAGCTGCGATACCCACCACATGATAAAACAACCGCCAATGCAGACGCAGGCGGCGAGGCTGTCGGCGGTGCCGAATTGTAGCTGCCGATACTGAGTGCGTCCCTCCCCACCGCGATAGCCGCGTGCCTCCATGGCGATCGCGAGTCGATCGGCGCGGGCAAAGGCTGCCAGAAAGAGGGGGACGAGCAAGGGGACGAGTTTGCGGGCTCGAGCGATGGGGTGGCCGGTGAATTCAGCCCCTCGAGCGATCTGTGCCTTCTGTAGACGGTCGGCTTCTTCCGCCAGAACCGGGATGAAGCGCAGGGCGATGGAGATCATCATCGCCAGTTCGTGGGCGGGGACCCCCAGCCGCCGGAAGGGGCGCATGAGGCGCTCGAGACCATCCGTCAATTCCATGGGTGACGTGGTCAGAGTCAACAGGGATGCCGCCGTGACCACGGCGCCGAGGCGGAGGCAAAAGATGGCCGCCGCCTGCAAGCCCTCTTCGGTAATGTTGAGCTCGAGCCAAGGGATGTGCCAGAGCAGATGCCCCGGTGTCATACCCGCGTGCAGCAGGGCGGTGATCATCAGTAGCCACAGGAAGGAGCGCAGGTTTTTCAACAGCAGTTTGGGCGGCAGGTGGGACAGATAAGTGGTGCCGATAACAAAGATGCAGAACGCTGCCACCGCGGGGATGCCTCGGGAGGCCAGAGCCGCTGTCATCCAGACCAGGACGGCGAGCAGTTTGGTGCGCGGATCCAGCCGATGCAGGATGGAGGTCCCCGCCACGTACTTGCCAAGAGCGATGTTACCGAGCAGGCCCATCTTTTCAGGGCATATCGGTGCCGGTGAGCAAAACGTAAAGCCCCCGGGCAGGTGGGTAGATCAGCTTCGACAGCGGATGCCAGCCGGTCATGGCGCCGACCACGATCAGTCCCATCAGGCCCCAGGAGAGAAGACTCGAATGACGCGCGTAGCTGTTGGCGAGGGGGATCGGCAACACGCCCACCAGGACCTTCGAACCGTCCAGAGGTGGCACGGGTAGCAGGTTGAAGAATGCGAGCAGGAGGCTGAGCAGGACGAGGGCCCGCAGGCCGAGATAGAACAGGACCCCAGTTTCAGATGTCAACAGCAACGGCCCGAAGAGGCGCAGGCCCAGACCGACGACGAGGGCGGTCACCACATTGATCGCCGGTCCCGCGGCAGCGATTACCAACATATCGCGCTTGGGATTGGCCAGATATCGCGTGTCCACCGGAACGGGTCGACCCCAGCCGAAGTGCATGATGACGAGCAGAATCGTGCCCATCATGTCCAGGTGGGAGAGTGGGTTGAGCGTCACCCGCCCCAAGGCGCGTGCCGTCGGGTCTCCGAGTCGGTCGGCGACATAGGCGTGGGCAAATTCGTGCACCGTCAGGGCGACGACGACGGCGGGAAACCAGAGGATGAATTCTTGAAAAGTAGGAGACATTGTGACTCAGGCGCGTGGGTGGTAGGTACGATGCAATGCCTGCAGTCGTTCGTTATCAGCGCGTGTATAGATGGAGGTCGTCGAAATGTCGGCATGTCCAAGCAGATGCTGGACATCGCGCAGGTCGAAGCCGCCACCAAGCAGATGGGCAGCGAATGTATGACGCAAGGTCTGTGGGCTGACGGCTCGGTCGATTCCGGCAGAGCGGGCGGCGACACGGATGATTTTCCACACACTCATGCGTGACAGGGAGCGCCCCTGGGCACTAACAAAGAATGGGGCAGTGTCAGGGTCGGAGGCTCGCAGCAGGGAGGCCCGGCCAAAACGTGCATACCGCGTTGCCGCATCGATCGCAGCGTCCCCCAAAGGGACGACACGCTCCCGTGCACCCCGGCCATGGACACGGACCAGACTGTGCTCAAGCAACAAGTCGGGGGGCCGCAAGGCCGTTAACTCTGAGACGCGGAGCCCAGCGGCGTAGAGAATTTCGAGAATGGCATGGTCACGCATGGCAAGTGAGTCCCCATCAAGGCCGGCGCTGACGAGACGTCGTGCTTCGTCCACGGTAAGCGGGTCAGGCTCAGGGCGAGTCACCCGGGGTGGTTTCAACCCGACTGTGGGATCTCTCGGGCAGTCACCAGTGGTCCTCAGGTAATCGTGGAATCGTCGCAGGGCTGATAGACTGCGAGCGATGGTGGCGGGGCTGCGACCACATTCATGAAGATTTTGCATGTGTGCCGCCGTGGTCTGGGCAAGGATGTCGCCAGCCTTGCGCACTTGTCGGGACTCGCAGAACAGCAGGTACCGTTCCAGGTCGCGACGATATGCGGACAGCGTGCTCGCCGACAGGGAGCCGTCACGCACCAGGGCGTCGAGGAAATCCTGCAGGGACTCACGTAGAGAGGAGGGTTGGGCTTCGATAGCTACTCACGTCGACGGGGGTTTGATTTTGACTCGGTCGTCGTCCACGGCAACACCTTCGAGCTGCAGGAGTGCTGCTTTCCAACGAGGTCCGGCCGGATATCCGGTA
>DPVW01000256.1 GCA_003529325.1 Candidatus Latescibacterota bacterium | reverse complement strand
CCGACAACCGTCGAATTGCTCTCCACATCGGTGTTGGCATCACCGGGGTCGACACGCTGACGGATCTGCTGCCCGTCAAGATCATCCTCCAGGAACAGGTCAAAGCGGGTCGATTGCAGATAGACAGAGGTGGCGAAGCGGATCTCGACGAGTCGGTTCCCTGTTATTCGACGTGGCAAGGACAGATCAAAGCCGTCCTCTGTTGGCGTCGCCACGGCGTCGATACTCGAACCGTCGATCCGCACCTCGACAAAGTCGAGTGCCGTCGAGGCTTCGACGGCGAGACGATCGAAGCCGATCGGATTGTCTTCGGCGCGGACAAAATAACTGAACTCGGTACGTTCCCCCGGGCGCGCCTGGATCGGTGTCACCTCACCGAGGATTTTGCCTACCAATGGCGCTGAGAAGTCGACGGCGACCCAGTCTAGTGTTGGTGCCCTGTCCTGCTCATCCGTGATCAGTTGCACTTTCATTTCCAGATAGCGTCGTGGTGAGGGCGACTGGAAGGACGCACCAGGGGCGCCATACGTCGGACTCCAGGGACTCCAGTCCCCCCCAGCGACCAGTGTCGTGTCGATGGGGCCGCGGAAACTGGGAATCAACTTGCCCCATTTCCGCTCCGTCACCTCTTTCAGATTCTTGTCGCGAAATGTCAACAGCCGCGCGACCTGATTTCCCGTGCGTGTACTGATCTCTATTCGCGTTCCCGGTGGGGAATCTGCCTCCCAGCGCACGGCATTCAGATTCTTGCCATCACTCAGATCGAGTAGTGGTGAATGCATCATCACTTCTCTCGGGAAGCCCTCGCCAAAAACCTGCACCTCTTCGGTCCATCCGGTGACCAGACAATTTCTCGATGTAAAAGCCTGGGTGGCGAGCGCCGCCCCGAAAGCACAGGTAGCGTCCCAGACGCGCCAGCGGAAACGCACGAACCGGGCGGGGATAGGATCGAAGCGGTGATCGGCCAGGCCCCGCAAGCGCATCTCGGCTGTGGCCCAGTTGGAGAAGTGTTTGGTCCATACGCGGGTGCCATCTGGAGATAACGAACCATCGGAGGTCAGGATCTCGTAGAAGCGATAGATAAAGCTGCGCCGTGAGATGAACTGCGCTGTCGTGATGCCCCCACTGTTGCCTGAACGAACGACGACCCCGTTGATAATGCGCACCAGATCCGTCCAGAACACAGCGCCCAGATCGAGTGTGACGTGGCCGAAGATGTCGAAGGCCGCTCGCGGCTCGTTGCGCTGTGAGTAGCGGGTGACCAGATCTCCATCGATCAGCGAAAAGGCATTGCCCAGGGCTACCGCGCCGGCACCCAGTTCGATGGCCGTGACGATCTCGATGTTGCCGCCTTTGTCGAGCAGATTCGTCAGCAGGTTGTCACCAAAACCGACGACCTCGACTTCCGTCAACCGTGCGCCGGGGACGATCGTCAAGGGTTGCACGCGGACGTAGCGAATCGGCGTGTGCAAGGGCTCGTCGAGTTCGTAGGTGACCCTGTGCCGATCATTGGCCTTGTACCGTTTGGAGACGCGATACACGAGCGTGCCTTCGATCGGATTGCCCACAACGTCCACCGCGGGCTCGCCCGTGGACAGCAGCAGGTCGAACAACCCGAAGGGAGGCATCGATTCGTCGAACTGCAGCGTCACTCGGTGGGCGGAGACAGCGCGACCCAGATCGATCTCGATGAACCAGTCATCGGCGACAGCGGCGCTGTCGGGTGCCCAACCGGTGGTGAGGTCGCCATCCAGCACCGAGGCTGCCTGCTGTGGATTCGAGCCCGTCTTGTGAACGCCACCACCCAGGGCGGTGGCGTTCAGCGAGGCGTTGATGTTCTTGCGGATCTCGACGGGACGGATGATACCGTCGGTTCCGAGATTAACAATGCCCTGGGGAATATCCCACAACTGCCAGTCTTTGAGGCTGTCGAAACGCAGTTCTTCCGTCAGCCCGGGTGCACTGAGCAGGCCCAGGAGCATGGCCGATAAGACCAGGCGTCGAGTCATCGCGTGGTTGCTTTCAATGAAAGTCCTTGTCCGATCGCACCGCTTGACTTCTGGCTTCAATGTAGGATGAGTTCGTGTTAGCGCCTCAATCCGGCGACGGTTCGACGGATCGCAGCAGCCATCTCCGGACGCAGCCGCGCCGCTTCCTCGAAGTGCTGCCCGGCTTTGACCCGTTGACCAGCAGCGTGCAGCGCCAACCCCAGGTTGAAGTGTGCCTTGGAAAAGCCCGGTCGGCTGTCGATCGCCTGCTCCAGGTGGTCAATCCCGGCTGCCAACCGTCCCCGCGCCGCCAGGGCGGCAGCGTAATTCACATGGGCTTCGGCGTAGGTTGGATGCAGCTGCAAGGTTCTTTCGAAGTGTACATCGGCTGAGTCGGCGCTCCCCGCCTGCAGGTGATACATGGCGATCGTATGATGGTTTTCGAAGTCTTCGGGATCGGCGCGTAGCAGCATCTGGTGGCCCTGGATCTCCTGGGCCAGCCACTGATGATGCAGATCCTGCAACAGTGGGGCAAGGTCCTTCGGATCCTCTGGCAGGACCTGCAGGATGAGATCCCCCATTTCGTCCGCTGACCGCAAGCCATAGGTGACAGCCTTTGGGGGTATGTTCGGATTGAAGACATTGGCCCAGGAGTTGTCGAACACGTAGCGCATATAGATCTCCGTGCCCGCCGGCAGCCGTGGCGACTCTTCGTACTGATAGTCGTCCTGCCAGTTGAAGTCCCAGTCGTCGATACGGATCAGCCACTGTTTTGAACCATCCGGTTTGGTGGCGTACACCTGTACGGACTTGCCGAGATAGTGCATGTGAGGGTAGATCCGCAGAAGCTCAACATCCACCGGCAGAACATAGCGGTCTTCGAGCACGTAGTTGTCGTCGCCTGCGGCGATGTCGATGTCCTTGCGCCCGAGTCGGATCGAGGCAGGGACACGTGCCGGTGGACCGGCGGCGAAGTAGAGACCAAGGCTGGCTTGGATCGGCTCGGGTTTTCCTGTAGGCAGCATGTGCAGCAGCACGACGAGGTCCGATCCAGGACGAAGGGACCAGGCCATCTCGTCACAGCTCTGCGCGGGCGCCTTTCCCGGCGTCCATCCGAGAAAGTGACCGTCCGGCTCCCGCGCCTCGCCAAAACTCATACCGGCGAAACCGGGTTCGGCGTCGAGGGCGTCACGCCGCCGCGCCGTGCCACTCTGGTCGATCATGATCACTGCGTGGTGTACGACTTTCGGGTTTCCCGGGCGGAACTGGAAGGCTCGTATATACCGTGTCTCATCGATGACGCCTGCAAGCAGAAAATTGCGAAACAGATCGACGCCCTCTGCCGGCACTGTGTAGGACTCCGGCATACCAAGTACGAGATCCGGTTCGCCCAACCGCCAGCCATCGGTAAAGACCGGTGGCTCAGGGACGAGTGTCGAGTCCCCCAGGGGCGCTTCCGCTTCCGCCCAACGACGGAGAGTCTCGATGTCGCCTGCGCTGAGACGCCGCTCGCCGACGAATGTGCCAAAGCCCGGTTCCGGCTTCCACGGTGGCATGAATCCAGAGCCCGTCACCTGCACGATCTGGCGCGCCCTCTTGCGGGCGTCGTCGTATGTGAGCAGGGGGAATGGCGCCAACTCTCCCGGCCGGTGACAGGGAACGCACTCTCGGTGCAGGATCGGTGCGATGTCCCGCGCATACGTTGGTGACGCAGGCTTCGAGGGAGTGCATGACAACAGGAGAGCGAAGACCGCCGCCAGCAGCGTCAGCACGATTTTCATTTCAGATCAGCGATCAGGCAACCCACGGCGCGTGTGTGGCGCAGTGGCGGAACCTGTCCGGCTGCTACGGCATCAAGGACCTCTCGCAGACTCTGACGTGACGCTGCCGCCCGTGCCTTTCCGAGATCATCGTAACGATTGTCTATGTGGCCGAGGTAGACGAGTTGACCGGCAACGATAACGGCGGCGGAAGGAGTCACCGTCGCCTGCACATGGTCTACGAGTTCGTGGTCGGGATCCAACAATGATTCGACGGACAGGGAGTATTCGGTGGCGTGGCGGCGGATGCTCTCCGGCGTTTCATCGCCGTCGGGATAGACGAGGAAAAGACGCATCCCTCGGGGGCCGTACTCATCCTGCAGACGTTGGATCTCTGGGGCGTATCTGTTCGAGATGGGACAGTCGGTGCGCACGAAGATGAGGGTTGTCGCCGGCATGGCCACGTCGAATGGGGTCACTCGATGACCGTCCAGATCCAACGCCGAAGGTTCCTGCTGCTGCGAGCAGGCCGCCATGGCTGCCATGAACAACCCGACAAATGCGGTCCGTTTTCTCATGGCTAAAAAGGTAACGCCTGACTCTGACATTGGGCGAACGTTATACTATGGGCTGAAAAAGAGGAGAACGAGAGTATGCGTTGGAGCAGAACCCTGGTTGTACTGGCAGCGATGGCGGGCATCGCCGCCGACACCCCACGGCGCGACACGGGAGAGATGGTGGCCATCGGCGACGCCGGCTTTTATCTGGATCTGTACGAGGTCACCAATCAGCAGATGGCATCCTATCTCAACGACAAGGGCAACGAACGCGTCAAAGGCGTGGCCCCTGTGGAGATGGCAAGCGCCCACGTTCAGATCGAACTGGTGGAAGGCCTCTTTCAGCCCAAAAAGGGGTTCGCCGACCATCCCGTGGTGGAGGTCTCCTATGTGGGCGCCCGAGGCTATTGCGAATGGGCTGGCAAACGACTGCCCACGGAAGCAGAATGGCAGTTCGCCTGTGAGGGACCGGACAAACTCACCTTTGCCTGGGGACACCACCTGCGCCCGTTGGGTCCTGAGGCGGTGCAACGAGCCAACATCTTCGGCAAGGCTGACGGTTTTATGCGCACGGCGCCGGTGGGTAGTTTTCCTGAGGGCCGTAGCGCCTACGGCATCTGGGATATGGGCGGCAACGTCTGGGAGTGGGCGGTGAATGCCGCTGGCGATCCCAAACTCCGAGGCGGTTCCTTCGTCAACGGCAAGACACTGGCGGCCTGTGCCAAGAGCAACGACATGGGATCTTCCCACTCCTACATCAAAGGCAACAGTGTGGGCCTCAGGTGCGCGCAATAGGACGCGCGCTGCGGTACTGCGTCCTCGCCCAGTTGTTAGCGGTGAGCCTGGCGATGGGCGGACCACACTTCTCGGAGCAGACCGCCGCAGCGGGGGTCGAGTCACCCAACATCTTTGGCGGCGAACGAAAACGGCACATCCTCGAAGCCCATGGCAGCGGCGCGGCATTCTTCGACTACGACGGCGACGGTCTTGTCGACCTCTATCTCGTCAATGGCTCCACTGCGGAGAGCCTGGGAGCGGGACCGGGAAATGAGATGTTCCGCAACCAAGGATCCGGACGCTTCCGCGCCTGTGGGATCGCGGCGGGGGTCGCTCACCAGGGCTGGGGCGCCGGTGTCGCCGTGGGAGACATCGACAATGACGGGAATCACGACCTGTATGTGACCAACTACGGTGCCAACGTACTCTACCGTAATGACGGCGATGGCACCTTCAGCGACGTGACAGAGGACTCGGGGACTGCCGGTGAAGATTTCTCCGCCAGCGCCGCCTTCTTCGATGCCGACCTGGACGGTGATCTCGATCTCTACGTCACGAGCTACGTGCAATTCAGCCTCGACGATGTGCCCGATGACCCTGCCTACGACGAGCCCTGCATGTATCTGGGAGGTATCCGCGTCTACTGCGGGCCCCTGGGGATGCCGGGTGCCCCCGATCGTCTGTATCGCAATGACGGGGGTGGACGGTTTACCGACGTCACGGAGGCCTCCGGCGTCGGCGCAGCCAATGATTCGTATGGTCTCGGCGTGGTGCCTGAGGATTTCGACGGCGATGGGTATGTCGACCTGTTCGTGGCCAACGACGAGACGGCCAACGTGCTCTACCGCAATGACGGTGAGCTGCACTTCACCGATGTCGCCGGGGAAGCGGGCGTCGCCTTCAACGGCGACGGCGAGGCGGAGGCGGGAATGGGTATCGATGCCGCCGACTTCGATAACGACGGCGACCCGGACCTATACGTAACGAACTTCTACGGCGAGACGAACACGCTCTACCGC
The DNA here is from genome assembly GCA_003529325.1 of Candidatus Latescibacterota bacterium. Taxonomy (GTDB): domain Bacteria; phylum Latescibacterota; class UBA2968; order UBA8231; family UBA8231; genus UBA8231. The sequence continues at coordinate 7,639 of DPVW01000256.1, read as the reverse complement.
AACGATGGTTCCTGGCAATTCGCTGACGCGACGATCGAGGCCGGGCTGGCGGCGCCAACCGTTCCCCTGCTGGGTTGGGGAACACACTTTTTCGACGCCGACCTGGACGGGATGCTGGATCTGTTCGTTGCCAATGGCCATGTGTATCCACAGGTCGACGTCACGGAGACGGGGGCACGCTACGCACAACCCAATCAACTGTTTCTCGGGTCTGGCCAGGGTCTCTTCAGCGACGTCACAGCTGAGGCTGGACCCGGGCTGGAGGTCATCAAGACCAGTCGAGGTAGTTGTATTGGCGACTACGATGGCGATGGCGACATCGACCTGTTCGTCGTCAATCTCAACGACACGCCGACACTGTTGCGCAACGACACGCTCGAGCCTGGCAACTGGATCGCCGTGCAACTCGAGGGCATCGCGCACCGACCGGCAACGGGCAGCCGGGTCCAACTGAGCTCCGTCGACGGCGACCAGGTGCGGACCTTGAACTCCGCATCCGGCTATCTCGGATCCAACGAAGCGACATTGCGCTTTGGCCTGGGAAATGCTGACGCCGCCCACCTCAAAATCACCTGGCCCGATGGCCTCGTCTCCGATGTCGGTTCGGTATCCGCCAATCAGTTGCTATACATCCGTCATCCATTGCCCTCCCTCATACTCCCAAGTGAGAACCGATGATCAAGATCGCCGAAGTCATGTCCCCTCAACCATCGGCCCTGTGGCGGATGGTCAAGCAGTGCGGTGTCGACCACGTGGTCGGTGGTTTTCCGCATACGCGACGTGACGGTGACCCTGCCGACATACACCCCGACGAGCGCCCCTGGAGTTTTCCGAACATCGTGCGCGCCAAGACGGCGTACGAGAATGGCGGCTTCGAGCTCAACGTCATCGAGGCGCGGCCACCCCTCGACAAAGCCAAACTGGGGTTGTCGGACCGCGACGAGGAGATCGAATACGCCATGGACCTGATCCGTACGATGGGGGCCATCGGTATCGAGACCTGGTGTTATGAATGGATGCCCATCCTCAACTGGACACGCACGTCGACGACGACCCCGAGTCGTGGTGGCGCCTATGTGACGGGCTTCGACAACGAACTGATGAAGGGTGCACCTCCCGCCGAACACCAGGTGACGGAGGAGGAACTGTGGGACAATCTCAAATACTTCCTCGAGAAGGTCCTGCCTGTGGCCGAGGAGGCGGGGGTCAAGTTGGCCATGCACCCCGACGATCCACCCCTGTCACCATTGCGCGGCATGGGCCGTATCATGCGCAGCGTCGACAACTATCAAAAGCTCGTCGATCTGGTGCCCAGCCCGATGAATGGCATCTGCATGTGTCAGGGGAATTTCGCGCTGATGACGGACCAGCTTCCTGAGGTGATCCGGCACTTTCACGACAAGATCTACTTCGTACACATGCGCGACGTTCGTGGCACGCCCGAGAAGTTTGTCGAGACCTTCCACGACGATGGTCAGACGGACATGTACGAGTGCATGAAGGCGTATCGCGACATCGGCTTTGAGGGCGTCCTGCGTCCGGATCACGTACCGACCATGGAGGGAGACGACAACGATCACCCGGGGTACTCGGCCATTGGCCGGCTCTTCGCCATCGGTTACATCAAAGGTTTGCGCGAATCGGTCTACAAACAGGGAGCGGCATGATCGGCGGCTCCCGGCTGCGCCACACTTGCCCGCTTTCCGGCGATGCCCGTTAATGAACGGCTTGTCATGAGATGGAACTATATCATCCGGCGCGTCGCCCTCTTCCTGGTCGTGGTGTGGGCGGCGGCGAGTGTCAACTTCTTCGTCCCCCGACTGGGCACGGGGCGTGATCCCATTCGTGAGAAGTTGGGTCAACTCGCCGCTAGCGGCGGTCTGCGGCAGGATGGCATCGAGGCCATGGTCAAGGCGTATCAGGCCAAGTTCGGTCTCGATAAGCCACTCTACGAGCAGTATCTGAACTTCCTTGGCGACACGTTGACACTGGATCTCGGCTATTCGCTGGCCAACTATCCCGCCCGGGTCAGCGACCTGATCGGCAATGCCATGCCGTGGACGATCGGTCTGATGTTTATCTCGGTGCTGATGGGTTTTGTCTTCGGCACCCTGCTGGGGGCGTTGTCGGCGTGGCCGGGCTCGCCCCGCTGGCTGCGCAATATGGCTGTGCCATTGATGACGATGTCAGCCATCCCGCCATATCTGCTAGGCCTCATCGTCCTCTATATACTGGGTCTCAAGCTGAAACTCTTTCCACTCTCCGGTGGCTATTCACCGGGCATGCTGGCCATCGCCAGTTTCGAATACTACGTCGATGTCGTGCATCACTCGATCCTGCCGGCACTGGCAATCGTCCTGCAGGCGGTAGGCTTCTGGGCACTCGGTATGCGCGGCATGATGGTCTCCACCTCGGGTGAGGACTACATCTCGCTCGCCGAAGCAAATGGCCTGCGCAATCGCACGATCTTTCTGCGTTTCGGTCTGCGCAATGCCATGCTGCCCCAGTTCACGGCACTGGGGCTGTCTCTGGCCAACGTCGTCGCCGGTCAGGTCATCGTCGAAGTGATCTTTGCCTATCCCGGCATCGGCACCGTGCTATTCCAGGCGATTCAGGCATCCGACTATACAGTCATCAATGGCGTCGTGCTGATCCTGATCCTGGCGATCGGTTTCGTCACGATGATGATGGACTTCCTGTATCCCTTGCTCGACCCACGGATCTCGCACCATCGGAGTGACGGCTGATGCACCGCCTGGATCAGATACTCTACTACCTGCGCGAGAATCCGATGCTCGGCGCCGGCGGCGTGCTCATCCTCTTCATCGTTCTCTTCGGCACCCTCGGTCCCCTGTTCGTCGACACGGAACTGGCCCGGCCCTTGTCGACGACCTCGCGCCTGGCACCCTCCTGGGACCACCCCTTCGGCACCGACGACGCGGGGCGCGACCTGTTGTCGGTTATGGTCGTAGGCGTACCCCTGACGATGCGTGTCGGTCTGCTCGCCGGCACCGTGGGTCTGGGCGTCGGCATCTTTCTCGGATTCACCAGTGGTTACCTGGGTGGCACCTTCGACACGATCGTCCGTGGTGTCGTCGACACACTGCTGACTGTGCCAGGCCTCGTCGTGCTCATTTCCATCGCCTCGACGATCCGTGAAGAGATCAGCGTCAACATCATGGCCATGGTGGTGGCCAGCCTGGCCTGGATGTGGCCTACGAGGGTGATCCGTGCCCAGGTGTTGACCATGCGCGAGCGGGCCTACGTGCAGATGGCAAAACTCAATGGTATGAGTACGATGGAGATCATCTGGAAAGAACTGTTTCCGAATCTGCTCCCCTACCTGGCCGCCCTCTTTGCCAACGCCGTCAACTATGCGATCCTGGCCTCCATCGGTCTGGAGGCACTCGGGCTGGGTCCACAGAACGATCCTACCGTGGGCATGACGATCTACTGGGCCATCACCTTCAGCGCCCTGATCCGTGGCATGTGGTGGTGGTGGGCGATTCCCATCCTGTTTATCGGTCTCGTCTTCGTCGGCCTGTTGATGATCGCCGCCGGGCTGGACGAGTTGGCCAACCCGAAGCAGCGGAAGGCAGTATGAGCGATTCCGCCAGGGAGGTCCTGCTCGACATTCAGGGTCTCGAAGTGCATTTCGAGACGCGGCGGGGTATCGCCCGTGCGGTGAATGATGTCGATCTGCAACTCTACAAGGGCGAACGCTTCGGTCTGGTGGGGGAATCGGGTAGTGGCAAGACGACGATGATCCTCGCCTTGCTGCACATGATCAAGACCCCGGGGCTGATCGCCGGTGGTCGCGCGATTTTCGATGACGGTACCGACCTGCTGTCGCTGCGGGGCGACGAGGTGCGCAAAAATCGCCTGCGCCGCGTCGCCATGGTACCGCAGGGGGCGATGAACTCATTGAACCCGGTGATGCGCATCGGTGATCAGATTTCCTTGACGATACGGGAGCACGGCGAAGAGGGCACGAAACAGGAGCTGGCAGCGCGCGTCACGCAACTGCTCGACCGCGTCGAACTCAAGCCAGAGGTGGCGATGCTCTACCCCCACGAACTCAGCGGGGGCATGAAGCAGCGAGCCTGTATCGCTCAGGCGATCTCTTTAGGACCGCAACTCATCCTCGCCGATGAGCCCACGTCCGCTCTCGACGTCGTCGTACAACGGCAGATCATGCAGACCCTGAGGGAGCTCCAATTGCAGTTGGAGGCGACGGTATTGCTGGTGGGCCACGACATGGGGCTGATGGCACAATTCGCCGAACGTGTCGGTATCATGTATGGCGGCAAACTCGTCGAGGTCGGTTCTGTGACGGAGGTATTCCGCAATCCGCAGCACCCATACACGCAGCTGTTGATCTCCAGCATTCCGTCCTTCGAACGACGTGGCATCTTCAAAGGGATTCCTGGTGTCGGTTTGTCTCTGCTCGATCCGCCGAGTGGGTGCCTGTTTCATCCGCGATGCCCACAGGCGATGGAGCGCTGCTCCCGGGACGAACCGGGGCTGACCTCACTGGGAACCGAGGGCCACGTGTCCTGCCTGCTGCATGAGAAAGAGGAGACCCATGGCACCTCTGCTTGAAGCCCAGCACGTGCGCAAGGTGTACCGCGGCGGTGATGGTTTGCTGCGGGAGGAGACCTCCGAGACGGTCGCTGTCCACGACCTCACTCTCGCCATCGACGGCGAGACGCCCTCATTCACGACCATCGCCGGCGAATCCGGTAGCGGCAAGACGACGATCGCCCGTTTGCTACTCGGCATGCAACCACCGACAGCCGGCACGGTCCGCTATCGCGGCATGGACGTCGGTGCGCTGGACCGGGGGCAGATGCGCGCCTTCCGGCAGGACGTACAGGCGATCTTCCAGGATCCCTTTGAGGTCTATAACCCGTTCTACAAGATCGACCACATCCTGACGACGCCGATCCAGAAATTCGGTCTGGCATCGACAAAAGCGCAGGCAGCGGAGCAGATCGACGAGGCATTGCGCACCGTCGGTCTGCGTCCGGAGGAAACCCTGGGCCGTTATCCGCATCAACTGTCTGGTGGCCAGCGTCAGCGGATCACCATCGCCCGCGCCCTGCTACTCAAACCGAAACTGATCATCGCCGACGAGCCCGTCTCCATGGTCGACGCCTCTCTGCGGGCCACGATCCTGGCGAATCTGCACAAACTGTACACCGACTTCGGCATCTCATTCATCTACATCACCCACGATCTGACGACGGCCTATCAGGTGAGCGACAAGATCGTCGTCCTCTATCATGGTACCGTCGCCGAGGCAGGGGGTGTGGAACAGGTGATCAAGGATCCGAAACACCCATATACACGTGAGTTGATCCACTCGATCCCGGCCCCCGATCCGGGCAACTCCTGGATTGAGGAAGAGGTCGAGGAGAAGGACGTCGAGGTATCAGACCAGGCAACGGGTGGTTGTCCTTATGCGCCGCGCTGCGCTCATGCAGAGGCACGTTGCGAACAGATGCCCCCGCTCTACCGTCTCGACGACGGCCGTGTGGCTTCCTGCGTGCTCTACGATAAGCAGGAGAAACTCGAGGGCGGCGACCTGACCCAGATCATCGGCACGACATCGAACGAGGAATAACAGATGCAATCGAAGTTTCTGAAGTGCGCTCTGCTCGCGCTGCTACTGGCTGGTTGCGGTGGTGGCGGCCAATCCGGTGACATCCCCCGGAGTCGCACGTTTATCATGGACTGCTCCAGCGAGGGGGATTGTGGCGGTCAGATCAAGGACTACAACGCCTTCAATCCCTACCTGCTGACGGGTATCACGAAAACGGGTTGGAACTTCCTGTTCGAGCCACTCTACTTCTACAACGCCTACGCGGCGAAGGACAACGTCATCCCGTGGATCGCCACGGGGCATGAGTACAACGAAGACTTTACCGAGATCACCGTGCACATCCGTGAAGGCGTCGAATGGAGTGATGGGCATCCATGGACGGCACACGATCTGGTCTTCACCATCAACATGCTGAGGACGAATGCCCCCGAGTTGGGCTTCTCCACCGACATGGAAGCCTGGGTCGCCGAGGCAACCGCCACCGATGACTACACGGCCTTCATCCGACTCACGGCTGCCAACCCGCGCTTCATGTTCAGCTACTTCACCAACAATTTCGACAATGGCATTCCCATCGTGCCGAAGCATATTTGGGAGGCCCAGCCAGATCCGGTGGAGTTCCTCAACTTCGACCTGGAGAAGGGCTGGCCCGTCGTCACCGGGCCGTATCGCATCAGACTTTCCGTACCCGAACAGCGCGTCTGGGACCGCCGTGATGACTGGTGGGCGAGCAAGATCGGTTTCCAAGACCTGCCAAAAGTCGAACGACTGATCTACCTACCGTACATGGAAGGCCCCAAGCGGGTGCAGAATCTGATCAGCAACACCCTCGACATGAGCCTCGATTTGCGGCCACCCAATATCCAGTCGATCCTCGATGCCAACCCGAATGTGACAACTTTCAGTGGCAGAGAACTGCCTCACGGCTACCTCGACTGGTGGCCGATCTGTATGGGGTTCAACAATCTGGAAGCCCCCTTCAACGACCCCGAAATCCGCCGGGCCATCAACTACGCCATCAATCGCGAACAACTCGTCGCCATCGGCTGGCAGGGCGCCGGCACGTTGTCGTATCTGCCCTTTCCCGACTTCCCACCGCTGCGGGCCTACACCGACCAGATTCAGGATCTGCTCGACAAGTATGAAGTCGGCGTCTTTGATCTGTCGAAGTCTGCACTCATCATGGAACGCAAGGGCTGGGCCCGCGATGAGGAGGGCTTCTGGACCAAGGACGGGGAGCGGATGAAGATCGTCATCGACATCTTCGCCATCTTCAACGACCTGACACCGGTCCTGGTGGCACAGTTGGAGAAGGCCGGCTTCGATGCCGATTTCCGCATGACACCCGACGCCAACACGCGTATGGCACAAGGCACGGCAAAGGCGTTCCTGATGGGCAATAGCGGCTCCGTGCGCGACCCCTACTTCACCCTGCGCCTCTACCACAGTCGCTTCGTGCAACCAACCGGCACTCACGCGGAGCGCTTCTGGCGCTGGTCGAATGCAGACTACGACCGCATCGTCGATCTGATGGGTCAGACCTCGCCCGAGGATCCGGCCTTTGAGGGCATGTTCCGTGAGGCCATGGAAATCTGGCTGCGGGAGTTACCAGCGATCCCGCTGGTGCAGTGGTATCACCGGATTCCCCACAACGAGACCTACTGGACCAACTGGCCGAGTCTGGAGAATCCGTATATCAACACGGCATACTGGCACAACACATTCCTGCTGCTGTTGTTGGGTCTGGAGCCCCGCGGCGAAGCCGGCGCACTTCAGTGATCGCTGCTTCCAACTGCGTGTCCCGTCCCTTATTCGTTGCGATCGGATCCAGGTTCGATGTCGGGGGCAACGCCTTCGTTCTCGATACTCCACTCCATGTCAGGATCGAAGAAGCGGAAGAAAGGGGCGAGATCCTCACTTCGATAGTCATCGAGTCCTCAGCTCCAGCTTTTCCATCTGCTCGTGTAGCGCCCGGTTCCGCACCTTTCCATATCTGTGCAGCATGACCGGAGACTTCCACCCCCCAATCGCCTG
>DPVW01000031.1 GCA_003529325.1 Candidatus Latescibacterota bacterium | reverse complement strand
GGACAGGAACATGGGCAACAGGATTACGACCCCAACCAGCAGCAGGATCCAACGCCCCAAACGCGGCATCGGTTTGGCCTTCTCCCCATCCAGCCGCAGATATCGGGCGCACAACACGGGCACGATCACCAACGCGACGAACAACGAACTCGACAGCGTGATGATCAGTGTCATCGGCAGATAGCTCATGAACTCACCGACGATACCGGGCCAGAACAGCATCGGACCAAAGGCGGCCAGTGTCGTCAGCGTCGCGGCGATGACGGGCACTGCCACTTCACCCGTCGCCTTGCGCGCCGCCTCGGCGCGATCCCAGCCCTCTTCCACGTAACGGTAGGTGTTCTCCACGACAACGATGGCATTGTCCACCAGCATGCCCAGGGCCAGAATCAGCGAGAACAGAACGACCATGTTCATGGTCACGCCGAGCACACTCAACACCAGAAAGGACAGCAACATGGACGTGGGGATGGCGATGCCCACCAACACCGAATTGCGCACGCCGAGAAAAAACAGCAGGACGGCGATGATCAGCAGCAGACCGGAGATGATGTTGTTCTCCAGACTGCTTACCATCATACGAATGTCCTGCGACATATCGGAGGTGATCTTCACCACCGTCGTCGGTGGGAACAGGGGCTGCATCTCGTCGACGGCGGCCCGCACGGCGTCGGCCGTTTCGATGATGTTTTCGCCACTGCGTTTGACCACATCCAGCGTCACCACGGCACGACCATCGAGGCGCGCGTAGCTGTCACGCTCGGCAAAGCCGAAGTCGACCTCGGCAATATCGCGCACGTAGATGGGGCGCCCGTCGCGGGTGTCCACGACGATGTCCCGGATCGACAGAGGATCGTGCAGCTCACCATCGACGCGGACGAGAAACTTCATCTCCCCCACGTCGATGGAACCACCCGGGATATTCACATTCTCATCCCGCACGGCATCCACCAGGTCCTCCAGCGACACGCCATAGTATTGCAGGCGGGACAGCGATACATCCACCTTCACTTCCCGCTCGCGGCCCCCACGCAGATCGACGCGTAGCACCGTCGGGATCTGCTCCAGCAGGTCTTCCAGATCTTCGCCGATTTCTTTCAGTCGAACGAGCCCGTATTTGCCTGACAGATTCACCTGCAGGATGGGCACCTCCTGGAAGTCGAACTCGTAGATCCCCGGTTCTTCTGCGTCTGCGGGCAGATCCGGCTTGGCGAGACCCACTTTTTCACGGACCCGCTGCAGGGCTTCGTCCATGTTCACCGCCGTGGTGAATTCGGCGACGACGCTCGAATACCCCTCTACCGATGTGGATGTCAGCTGCTTGAGATCAGGAACCGTGTTCAGCTCCTGCTCTATGACCCGCGTCACCAGCGACTCGATGTCCTTCGGCGACACCCCGGAGTAGATCGTATTCACCGCGATCATGGGGATCTCGATCTCGGGGAACGACTCTTTCGGGATCGTCTGATAGGCCATGACGCCGGCGAGGGTGATGATGAAGAACAGGATCAATACGGAGGTGCCGTGGTTCACCGCCCAAGAGGTGACAGCGAGCTCCTTGAATTTGTCGGTGTTGCGTGTTGGCGTCGTCATCGCTCACTCACCCACGATGCGCACACGGTCACCATCGGCGACCTGGTTCTGGCCAACGATGACAACCCGATCCCCCGGAGACAGCCCCTCGGTGATGACGACCCGGTCGCTCGCTGAGGGTCCCTGCGTCACCTGGCGAGCACTGGCGGTGATCTCGTCACCCGTGCCTTCGACAACGAAGGCAGCATACCCCGCCTCGGTCCGAATCAGGGCCTGACGTGGTACGACGACGACACCGGAAAGCAGGCGCCGCTGCAACACCACGTCCGCCACCATCTGCGGCTTGGCACCGGCCACGGGGGAATCGAGAGACAATTCGACGAGGAATGTGCGATTGTCGGGATGGACCTGTGCGCCCACATATGACACTCTCGCCGAGCCCTCGTGTCCGAGATCGTCGAAACGCACACCCGCCACCGCACCCAACGCCACGTCAGCGGCATACCGTTCGGGCACACCTGCGGTCACCTTCAATGGCGTCAGATCGACGACACTGCCCACAGCCTGGCCCGGCGCCACCACCGATCCCACCTCAACAAGACGGGTGTCGAAAATGCCACCGAAAGGCGCCCGGATCGTGGTGCGCTGCAGCCGCACGTGTATCAGGGTGAGTCGGGCGGCAGCTCCTGCGGCACTGTACTGCGATTCGAGGTAATCGCTCTCGGTGCCGATACCGTCTTCTTCATACAACCGGCGCACTCGCTCCCACAGTTCATGGGCCAATTTCGACTGCGCCTGTGCCTCGTCCCATTGGGCCTGTAGCAGATCGTCGTCGAGACGGATCAGAGGCTGGCCTTCGTTGACCGCTGTGCCTTTGTCGACCAGAATCTGAGCCACCGTGCCTGCTTCTTCGGCGGCAACTGTGACCTCACGATCGGCGGCAACAGTGCCCGTGAGCCGGATGACGTCACTAAAATCCTGCGCCTGCAACTGAGTCACTTCCACGTTGATGACACGGCGGGGATCCTCTGCGGCGACGGCGACGTCCGTGCTCTCCGGGTCACC
>DPVW01000186.1:3927-5449 GCA_003529325.1 Candidatus Latescibacterota bacterium | reverse complement strand
ACGCTTTATCGGTCCCGACGATGGCAGCTCACAGTGGCGGGAACGATATCGTGGTTGGATGCGGGTGTTGGCCATGGATGCCGGCGTCTGCACCGCCATCGCCCTCGTCATCACCTGTGCCTACTACCTGCTGGGCGCCTCGGTCCTGTCACGGCTGCAGGTGATGCCCGAGGGCATCGCCGTCGTCGACCAGGTGTCGCTGATTTTTACCGAAACCCTCGGGCCGACGGCAAAGGGTGTGTTCATGGTGGGCGCCTTCTGCACGCTGTTTTCGACGCTGCTCGTTTTTGCCGCCAGCTCGGGGCGGATCGGCGTCGATTTTCTGCGGCAGGTCGGACTGGCGGGTGTGCAGAGCGAGGCGGGGCGTGCCCGTTGGATCCGTATTCTACAGACCACCTTTCCAGCGTTCTGGCTGTTCGTCATCGTAGTCAAGGGGGACACTCCTTTTCTACTGGTGTTGCTGGGCGCCAATGCCAACAACCTGCTGCTGATCCCAATGGCTTACGGTGTGTTGCACCTGGCGATGCGGGAACAACAGGGGCGGCGTATGTCGTTGGCCGTAGAGATGGGACTGATGCTGACGATCTGGGCGATCATCAATTTCACGGCGATCAATCTGTATCTGACGCTGACGGCATAACACCCCAGGGCGTTGAACTGTTCGCGGTGACGTGAAAGGAGCGCTCGCCCACATGGTAGGCGACATCGAGTTGCGGTGTCTCGATCCGTCGGTGCTCCTGGATGCGTGATTCCAACAGCAGGTCGAGCACACCGCTGACCAGCAAGGTTCGTTCGATGGGATAGGTGGACTGACCACTCTCATACATCTCGTCGATGCGGAGGATCATCGCATCGAAGCTGCGGTTGTCGTGCCGACTGCGCCATATCATCGTCAACAGTGGTTCCTGCTGTCCTTCCACGTCCACGGCGACACAGAAATCGCCGGCACCGGCGGGCAGGCGGAAGATCGCCGTTTCCACGCCGTCACGATACCACACCCTGAAGAGCGCCGCCTTGTCGTCATCTCGCGGGTCGGCTGCGGGTCTCTGGCTCCGTTCAAGCGCCGCGTCGAACAGCTTCTGGGCCCAGGGCGTGGCGTCTAGAAATTGCCAGATGGCAGCTCCTTCCAGGCACTGCACGGCGGCGACGACGAGGCCATACCGAGCTCTTGATCCAAGGGGCAACTCGATGTCGGGATAACGGTAGTTCACCGGGCAGAGAGGATCCCGCCATGAAGGGGAAGTCGAGCTCCTTCGAGATGTCGTACATGCGCTTGGCATGGGTCCAGCGATACGACAGGTGCTTGTCGTTGAAGATCGGCACCGCACGATGGCAACGCTGGAAGGTGTCGGTGATCTGCAGGAACAACTCGAAGCGCGGATACAACTTCTGCTCTTTGTCGTTGACTTCGTAGTCACCGAGTTCGGCGACAAGGAGCACGCCGTCCACGGCGAGTTCGTCGGTGCCGAGGGTCAGCGCCTCGTGGATCGTGGCCATCCTCGTTGAAGCCGAACAGATACTT
>DPVW01000186.1:560-3530 GCA_003529325.1 Candidatus Latescibacterota bacterium | reverse complement strand
TTCTTTGGCTGACTCATGGTTTCTCCTGAGGCATACCACCGTGGCGTTTGACGAGCTCCGTGTATTTTACACCCGACCCACCGAACAGATCGAGGGCGCTGCCCACCGTGTAATCGAGCCGATTCTGCCCGAGGCGCTCGATGCGGTCCACATCTGCCATGGAGCGCACGCCACCAGCATACGTCGTCGGCAGTGGTGTTGTATCGCCGAGGCGCGCAATGAGTTGTTCGTCGACACCCGTCTGCCTGCCTTCCAACTGCGTGGCGTGGATAAGAAATTCGCAGCAATAGGCAGCGAGCATCTCGAGATTGGCCGCCGATACCTCAAAGTCGGTGTGCTGTTGCCAGCGATCGGTGGCGACTACGTAACGACCGGACTCGTCGGGTGCACAACTCAGATCGAGCACGAGATGGTCACGGCCGGCCGCTTCGGCAAGGCGTTCCAGGTTGTCCTGCTGCAATTGCCCGTCGCGGAAGACGAAAGAGGTGGCGATGACGCTGCCGGCGCCACGCTCGAGCCACAGGGTGGCGTTGTCGGCGTTGATGCCACCGCCCAGGTGCAAGCCACTGGGGTACGCAGTCAACGCCTCGGTGGCGGCCTCCTCATTGCCCGGTCCCAACATGATGACATGGCCACCGGCAAAACCATCACGCCGATACATTTCGGCGTAGTAGGCAGGGGGGAGAGCGGAGTTGAAGTTGGTCTGCGGCGCTTCGCCATCGCGCAGAGTACCGCCAACAATCTGCTTGACGCGGCCTTCGTGCAGATCGATGCAAGGACGGAAGCGCATCAGATGCGGTACTTCGCCACACGTTCGGGATCCAGCCGTACGCCCAGTCCCGGACCGATGGGCGGGTAGATGAAACCACCCTCGATGCGCAACCCATGGTCGACAACGTCGTCGGCGTGATAGACACAACCGTTGACGTCGCAGGCGAAGCCGATGTTGGGCATGGCGAAGGCAAGGTGTGCCTGGGCGGCGGTGCCGATGCCGAGTTCGGGCATACTGCCGATGATGCAAGTCAGACGCGCCGCCTCGGCGATGCCGAAGATACGCGCCGCGGGTCCGAGCCCACCCGCTTCGGCGACATAGACATTGAAGACGTCCACGGCGTCTGCCTTGACGCAGGCCATGGCATCGGCGGGGGTCCATACGGACTCATCCGCCATGATAGGTACCTGCACCGATTCGCGTAGAAAGCGCAGGCCCTCGAGATCGCGCTCGTGCAGTGGTTGCTCGACGAGTTCGATGTCGAATGCCTCCAGCTCACGGATGTAACGGGCCGCCCTCTTCGCATTCGGCCAGCCCATGTTGGCATCGACGCGCAGGATCAGATGGGGGAATCGCTGGCGCAGAGCCGTCAGGTTCGCCAGATCGGCATCGTGGTCGCGGCCCACCTTCATTTTCAGCGTCGAATAGCCTTCGGCGACGAGGGCATCCGCCTGGGCGAGCACTTCCTCAACGGTGCCCATCGACAAGGACCGGGACAGGGCGACGCGGTCACGTACGGCGCCACCCAGCAGCTGATAGACGGGGACGCCGAGACTCTTTCCAAGGATGTCCCACAGGGCCATTTCCACGCCTGCCTTGGCGGGCGCGGACCGGGGCGACAACAAAACATCCATCGCATCGGTCACCAGGCGAATCTGGCTTGGGTCGAGCCCCACGAGGGCTGGGGCGAGCAGTCCGTTGATATCGTCGGCGCAACCGCGACCCAGACGGTCCCAGATGCTCGACGCCTCCCCGATACCGGTGATGCCCACGTCCGTCTCGATCTCGACGACGGCATTTTCACTGCCGGCGTGGGTGCCGAGACTGCAGGTGAAGGGCGTGGGTCTGGGAACGAGGACGGCGGTGGCACGGACGCTGGTGATCTTCACTGCACGACTCCTTCAGGTGACGCGGCCATCATGGGGGCTGCGATTTCATGCAGTTGAACGATACTCGCTCAGGACGGTCGTACCATGCCGGCGAAGTTCCGCACGTTGCAGACCGTCGACCCGTTCGGACAGGTCCATCTCCCTGGGATGTTGCACCAGGAGCCAGCCATCGGTGGCGAGCACGCCGGACTGCCCAACGGCTGACAGCAGAACCTCGGACAGGGGGTGACCATTGTGTCGCGCATGATACGGTGGGTCCAGATAGACGATATCGTAACTACGACCATCGGCGGCCAGGTCGGTGAGGGCGCCCTGGCCACGTCGACCGAGAAGCTCGAGTTGGTTTATCCCCCATTGGCGCATCAACGCACGCAGCAGATCGCGTCGCCGGCGGTCGGGTTCGACGGCGGTCACCGTGGCGCCACGACTGTATGCCTCGAGGGCGATCTGCCCTGAGCCGGCGCAGATGTCGAGAAAGCGGAGACCCTGCAGGCAGGACCCCAGGCGATCGAAGACCGCTTCTTTCAGCCGGCCCGAGGTGACACGAATGTCACCGTGGCGTTTGGGGCTGAAGGGGATGGTGCGGCCGCGCAGGCGGCCGGTAACGATGCGCACAGGGCGACAACCGGGCCGGAGTTGAGGTGGCGCCGGCCGGTGTCGCTGTTGTAGCAGCGACTACGCGCCGACAGCTTCGTTCACGGGTTCCCAGGAGATGCGGCCGTCATCAACGGCGAACCGCAGACTCTCCATCTCGGAGGGGGGCGCCGTGGTCGAGATGCGCGCCCCATCCGTTCCGCAAGACACGACTTCGGCGGCGCTGGGTCCACAGTGGATGTCCAGATGTGCCGTCTGGCGAGCGAAGTCGAAGCCGCCCTCCTTGGTCTGCTGGACGACTCGGGGTAGAATGAACTCCATCGACGATTCGCCGGCAATGGCACCGCCGATTTCAACACGGCACTGGCGTTCGCTCAGACCGTCCACAAGGTGCTCGACTCGGTCTCCCAGCCACTCGACTCTGCGTTGCAACCGGTCCCGTTCCAGCACCGCCTCAAATAGCTCCCGCAGGCTTTTCAACAACTGCATGAAAAC
>DPVW01000186.1:0-135 GCA_003529325.1 Candidatus Latescibacterota bacterium | reverse complement strand
AATCACCTGCTGTGCCGCGTCGTGAATACTCCCCAGGATGAGGACACTGCGCTCACTCTTGACGACGTGGACTAACGCCAGGTGCCCCCTGCACGAGAAGGTCACGATCCTGCCTCGGGACCGAGGACGGGGATC
>DPVW01000039.1 GCA_003529325.1 Candidatus Latescibacterota bacterium | reverse complement strand
AGCGCGTGGGTGGGAACGCCATAATGCTTGCCGGAGATATCCCACAGTGCCTGGTCGATACCTGACAGGGCTGTCATCAAGACGTTGCCGCCGCGAAAGAAGGCGGAGCGATATACATGTTGCCAGTGATGCTCGATACGCAGCGGATCCTTGCCGAGAAAATACTGGGCCAGTTCGTCGACGGCGGCGACCACACTCTGTGGTTTCCCTTCGAGTGTCGTCTCCCCCCAGCCACTGATCCCTGTATCCGTCGTGATCTTCACCAGGCGCACACGGGGCAAGGGGAAGAACTGTTCGATCTTCGTAATCTTCATCTGGCGATTTCTCTCCTGACTCTCATTGTGACCCCGGTTCCAACCGCTGCGTTGTCTCCGCCCGAGACGCAATCTCGGCGAATTCCCACAGTGCGGGGATGTATTCGACATCGGCATGTAGTGGCGCCTGATCGTCATAGTGCACCGATCCGGGATGTCCTGAAGCCCCTCCAGGTACGATCCAGCGAGCCGTCGTCCAATCCCCCGGATCGAAGAGGTAGCGATTGACGGACAACCCGGTGACGGCGAAGGAATTCATCGTGAAACTGCCTGCCAGCGGCGTGTCGGCGTCACCGTGGACGGCGTATCCCGGCGGATTGAGACTCGACGCCCAGTCAGGGAAGCTCTCCGCCAGGGGATGCACGGGCCGTGTGCGGTGCAGTTGGCCCCAGACCCAGGCTGACGGATCGTCACCGAGTTGCCTGCTGAGTTCGGCGATGGCCGCAGTGTAGGCCTCGCGCAACAAACCCTCCCAGCTTTGTCCGGGGGGCAGGACTCGATCCCCCCGTGTCTCGCCCACCATGGCCAGGTGGACCTCCTGCGTCACCTGTCGAGCCATTGTGTCCGCTCCGGGGACATTCGCCCATAACAGTTCGACGGCGTCACCAAAGACGTGCTGCACGAGACGCCGGATCAACGCCCTCCTTGTCGCCTGATAGATGGATGGCGCCACCCCTTCACGATCCATGCGTCCATCCCACGCACCCAACAACTCTACACCAGCCTGCAGAGGTCCCGCGAGTTCTGCCCCATCCAGGGCCCGTAGCAGGCGGGCGACCAACGCTCGTGCTGGCAAGGACAGACGCTCGGCGTGAATTCCCGCCATGGCGTCCATGTCGATCTTCCCCGGTTCCAGTTCGAGGATACGGTCCATCACCCGTCGGGCCCGATGTTCGGACGCCATATACAATCCGACGTAGTACGGATAATCGGCGCCGGTGACACGCTGGTTGCAGGTCACTGCCCAACCCGTTTGCGGATCGATCGAGATCGGCAGTTCGTCGTGAGGGATATGACCTCGATCCCAGTCGAATTCTCCCGTCCAGCCGGGGACCGCAGCCCAGCCATTGGTCTCGTCGCGAAGGGGAATGCGGCCTTCGTGCAAGTAACCGAAATGCCCCCCCGTGTCGGCGACGGCGTAGTTGTTGATGCGATCCGTCCACTCCGTGAAGGCTGTATGCAGTTCCTCGACGCTGCGTGCCTGCATGGCGGCCAGCACCGAATCCGGCCACGGCGTGCCCTCGATCAGGCCCGGATCGCAGATGGCCACACCCCACCCCGCTGCGGGGTCGCCGGCGATGATGGGTCCATGACGGGTGAGGGTGATTTGCAGGTCGATGGGGTCGGCGCCGCGCACCTGCAATTGTTCGTCGCGCACCACGGCGGCCAACCAAAGATCACGGTGCAGATACTGGCGCGTGCCCGCCGCGGCTTCGCGGAAGCGTTCGATATACAGATCCTGGGTATCGGCCATGCCGTGGGTCATACCCCAGGCAACGTGTTCGTTATGGCAGAAGTGCATGGCCCCTGGCACACCGGGCACCGAGTGGCCGATGACGGTGAACTCGGGGCAACTGAGGTGGATCTGGTAGTAGACATTGGGCACATCGAGGGCACGGTGTGAATCGCCGCCGATCATCGGCCCGCCACTGGCGGTGCGCGTGCCCCCCACCGACCAGCCATTGGAGCCGCCATCGACATCGTAGCCGACCCCGGGGATCAACAGGTCGGGGTCACCGCCGGCCTCGGCGAGTGCCGCCGCCGACAACCGCAAGGCTTCGGTACCGTCGAGGTCATCGCCATCGTACAGGTTGCCGGGTGGCACCGTCAGCAGATGGCCCTGAGGATACCCACGGACCATGTTCGCCGTCGCCTCCGGACCGATCGTGGCAGCCAGTCGGGTGCGCAGCAGCTTCGGTTCGAAGGTGCCGAGAAGACTGTTGCGAATCTTATACACCGCCAGACAGTGCCAGCTTTCCCAGGGCTCAGGTTGCTCATCGAGCAGTCGATACTCGATGGCAACCACCGATGCCGACTCGATAAAAGCATTGACCCCCGCCGTATAGGCATCGATCATGGCGCGCGCCGCAGCAGAACTGACCTCGTAGTCGAGTTTTGCCGTGTGCCCCATTCCCGCCGCCCGCAACAGGCAGTCCTTGCCGACGCCTGAGGGTCCCACCCATTCCGCCCAGCGACCCAGCGCCTGGTGCCGATCGGCATCCATATGCCAGAGGCGATCCTGGGCGGTGACAAACCCCTGGGCGTAGAACAGGTCGGCCGCAGAATCGGCACGTATGTGCGGGATGCCCCAAGGATCACGAAAAACATCGACCCCTGCGGCAAGACCGGACAGGCGTTGCGTCGAGGTCACGTCGGGCAGGGATTGGCGCAGTGTTTCGGGATCGGGAGACAGATTCATAGGGCGTGACTATATTGCGCGGACCTGTTCAGCGAAAGTCGGGAGAATGAAAACAGCATGACACCGGAAGAGAAATTCCAGTTCGACCTCGAAGGATACCTGGTGGTAAAGGGTGTGCTCGACAGCGACGAGTTGGCCGCACTGAATGCCCTCGCCGATGACCCACCCGGTGGGTGGGGGGAGGGGACGTCCTACCGGACGAGCAATGTTTCACAATGGGGACCGGCATACCAGGCCCTGATCGACCATGCCAAACTGGTCCCTTACCTGTTGGCATTGATGGGCCCGAAGGTCCGCCTCGATCACGACTACTGCATCTTCATGCGCGACGGTGCCCCTCACGGGGGGTTGCATGGCGGCGCCAGCCCGCAGGTCGGTGCAGGGGATCATTGGTATGTGTGTCACAATGGCGTCATCCGCAACGGACTCACGGTGATCACCTTCAATCTCACGGACGCCGGTCCCGGTGCCGGGGGTTTCGGCTGCATCCCAGGCAGCCACAAAAGCAACTTCGTCGGTGACCTGCCCGCCGATGTTCGTCGACACGAACGGAAAGCCCATTACGTGCGTCAGGTCGAGGCCGAAGCGGGAGACGCCATCATCTTCACCGAAGCTCTGATGCATGGCACCATGGCCTGGACGGCGGCCCACGAACGGCGCTCCATACTCTACAAGTACAGTCCCGGTCACTCCTCCTGGTCGCAGCACTACTACGACCTGGAGGCCTACTCCGACCTCACCGATCAGCAGCAGCGTTTCCTTGCGCCCCCTTTTGTCGGTCAGCGCGAGGATACCGTGCAGGCAGTTTCCTAGTGACAGGACAATAGTCCTGCCGCAACTCCTCGATATCCACATGGGGCCGTGGGATCTGGTCCTCGTCGTTGTCGTCTCGCTGCAAGCGACGGTCGTCGCGTACGTGGCGACACCGCGGATGAAGTCCCTCTTTCTCACCCTGCCCTTCCCATTTACCGTCGTCGTACTTGCCATCGGCTTGCCGCTGGATGCAGCCAACATCCTGTCGATGCTGCTGCTGCTCGGCTACATGCACGGCGTGCGCGTGTTGCACGACGTGGTCGGCGTGCCCATCCTGCTCGCCATCGGTCTGTCCCTGGCCGGCTATTGCGTCGGGGGCTGGGCCGCCGCCGGTGTCGTCCCCTCGGGGCCAGTGGCATTCTGGGGTGCCGCCGTTTTCATTCTTGCACTCGGCATCCTGCTGTTTTTGCGCAATGCGCCGCGCGCTGAACGCGCCCATCGAACGCAGTTGCCCGTATGGCAGAAACTGCCCGCCGTGCTCGCCGTCGTCCTTCTGCTCGTCGTCATCAAACAAGAGCTACGCGGTTTTGCCACCCTCTTTCCGCTGGTGAGTGTCATCGGCGCCTACGAGGCGCGTCATTGCCTTTGGTCGCTGTCCCTGACGGTGCCGGCTCTGATGATCACCCTTGTACCAGTGATGGGGGTCGTCTACCTGACACAGGACCAACTCGGCCTGGAGGGTGGACTCGCCGTCGGCTGGCTCGTGCTTCTGATGCTGTTGGTCCCGCTGCTGCGCTGGCAATGGCGACGGTGGCCCGCCCCTGTGGCGGCGCTGCTCATCACGCTGTTCCCCGCGGCAGCCCCAGCGGATCCGAGTTACGCCATCGGCATCCATGGGGACGTGAAATACGGTCCCGAGTTCACGAATTTCGACTATGCTGATCCCACTGCCCCAAAGGGAGGCGAAGTCCGTCTCGCAGTGGTCGGCACATTCGACAGTCTGAACCCTTTCATCCTGAAAGGGGTGGCCGCCGCCGGCACGGCGATGATCTACTCCCGCCTCTGCCAGAAGGCGCAGGACGAACCATTGTCAGAATATGGTCACCTCGCTCACGCCATCGACCTCGCCCCCGACCGCAGTTCGATACGCTTCTCCCAGTGGGCGGTTCGTGACTTTGAGGCCAGAC
>DPVW01000088.1:3710-3840 GCA_003529325.1 Candidatus Latescibacterota bacterium | reverse complement strand
TGGCATGAGTCTGACACCCGAGCGTTCGACCTGGTCCATCAACGGCGCATCGAGCTGTTTGAGCTTGGTGTTGACCGCCTGCCCCAGAATGAAATCGATGCCGTATCCGTCACACAGGTCGTGGACCTCC
>DPVW01000088.1:0-3353 GCA_003529325.1 Candidatus Latescibacterota bacterium | reverse complement strand
CGTGGACCTCCAGCGGCTCGAAGAGGTCGGTGAAGGATCGCACCGGGGAGGGAGCGACGCGGTCCTCGAACAGTACCTTGAGATGAGCCGGACGCTCGAACTGCCACTCGGCCAGCACCATCTCCGGCACGACGTTGACCGAGATCAGGGTGTGGACACCGCCGTACGACAGTTCGGTGAAGTGGATGGCCTCTTGCTCCTGCACGAGTTGCGCCGTCTGCGCCGGCGTGCCCGCCGCCAGGACAGGTGACAGGTAGCGCAGCTCGCTGGCGAGTTTGAGGACCTCCGTCCACTGGCGCGGGTAGATGGCCACATCCGCCGTGTAGTCGGTGCCAGGAATCTCGCCCCCGGCTGCGTAGAACAGCAGACCCTTCACGCCCTTGGTCAGGGCCAGGTAGTTCATGCTGCGGATTTCCTCCCGGCTGGGCCGGAATCCCCCTTCCAGGGTGACGATCTCGCCACGGTTCATGTCCAGCCGGTAGTCGAAGGTCTGAGAGGCGAACCACACCTGCTTGCCCTTGCCTTCCTCGCGGGCGGCCTCAAAGGCGGGCTGCAGGATCAGCTCGTCGATCGACATGATCGAGTCGTCGGGCAGCAGCGGATTCAGGATCGGATACGCGTAGACGAAGTAGGCGTCGGACAGCTTGCCGGCCCAGGCGAGCATGTAGATGACCGGGTGGGACGGATCGAGGCGGCCAATGAACTCGTACGTGTCGACCGCCAGCGGCGACTGGTTGACGCTTTGATACTCGTTCCACCAGCCCAGGTTGGCCGGGTGGCCCCGCGCACCCTCCACCACCTCGGTGAGCTGCTGGGGGTCGCCGTTCCCGAGCGCCAGAGAGGCGTAGTAGACGTGCACGAGCCCCTTCATGCCGAGCAGGTGCAGATCGTCGAGCACGTCGACGGCGCGCTCGCCGATCAGCTTGAAGTTGATGCCCGCTTCCGCCGCCTGGATGAGGTAGGGCATGGGGCTTCCGGGGGAGACGTTGGACGCGTAGATGCCGACCGGGAAATAGGGTTCACCATGGACACGGAACACGTCGCCATCGAACTGCGACACGACCTGAATGGGCGCGCGCAACGCAAAGCGCCAGCGCAACACATTGCCAGGGTTGCCGGCCTGGTCCGACACATCGACGTCGACGAGGTGAACGCCATCTGCCAGGTCGGTGAACGGCGTGAGCGTGAACCCCTCCTGGGTGATCTCGGCCTGGTCGGTGACATCATCGCCGTCCAACCGGATCCGCGCCGAGGCGACGTCGATGCCTGATCCGGCATCGTTGAAGCGGGCCGAGATGATCGGTGGACCATCGACTTGAGAATCAGGTGGCGGCGTCGCACCGGTGAGCGCCGGTGGCGTCGTGTCCGACTCCCGGGTCGGGCTCACCTGTGCCAGCAGTCGGTCTCGCGTGGTGATCCGCAGGTCCTTGCCGGCCTCGTATTGAGAGAGCAGCTCAGCATCCGTCAGGGCGCGGCCGTAGATTCGAACGTCGTCGATTTGGCCGGTGAAGTGGCCGCCCAGACCGGCCCCGTAGTAGCTGGCACCGATATAGAGGTGCGCCTCGAGTGTGCCGACCGTGAAGGGACCAAAGGCGTGTTCTGCCTGCAGAATGCCATCGACGTAGATTCTGCTGCGCCCACTCTCGTGGGTGCCGGCCACATGGTGCCAGCGGTCCGGCTCGATCCCCCCGCCGGCAGCGGTCTTGCCGTGCTCGGGGCATTCGACGACGGTGAAGTGCGTACTGCCCTGATCCAGACTGATGCGGTAGTTCTGGCGCAGGACGCTGCAGCCATTCTTCGCCACCACGGTCTGCTCGGATGAGACCGGGGTATTCACCCAGGCGGACACGGTGACCGCGCCGGTGAACCGGAGCAAATCCGAGTCGGGGATCTCGACGTAGTCGTCCTCGCCGTCAAACTCGAGGGCAAAGCCCTCCTGCAAGGGCACGAACCTGGCCCCGTGCAGTGTCCCATCCAGGCCGTGGCCGCCCGCATCGTGGGCCACGGAGCCGGCGCCCTCATCGAACGGGTAGTGCACCACGAGGCCCTCTTCCGCCGCCGTCGCGACGGGGGTGAAGGCAGCACATAGAAGAAACAGCGCGACTCTCATCATCCAGTCACCATCCTGGTAGCAGCATTATCGCGCCCGGTGTCGGCGTTTTCCCTCGATGCCTGCGCGCATTGGCATACCCCTCAACACATTGCATTGCATGTCCGGGCAACGTATGCCGATTGGGCGGACGTGGTCAAGTGAAACAGACCGGCGGGACCCTTTCCAGCATCGTGACGGACGCGATAGCCTGTTTGCAGTGCCCGTCCTATGCCATATTGGTTCCAACTCACCAACACTAATGGGACCACGGAAAATGTCCACGCCGCAGACGAAGATGTGGGAGGTCCTCCTCCGAGAATTGACTCCAGACGGTGACTGGGTCAGCACGGCCCACCTCTATGATCGCCCAGAACCTCGAACTCGACCACGAGGACATGGCTCCCGCAAGAGCAGGCGCGTCGCCTCCGAAGTGGCAGAGAAACCTGCGAAACATCCTGCAGTATCGGCGCCAGACCGGAGAGATCGAGTGGAATGGAGCCGCTGGTTACAGGTTACCAACCTCCTCTCCGAAGCTGGGCAGTGCCGACCTGATAGAAGAAGAGCGTCAACGGCGCTTCGCCATGTGGAACGCTATCCTTACTGGGGGTGGACCGAAGGCGGTTAAGCCCAGTATCCTGCGCGATCTCGATGTCTACGGCGGCGCGGTCGCACTTCTGCACACCGGCTCGTCCTACGCGGATGATCTCGCCGAGGACTGCGTCCTTTACCACTACCCCGCGACGAACCGTCCACCCAGCAGAGACAAGGGGGAGATCGACGCGACCAAGAATGCTGGTCGATTCGGACTGCCCGTTTTCGTCATCTCTTACCCCAGTCCCAACAGCAGTCTACGCGATGCTGTGTTGGCATGGGTTGAGGGCTGGAATGACGATCTCGGCATGTTTCTCGTCACCTTCGGCGAGGACCAACCAGACGTGCCCGACACCGACCAGATTGACGACAGTGATTTCACGCTGACCGATGAATCTTCAAAGAAGAAGCGGCAGGCTACCGTCCGGGAAGGGCAGCAGCGATTTCAGTTCGCGGTGTTTCAGCGGTACGGAAGACATTGCGCTATGTGCGGCATCACCGCGCCAGAGGTTCGACGCCGCCCACCTGCGTCCCAAGGCGAAGAAGGGGTCAGACCATGCAGGGAATGGGCTCGTGTGCCCCCAGGACGGTCGGCAGGTGCCAGCCGTCGCACCCCGCGCCTGATCTTCACCATCGACGCCATCGACCACACCCAACCGGGCCAGCGAGT
>DPVW01000195.1:508-6376 GCA_003529325.1 Candidatus Latescibacterota bacterium | reverse complement strand
GGTGATCGAGGACACCTGCGACGCTGTCGGCGCCACGTGGCACGGCAAGCCTGTCGGTTCGTTCGGGGACCTCGCCACGGCGAGTTTCTACCCAGCACACCACATCACGATGGGAGAGGGTGGAGCTGTGTTGACGAAGACGAAACCAATGCGCAAGATCGTGGAAAGTTTCCGTGACTGGGGCCGCGACTGTTGGTGCGCCCCAGGTGACAGCAACACGTGTGGCCGTCGCTACGATTGGCAACTCGGCGACCTCCCCTACGGGTACGACCACAAGTTCACGTACAGCCACATCGGCTACAACATGAAGGCCACCGAGATGCAGGCAGCCATCGGCGTGGCCCAACTCTCCAAGTTGGACGGCTTCATCGCCGCCCGACGACAGAACTGGGCGTACCTCCGTGAGGGACTCGCCGACCTCGAAGAGTTCCTGTTGCTCCCTGACGCAACGCCGGGCTCCGAACCGAGTTGGTTCGGCTTCGCCATCACGGTGCGCCCCGAAGCTCCCTTTGGCCGGCTGGAACTCGTCGAGTATCTCGAGAGCCGCCGTATCGATGCAAGACCACTGTTCGGCGGGGATCTGACACGCCACCCTGCGTACCTCGGCATTCCGCATCGAATCGTGCGCCCGATGGTGAACGCCGAGTTGATCACCAACGCAACTTTCTGGATTGGTGTCTATCCGGGCTTGGCCAGCGAACAACTCGACTTCCTTATCGACACATTGCACGATTTCGTCTCCGGGTACACGCTTGCCAGGAGCAGTTAGACAAGATGGAACCTGAACTACAACTCGAATCGGGGCCGCGGTCCGTTCCGACAGAGCGGCGACCGACACACCGACGGAGAATCTCCATCGTGGCGCCTGCCTATAACGAACGGGATTGCGTTGACGAACTAGCGCGCAGACTCTCTGATATTTTTGCACAGCTCTCCGACTACGACTTTGAAGTCTTCCTCATCGAGAACGGATCAAGTGACGATACAATTGACAAGTTGACGGCAATCACCGCCGCCGATTCGCGCTTTACCGTGCTTCAGATGTCGAAGACCTTCGGATGCGACAACGGTATGTCGGCGGGCATGGCGCACGCAACAGGCGACGCCTGCATCATCATGACTGCAGACCTCCAGGATCCGCCGGAACTGATACCGACGTTCGTGACACTCTGGGAGCAAGGTTACGACAACGTCTTCGGGATCGTGGATCGGCGTCATGGAACTGGCCCGATCCGGCGCCTCAATTCTCAGCTGTACTACTGGCTGTTGGCGAAGTTGTCCGATGACGCCGTAACCCGGAACGTCAGCGACTTTCGGCTCGTCGACCGCGTCGTCTATAACACAGCGAATGCAATGCCGGAGCGTAATCGATTCCTCCGGAACCTGATTGCGTGGACAGGCTTCCGATCTATCGGCGTCGTCTACGAACGACCCGAGCGCTTTGCCGGAGAGACCAAGACGGAAACCTGGCGCTTGATCAGGACCGCTGTCAATTCTCTCCTGTCTTCCTCGCGAGTGCTCCTACGGCTCATTCCACTATTCGGGATGTTCCTATCAACCGCCGCACTGATGGGGATCGTCGGACTCGGAATCAACTTCGTACTCAACGGCGTACCGTTTCCAGGCTTTGGCACTCTTCTCTGTGTCCAACTTCTAACATTTGGCATTGTGACCTTTTTCCTGGGGATCATGGCTCAGTATGTCGGTCTCATCTTTGACGAGGTACAAGGTCGACCACAGTTCATTGTCCGTCGGACCATCCGCGACGGCAGAGCGATACTCGATGGCCCGATAACCACGGCGCCCAATTCACTGACATGAAGAAACACAGGACATTGGCCAGCTCCCTGGAACTATCCAACGCCGTGAGGCGTGATGTCCTGCGCATGACACATAGAGCACGCAAATCTCACGTCGGATCATCACTCTGCTGTGTCGATATCCTGGCGGTGCTCTACCACAGCATCGCCAAAGTCGACCCTCTGAATCCCAGGGCTGAAGACCGAGACCGAGTAATCATATCCAAGGGCCACTGTGCAGCAGCGGTGTATGCAACCCTCGCTAACTCCGGCTTTATTCCAGTGAGCATGTTGAAAGAATACTGCACCGATGGTTCGCCCCTGATCGGTCATGTCACCGTCGGTGTACCGGGCGTCGAGTTTTCGACAGGTTCGTTGGGTCACGGACTTCCGTTTGCAGTTGGTTCCGCGATAGCGGCCTCACGTGACGGTTCTGAACGCCGGACGTTCGCCCTACTCTCCGACGGCGAGATCGATGAAGGATCCAATTGGGAGTCTGCCCTTCTCGGTGCTCACCACGATCTGCGTGCGTTGACAGTGATCATCGATCGGAACGGACTGCAATCATTAACTACCACTGAGAATACCCTGGCGCTCGAGCCGCTCGCCGCCAAGTGGGAAGCGTTCGGGTGGAATGTCGTCACGATCGACGGACACAGTCACGACGAATTGGAGCAGTCTCTAGCGTCCACAGCCGCCATGCCTACCTGCATAATCGCCAAGACGATCAAAGGCAAAGGTGTGGAGTTCATGGAGAACCAGGTTCTTTGGCACTATCAATCGCCATCTGATGAGGACCTCGCCAAGGCCATCCGCTCGCTCGAGTCCGAGGGTCAATAATGAGAAAGACATTCATCGCGACATTGCTTGACGAGGCTCGCCGTGATTCGTCCGTCATGCTGTTGACCGGTGATCTGGGATTCAATGTGATCGAAGAATTCGCGGATGAGCTGCCGTCTCAGTTTCTCAACTGTGGTGTTGCCGAACAATCCATGATCGGTGTGGCCGCCGGACTCGCAGCCTCAGGTCGAAACGTATTCGTCTACTCCATTGCCAATTTTCCGACGTTTCGCTGTCTCGAACAGATCCGCAACGACATCGCCTATCACGGGCACAACGTGACCATCGTGTCAGTCGGCGCTGGGTTTGCCTACGGATTCGATGGCTACAGTCACTTCGGCCTGGAAGATTTGGCCATCATGCGTGCGATCCCCGGAATTGACGTCATCTGTCCGGCCGACCCTCTTGAGACGAATCTGATCACGAGAATGCTGCTTCGCAACGAAGGCCCTGCTTATCTTCGGTTGAGAAAAGAGGGCGAGGAGACCTTCCACGTCGAAACGACGAATTTCTCCTGGGGTGACGCAATCAGCCTGAGGCGTGGCTCCGATCTCACCATTGCAGCCAGCGGATCAGTGCTCAGCCTCGCATTGGAGGCTCACGACCGACTGTCGGACTTGGGTATCGAGGTCGAAGTGCTGTCCGTTCCGTTTCTTCGACCACTGAGCCCCGAGTGCCTCAAGGCCGCAATCGGACGAGGCCTGGTGACCGTGGAGGAACACTCCGTCAATGGCGGGCTGGGAACCGCCGTGCTCGACGCCGTCATAGCCTGCGGCGAGATCCCGCACCTGAGGAAGGTTGGCGTCCCCGCTGCCCACCCTGCCGCTATTGGAGATAGCGCCTACATGTGGGAGTCAGCCGGCTTGACGACCGATGCGGTGATCGAAGCGGTTCAATCTCTCCTCGGGCGCCCCTGAGCGGTGAGGGCAGGAAGGACGCCTGAGGAACCGACAGGCAACTCACGTGGAACGCCCGCGTGCGCAGCGACTGGAGAAGCTTTGACCGAAAATGACATTCACCCTGAGGATCAGACAGGTCGAGACGACCATGTAGACCAAGGTTCCACCCAGGACCAGGCGGAGCCAATGGGCCCGGTGGTCCCTCGCGACTGTCCGTCATGTGGAAGTCCATCGGCTGACTGTCGAGTCGAGGTTCGCTCCAAGGTTGACCTGGCAATCGACTCAGGCGACGTGATCGACGAGTATTGGGGCGGGTTTCGTCGCGATGATTTCTTCTTCGACTACGTACGATGTGGATCCTGCGGGCTTCTCTACAACGCTGAGTACCTTCGCCACGACCTGATTGCCCACGCCTATTCGGACATGGAGGACAACACCAGTGGGGTGCCCCAACATCTGCTCCGAAAGACTCAGAGTCGCTATGTAGCAGCAATGGAGAAATTCGCGCCCATGGATGGCGTCTATCTGGAGATCGGACCAGACATCGGTCTCGCTGCCAAGCTCGCTGTCGAGCGTGGTTCGATCTCGAAGTTGGTACTCGTCGAACCGAACCGCACCACCCATGACACTCTGCGGCTCCTGGCACCCGGTATCGACACCGTCGTACTCGATTCAATCGACGAAGTGGAACCGGGAATACAGGTGGACCGACTGTTCCTCGTCCATGTACTGGACCACCTGACAAATCCCAGGGACGACCTGATCGGCCTACGGAAGCGCATGGCTGCAGGCGGCATCCTGGCAGTGGTCGTCCACAACGAGGCTTCCTTCCTTCGCCGGGTTCTGGGTCGCAAGTGGCCGCCATTTCGGCTGCAGCATCCACAGTTGTTCTCCCGGCGCACGCTCACGACCCTCATCGAGTCCAGTGACTTCAAGGTGTTGAAAGTTCGCTCCACCTTCAATACCTTCAGTGTCCGTCACCTGCTCGCAACCGGGCTCTCGATGCTCGGCTTAGAACCGAGGTGGCTCTCTCGGGTCCCTGAACTCGCTCTCACTGTGCCGCTCGGAAACATCGTTGCCGTTGCCGAAGCGGTGTGAGAGTCACTTACAGATCGACCTGATGCCATCGCGGGTCTTTGCCACCCGTGGGCGTCTGGCCATAGTTCGGCATCCATGGTTTGCACCTAGACATGATCAGCGGGTCACCGTCAGTCACCCGTGACGACAAGTTCAATGAGCGTTTCGGTGCCACGCCATTGTCCGTCGAACTCCTTCGTCAAGGCCGATCTGGTTCACTAGCCCCAGTTCGTCGCTCGCACGATCGACCGATGGGACATAGCGTTCGCCCAGCCTCCCGGCAACCGGTGTCCCCCTGATCTCGACGGACGGTGTCCCAGGAGTTTGGGCCGCTATCAACCGGGCGAGGCTTGCGATGTCAATCGCGTCGGGGGATCCAACGTTGTAGGAACGACCAGGCTCTCCTCGGACGAGTAGAGCAAGCAACCAGATCACCATGTCGGCTGCATACTGGTATGAACGGAAGGCCGTACCGTCGCCTTCAACGATGATCGGACCGCCGGACAGTGCATCTCGAATGAAGTTTCCGGCGGCGAAGTGGGCATCGATCGGCAGGTAGGGGCCGACCAGCGCAAATTGCCTGGCGGTGACGACTCTCGCATCTCCTTTGGCATTCGCGATAGATCCCAATAGTTCGGCGACCCGCTTTCCCTCGCTGTAGACGCTCCCGGGTTCCATGGGGTCGGGTCCTCCCATGAATTCCTCGGAGACGTGACTCAACTCAGGAGGAAGACGGCCGTATACCGCTCCAGAACTGGTGAACAGCATCCGCGGCCGGTCGCCACTAGCTGCCAGACCGAGAACATTCCGCATGCCATCGATGATGGTGTCAAGCAGGAGCCTTGGGTTCTCCCGTTTGATCGCCTCGTTGACAGGAGTTGCTCCATGGATGATGGCGTCGGGTGTCGTTGCTGCCTCGAGAGGCTCCAGGACATCCCCCTTCGTCAGTCGTATGGAGTCGGCACCCGCGAGATGTGGTGAACGGGTGGAAAACGCAGACGGGTCGCGGGTCAGAACCTCGATCTCCGGTCCCACGCCGTTGCGACGCCTTGACCAGATGAGTGCCTCGAGCAGCCAGGTGCCAATGAAGCCTGTGCCACCAGTTACGAAGAGTTTGGCGCCATCAAGCACCCGTATGTCGTCTTCTGCCATCTCAAGGATGAACTCGAGGTCAGCAGCAAGTGGGTGCGCTTCATGTAGTCGACCGCCAGCCTTCACGGTCGGTGATGGTACCCGGGCCGCCATCTAACCGA
>DPVW01000195.1:0-138 GCA_003529325.1 Candidatus Latescibacterota bacterium | reverse complement strand
CGAAACCGGATCTCGCGGGGATCAGTGGTCTCGAGGCGAGGGGCGTCGGTTCGAAGCTTGAGACTCAGGCCGCCGGATGGAACTTCAATTACCAAATTCACGAAGGTTCCATCTGTAGTCAGCGGAAAGCGTGAGATG
>DPVW01000438.1:6176-6525 GCA_003529325.1 Candidatus Latescibacterota bacterium | reverse complement strand
AACTGCACGTGATACTGCGTACCTTCTTCAAACGTCCCGACTGCTGCCCGTCGTCGAGGGCTGCCTCGTGCGATCTCAACACCGAGGCCGGGGCCAGCGATGTCAGCTCTTCAGGCGCACCTTGTGGTTACCACGACTCGGATCCAGTTCCAATGTCACGTAACCCGCCTGCGCAGCTGCCTCCAGCAGGTCGTTGAAGTTGCGGAAACCATAACGCTTCTCATTGAAGCCCGGTTCGACACGGCGCAGGCTCTGCTTCACCAGCGAACTCCACAAGGGATCGTAGTCATCCTCCAGAGAGGAGACGATCTGCACCACCCGGTCCAGGGCCTCCTCCTGCTGTGGTGTC
>DPVW01000438.1:0-5848 GCA_003529325.1 Candidatus Latescibacterota bacterium | reverse complement strand
GTGCCTCCTCACTTTCTGTCTTCTTGCTCTTCGACTTCGTCCTCGCCTTCGCCTTTGGCGCTGCCGCCGGCTTCGAACGTTGGCGTCGTTCCTGCTGTTTCTGCACCAGATCGTCGTAGAAGATGAACTCATCACAACTGTTGATGAGCAGATCGGAGGTCGACTTTCTGACCCCGCAGCCGAGGACACGCCGATCGTTCTCCTTGAGTTTTGATGCCAGGGGTGAGAAATCGCTGTCCCCCGTAACCAACGCGAAGGTGTCGATGTGGTCCTTGGCATAACTCAGATCGATGGCATCGACGACCATCCGGATGTCAGCGGAATTCTTGCCACTTGCTCGCGTCTGCGGAATATCGATCAGCTCGATGCCATGGGTATGCAGGTCGCGCACCTCGTTGCGATACCCACCCCAATCGCAGTAGGCACGTTTATGGACGATGCGGCCTTTCTCCAGGAAACGCCGTAGAATGACCTCGGGATTGAACTTCTCCGGCCGCAAACCGATGGCAAGATTCTCGAAATCGATGAAGACTGCAATGAGAGATTCGTCAGGCATTTGCTCCTACTTCCGTTGGAAGCTCGAGGTCTAAACGCTGGGCAGCCGCCACGATTTTATCCCACGTGCCCGGAGGGAGAGGGATGCCATTGGCACTGCGGTCTTCCAGTGTGCGCTGCTGAGGGTCTCCGGGCACCATGATCTCATCGACTCCGTCCAGTGTGGGCAACGACTTCTCGGCCCGTATCAGTTCATCGACTTCGGCACGCATCTCATCCACATCGCTGAACATCGATACATCGACGGCGGCGATGAAACTGTTCTGCGCACCACGTTTGGCCTTGTCATCGGACCGATCGGGTAGAATGTGCGGCGCCAGTAACGCATTGCCCGCCATGAGGCTGGTGAAACATTCGAACATGAGAGCCAGTCCGTAGCCCTTGTAACCACCGGCGGGACGGAGAAATTTAGCCAACGCCGGATCGGTGGTGGGTTGACCATCCGCATCCAGAGCCCAGTCGTCGCCCAGGGGCACGCCCTGGTCGGCGGCAACCATCACCCGTCCGAAGGCGACGATACTGGTCGCCATGTCGAAGATCAGAGCGCCCCGCTCCTTCGACGGTACTGCGAAGGCGATGGGACTGTTGTGGGTACCTGCCGCTTTTGCACCAGGGGGCGCCATATTCGGGGGGTTGCAGACGACGGCGATTCCCGCCAGTCCTTGCAGGGCGAGTTTCTCCACGTAATAGCCCATGGCGCCCTGGTGTGTGGTGTTGCGAATCAAGCCCCAACCGACACCGGCAGCACGGGCCTTTTCGGCGACGCGGTCCACGGCAAAGCTGGTCACCACGGGCCCCATGGCGTTGTCACCTTCGATGAAGATCGCCCCTGCCCGCTCGGACAGTACGCGGATCCCCGGACGCACATTCATCGAACCCGCATCGATGGCGCCCTGATACGACTCCAGGCGGGTGACACCGTGAGAGTCGACACCCCGCAGGTTGGCCCAGATCAATACCTCTGCCTCGGTGGCGGCGTCCGCCGGTGGCATACCGAGGCCTTCAAAGACCTGCGCGGTAAACCCTTCGAGGTCCTCTGCCCGTACTCGTCGATCCACCATCAGAGAAACTCCGGGCCAGGGATGCGATTCCACTTCGTCGGCTCGACATCGCCGTCATACGTCGGTTGCAGACTGCCGAGTGTCGCCATGGGCTCACCCTCCCAGGAGGCGGGCAGTTGCGTGGCACCGATGTGCGCCCGTACCCCTTCCGGCAACTCGTCCCACGCCGGATAATACCACAGCGTGATCACCGTACGGCGCAGATCGGAATTGTTCGCATGTGACGCGTGTAACATGCGCGAATCGCCGATGACGACACTGCCCGCCTGTACCGGCACGTCCACCTCTCCCGCCGCCGTGTGATAGGCGGGATGATCCGGATCGGTCACCTCACGCAGGTCGGCGGTATGCGCATCCGGCGCGGCGTCGTGCATGGCGTGGCGCTTGCGATGCGACCCTGGAATCAGGCGCAAGCAGCCATTGGTGCGGGTCGTATCGACGAGGTAGTACATCAGGAAGGCCTGCGGCGGGTGGTCCCAGAGCTGGCTGATCGGCTCATCCCAGCCCCACCAATCCTGGTGCCAGAACAATGGTGGGCTATGCGGTGGTTTGCTGATGACGTATCCGGAGGCCCACTTGGGGTTGCTGTAGCCGAGAATGTCGAGAGCTTGCAGCGCTTTTGGAGCTGCCACCAGTTCGGCAAAGAAAGGATCGCCGGCAACACTGACGAGACTACCAGTGGATTTCTGCTTCTCGAAGTGCTCGTCGGACTGGGCATCCAGCAGACGATCAGACGCTTGCCGCGTGCGCTGTAGCAGATCATCGTCGAGAACATTGTCAAAGACGCAGAAGCCATCATGCTCGAGTTGGGCGCGCTGCGTCGATGTAGCGAGGGTGGTCATGAAGAAAGAGTTCCTTGCGTTGGAGTCATGGAGGTGGCAAGATAGCGGTTCCAGTCACCCCCTGAAAGCTCCACTTCAATCACTGTGGAAGGTCAAGCATGCTGCAGATTGTTGATCAGGGTACCATCTCCCACGTCGCCGGTCGCGGCGCCTACATGCCGTGGATCACTCCCCTGGCGGACGGTTCGTTCATCGCCTGTCAACATATAGGCGCCGAACTCGGCTCCGACGACAATCACATGGTTGTGTTGCGTTCCCCGGATGGACGGCAATTCAGCGAAGTTGGGCGGGTCGGCCCCGTCGACGATGGCTACGCCTATCGGGCGCCGCAGATCAGTGTTGTCGACGATGACCGACTCGTACTCGTGTGTTCTCGTTTCGAAACGGGTGGGGATGGTGCCCTCTTCGACCCTGCTACCGAAGCCCTGCGCCGTCCGAGCATGTGTCTGCTCTTCTCAAGCGACAGTGGTGCCACCTGGACCCAGCAGCCACAGTTGGTGCCCGTCGATCTGGACCCGGACCGGTATACCTGGAACAGTGCTGGACAACTGCTGCAACTGCGCCCGGATCGATGGATGTGGCCCCTCGAAACGTGGAAACCGGAAGGTTACGACGGTCCACCCGATCAACGCGCCTGGGCACTGTTTTCTAAGGACGGAGGTGACAGTTGGGGTGAACTCACCGTGGTCGCCGACGACCCGGAGGGCGGGATCCTCTACTGGGATCAGATGAACTGCCGGCTGGACGACGGGCGCATCTACACAATGTTATGGACCCACTTGTACGGTACCAGCGACGACATCGAAAATCACTGGGTCTTGTCGAGTGACGAGGGCTTGACCTGGTCCCCACCCCGCGCCACCAACCTGCGGGGTCAGGTGTGCACACCCATCCCGCTCGCCGACGGTCGAGTCGCGGCGATCTACAACGATCGTCACGATCCTCAGGGAATCCGCGTCGCTCTGTCCGAAGATCTGACAACCTTTGATGTGGCTGATCAGATTACCCTGTTCGACGCCGGGGCGGAGGCCACCCTCGGCTCACCCCAGCACGACAACTTCCTCGCCGAGCACATGCTCATCGCCTTCGGCAAACCCGCGGGGCGCCGCCTCGACGATGGCACACTGCTCACCTGGTTCTGGTGCACATCGGCAGGTGTCACCCACACACGCTGGGCGCGACTGGAGGTGACGGCGTGACGGAGACGTTGCTGCAGTTCGGCAGTGGCAACTTCCTTCGCGCCTTCGTCGATCTTTTCCTGCATGAGGCCAACGCCACCAGCGACGGATACGGTCGCGCCGCTGTGGTGACAACCACCGACAGTCCGCGCGGCCGGTGGATCAATGATCAACTTGGCCAGTACCATGTCGCCATCCGCGGCCTGCATGAGGGCGCCCGCGTCGTCGAAACCGTCGCCGTGACACGGGCATTGTCCCGCAGTCTGATTGCCGCGCAGGACTGGGCAGAGGTACTCAGGATCGGTGCTTCCCCCGATCTGCGCTGGATCGTCTCCAACACGACCGAGGCCGGCCTCAGACTCGACCCGGCAGATGATATCACCACCTGGCCGGCTGCCGTGGATGACGGTGGTACCCAGGGACCACACTCTTTTCCGGCCAAACTCCTCGCCGTTCTCGCCCACCGCATGGCCTCGGGCGCCGCCCCGGTGGCGGTCCTGCCCTGCGAGTTGGTCGAAGGAAATGGCCCAGTTTTGCTCGACCTGCTACAGACCCAGGCCAACATCTGGCGACTACCGCAGGATCTGCTCGACGCCATCGGCACCTGTCCGGTGTCGAGCACCCTCGTGGATCGCATCGTTTCGGGGCGACCGGAGGAGCACCCTCTGTTGGCGCAGGACCAACTGCTCACCGTGGCGGAGCCATTTGCATCGTGGGTCATCGAGCAGCGACCGGGCCTCGATCTGTTCCCCCACGCCGCCATCACCATCACCGACGACGTTGCCGAATATTGCCTACGCAAGGTCCGTATCCTCAATGGCGCCCATACGGCGCTGGTCTGCGCCACGCGCAGCCTGGACATCGAAACCGTAGGGGAGGCTGTCACCCATCCGTCGGTGGGGGCCTGGTTGCGCCGAGTCCTGTTCGATGAAATTCTGCCCGTCGTCGACGGGCGAGTCGTCGATGGCGCCAGCTTTGCCACAGCGACGCTTGAACGTTTCGCCAATCCCTTCCAGCGTCATCGTCTCGCCGATATCGCCCTGCACCACGAGACCAAGGTGGCGACCCGCCTGATGCCGACCTACCACGAATACGTGGAGCGCTTCGACGAACCGCCACCTCTGCTCGGTGAAATCCTGCAACCCTACCTGCACTCATCGAACTAGCAGTTCGATGATCTCATGGTGACCCAGTTCCCGGGCGCGAAGACAGGTGGGACGCAGTCCCTTTCCGCGGACGGGCGGCTCCCTTGGAGCGCGTGCGGTGAGTATACTCATCCCGCCGCTGTTGCCTACAAGCCCGTGAATCGAGACTACAAGTGAAAACTCTCGTGCTGACCAAACCGGGCCAATTTGCCCGCACCGAAACCGACAGACCAGCCAATCCCGGACCCGGAGACTGCCTGATCCGGATTCATCGTGTCGGTATCTGTGGCACGGACCTGCACGCCTTCCACGGTCGGCAACCCTTCTTCGAATACCCCCGCATCCTCGGTCACGAACTCGGCGCCGAAGTCGTCGCCCTGGGCGAGGGAGTCGATGGAGTGGGGATCGGAGATCACGTCGCCGTCGAACCCTACCTCGACTGTGGCTCCTGCCTGCCTTGCCAGCGAGGTCGGCCCAACTGCTGCGCAGCCCTGCAGGTGCTGGGGGTCCATACCGACGGTGGCATGCGTGAACATATCGTCGTACCCGCTCGCAAGCTGCACCGATCCGGTCAGCTGGCGTTGGAACAACTCGCCCTGGTGGAAACCCTCGGCATCGGCGCCCACGCCGTGGAGCGGGCGCAATTGCAGAAAGCCGAGACCGTGCTCGTCGTCGGTGCGGGTCCCATCGGGTTGGCGACGCTGCAGTTCGCCACCCTCGCCGGCGCCCAGGTGCATGTACTGGAGCCGGATGACAACCGCCGGGTCTTCGCCCGCGATCACTTCGACGTCGCCGGCTGCCACAGACCGGGCGAGGATGTGCCGGCGGCGACCTGCGTTTTTGACGCGACGGGCAACCGCGCTGCCATGGAGGCCGCCTTCGACCTGCCTGCTCCCAGTGGCCGCCTCGTTTTCGTCGGCTTTCAACTGGAACCCCTATCTTTTGCCAATCCCGACTTTCACCGCCGGGAACTGACATTGCTGTCGAGTCGCAACAGCACCGCTGCCGAGTTCACGCGGATCATCGAGTTGATGGAGTCGGGGCAGATCGACACGACACCGTGGATC
>DPVW01000173.1:1391-10153 GCA_003529325.1 Candidatus Latescibacterota bacterium | reverse complement strand
GCTCGCCGAAAGCACCTCCCTGCAAGGTGAGCCGCCGGCTCTCTACGGGGTGCAGGTTCACCAGACGCACCACGGTCTGGTCCGCCCACAGCCCCTCCACCAGTGCACCTGCATCTCGGGCAGGCCGGGCCGCTTGCGCTGTTCGTCGAAGTAGCCCAAACGGATGTGCAGCAGGCCCCCGTTGTAGAGATAGAAACCGGCGAAACGCCGCGCCCGTTCCTGACGGTGAGCACCAGGATCTGCCAGACACAGGTGATAGAACAGGATGTCGCTCTCAGACTGATGCATCTGGTCTTCACGGATGCCGTACTCCTTGCTCACCGTGCCCAGCCGTGTCAGTGCCGGGTCACCGCCTCCCATTGGCGATCGGCAAGTTGCAGCAGATGATCGCCACCACCCATTAGATAGACGAGAGGCCAGTTGAAGAACGGCTCGTAGTAGTCGTCGGGGATGTCATCGGTACGTCGGCCGAGATCCGGATCATGGCACGACCGACAGCGCACTCACCACACCGGCGACTCCCGACCGATTGCGCGAACGCATCTCGGCCGTGTTCATGCCTTCGCGCAGTACCCAGTCCCATTCGTCTTCCACTTCCTGCCAGGCGCCACCATCCAGGCGCACTTCGAAGGCAGCGAAATCGGGCGTCGACGTCTCCAGCAAGATCTTCAACTGACGGCCGTCCGCGCGGCTCTGCGCTGTGAAGCGCGTCTGGTTCAAGGTGGGGTAGAAGTCGGCGCGGCGGTTCGTGTGGCGGGAGAAGTGCGGCAGGGGCGGCACCTTGTCTTCGGCCCAGTTCAGATATCCGTCCCACGACCAGACTTCTGTCCCCTGACTCACGGGCAACGGTCGGGGTCGGCTGAACACGTCGAACCGCGGCACCACCCGGAAATGGCTGAAACTGCGAAACAGGAACAGCGCCCCGTGGTCACCGGCGTCGACAGAGTGCTCGTAGTCTCCATCCCAGTAGGCGATGGGCAGATCCTGCACCAGGGCGTCCAGGTCCTGCCGATACAGGTAGGGTCGCTCCCACGTCTCCGCCTCATCCAGCCGATCCACGAGTACCCGGTGGATCTCTTCCGTATCAAGGGGGACCAGAGTCCGGCGGTCGTACCAGTGATAGTCGCGCGTGGCGTCCAGATGAATCCACTTGCCGTAGTCGTTCGACCACACCTCGCAGATCTCGTGCCCCGTCATACCCTCGCTGTGAAAGTTCAGGTGGCGCGCTGGCAGGCCGAAGCTCTGCAGAGCCGCCACGAGCACGACGTTCGGGTACAGGCACATCTTGTCGCGTCGCCGTGCTGAGTACTGATTGAGCTCGATGCTGCAGTCCTCCCCTCGGCGCACGTCGATCCAGTCGAGCACGTTCCACGGGAAGTGGCTGCAGTCTCCCAAGGGGATGTGATAAGCCCAGCGATGCAGACGCTGGATGCGATCGAACTCGGTCTGCGCCCCAGCCACAACCGCGTCCAGTTCACATTCCTGCCGCAGTCTGAGCAATGAACGACAGCGGGGGTCTTCGTGGGGCATGTCCACAGAGGACCGCCGGATGCGGGCATTGTCGAATCCCGCCACCCGCGGCATCTGTGCTGTATCAGCGTGCACCCGGGCATCAATCGTCATGCTCTGCAGGGAGGGGGAGTGGTTTCGCGACACCGTCGTCCAGTCGACTCGCACCTGCAGATAGCGCCCGCACACGTCGATCATGGACACGCCTGTCTTGCACGCAAGCCAGTCGCTCCAACCTGCTGCGTCCGGCGACGGATGCGGGCCGCTGCGCAGTGATACCGCCAGATCTGTATCCGACGCCGGGCCCTGCGACGTATCCGCCTCCCAGCTGATCTGCAGTTCTTCGATCGTCCGGTCGCTCTTGACCGGTTCTTCCTGTTCACCAGCGCCATCGATCACGGGCGTCAACAGTTCTCCCTGCGGCAGATACCGGTCGAGGAGCAGGCGTACCACGTATTCCCCGCGCTCCTGAATCCAGGTACCAGCCCCATCGTCGCAGCGGTGGCTGTCATGGGGCAGCACCACCGGATCCTCCATGCCTTTCGGGAAATCCCGGTAGTCCGCTACCATCAACTGCCAACCCACGCCACCGTCGACGGCGCTCAGGCGAATCTCATTCTCGCCCTGGCGCAGGACATCGGGCGGGATGGCCACGTAGTACCAGCGACTCCACGACAGTTCCTGATACTGCCGGGCGTCAGGTACAACCTGGGCGGAAGGCGGTCGCAGCACTTCCACGCCGTTGATGAGGAGACGCAACGTCGTGTCATTGTCCGCCGCCTCGATGGCAATGAAGCCTATCTGCGCAGCCAGACACTCGGTACTGTCGAGATGCAGACTTTTTCGAAGTTCGAGTGACCCATCCAGGCTGAGGAAGGGCTCGATGTCAGGATCATCCGATCGACCCGATCCCGGTGAATCACTCTCGACGACCTCGCCGCGGAACAGGCGGATGCTGTCGTCCTTCTCAGCCTTCCACAGACCGGTCACCCGATCCGCCTCGTGATAGAGTGTGTCGGCATTGAGCGCGATCGTAACCGCTTGGCTGACAGTTGCTGTTTGTAACGTCATGGTTCCCCCTGTTGCCGTCGTTTCATGTCGACGGTCCGATGGCGCGACGGGCACGATCCGTCATCTGCTGCGGCGTCCATTTTGGATCCTGCACGAGGCACACCTCGACCTCGCCCACATCACGCAGCCGTTCCCGAAGCTGCTTTTCGATCTCTTCCGAGAACCAACCCAGCCAGGTCTCGCGCCCCGCGTACGGCATGACGACATCGACATGGATGTCATTGCCGTCGACGACGACGTCACGCACGACACCGATGTCGACAAAACTGAGTTGGCGCTGCCCCCAGGGCGAGCCCTGCACGTACAACTCAAACTCGCTCGTGCCCCGCAAGGCATCCATCACATTGTCGAAGGTCACAGCCTTGGGCGCCGGTGGTGCCTCGGCCTGCGTGATGGGATGCAGCAGGCGCCGCTGGTGGCTGACGAGATCAGCGAAGCCGCGATCCTCGCCATCTGCCTCGAAGCGGTGCTGCAGGCAGGCGCTCTTCTCGTAGACATAGTCACCAGCCTGCATGTTGGCATGATGCACCGGGGCACGGACCCAGACCCCAGTCCGCGAGAAGCCGGCGCCGTCCGGCTCGGGCCAGTTTGGATTTGTGTTTTCGAATGCCAGGTGGACAGATCCGAAGGCCTCTCCCGTCTCGCGGTTGAAGTAGGTCATCCAGCGCGGGTCTTCACGGCTCCAGCCCTTGGAATCGAAGCCGATGGTCCCGTCCGGATCCATCCAGGCCCGGTCGGGCAGCGCTTCGCCGATGACGAACTCGTCATTGCGGCAGTCGCGGAAGCGCACGTCCTCGAGCACGTCCAGTCTGGACTCCATGATGACGTAGGGCTGCCCCGCCCAGAAGGTGTAAGTCACCGTTGCCATCACCTTGTGTGGCCGGCCGATCTGCGGACCGAGAGACAGAATAGGATGACCCCAACGACGCACGCGCACACACACAGGCCCGCGCATCACCTCGTAATCGAACATGGGCGGACCGTCCCAGCTTGTGATCCGATAACGCCCGACACGCTCATCACTCCAATCCGGACCCCAGTGGATCGTACCCTCCACGCCGTGGCCGCCGCCGCTGTCGAGTTCTGCCGCCCAGCCCTTCGGGTAGTGACTCTTCCAGTTGCCGCTCAAGTCGGAGAGCGCGGCTCGGTAGTGCTCGTTTTCGATTTCCAACGCGAAACCCTCGCCAGAGACGGTGAGGTCGGAGTCGTATTCGGGTTCGGGCGCATGGGCGTTGCCGTAGAGTATCAGGTAGGTCGCGGAGCTTTCAGCGGCAACATCGGCAAGGAAGAACAACCGACTGCGAAGCACCTCCTCCTCGTGGGCAACGAGCAGCACCTGGCTGGCGACGATTGTGAGAGGCCCATCGCCATCTGCTGCTCGGGCAACTCGCACCTCACGCGCCAGATCGGTGATGTGACCGGCATGAAAATCAATGTCCGCCTCGACGGGCTCACCGCGACGTTCGTCTGCTGTATCGTTCGTGAGCACCAACCGTTTGGCGAACTTCCACCCGGGCGGCAGGGCCCAGGCCGACGGCAGGGCCTCAACAGCGTCCCAATCCTGGGCGGGGAGGTAGATTTCGGCATCCTTCATAGCGATGAATCCTGGGCCAGGGGTCCTCGGCGGAAGTTGCGATGGCGGCGGTAGCGAATGTGGCAGTCCACGTCATAGACCTCGAAAGCCAGTGAGATATTCGGGTCTCGTTGCCGCAGGAGAATGACAACCGTGTTGATGCCCCGCCGGGGGTGGTATTCGGGCGGCAAGTCAAACTCATACACGTAGCCATAGGGACTAACAGCGCCGTTCGCCGTCAGTCGGTAGTTCAGGTCGTTCAGCGCAAGCAGCTCTTCGGGCAGAACGCGATCGTTCAACGAAATCTCCACTGCATTCAGCGATGCCTCGATGGCGCTAATGCGCACGGTGAGCCGCACCGACGCCACTCGGCCGTCCTGCTGCCAGCGTGCCAGGTCATCGGCGATCCGCAGTTCGAGTACCAGCGGCTGCCCGACTTCCATTGCCTGCGGCAGCGGTGGATCGCCACCAGGCAGCCAGGTCGGCGGTATGCGGACGCCTCGCGATTGAACTCGGTAGTGCTTGTCCACCGTCGCCAGCAGATCGGGTGAGCCCAGCAACCGCCAGGTGTCGTATTGCACCGCCGGCCAGGGCCATCCATCGGGAAAGGTGCAGGCGTCGGCCAGGCCGAAAGCATCGGCACCCTGGCTGTGGGCGTTCGCCGCCGCCGCCCACACCATCGGCGGTGTCGCCTGCTGCGCGGTCTGGCGCGCCAGCGTCTGTGCAAAGCCGGACATGACCAGACAGTCCGTGCCAGCGGCGATGTTTACTGCCGCTGTCAGATCGACGCCGGTGTCGACGCTGGCATGCATGAGACCCGGCAAACAGATGAGGCCGTCAACGATACCCTCACCAACCCAGGTGGCCACGTCGTAGCCAAGTGTTGCCCACGCCGCGGGGTCGGCGGGGATCCGCACAAGCAGTCGCTTCTGTCGGCCCTGTGTTTTCTGCGCCTCGTCGGCAGTCCGGCGCAGGCGCCGCAGCCAGTCGGTGAGTACCGGTGCCAGGGCGTCGACCTCATCGAACCGGCTCAACGGCACGTGATCCGCCAGATCCAGATCGAGACCGTCCGTCTCGTACCGGGTCAGCAATTCCTCGAAGAGCACGAAGCGCTGCTCGCGCACCGCCTCATGGAGGAAACTGAAGCGGCAGGGATTTACGCCGGCCGCACGGGGATCCTCTTCCTCCCCCACCTGGAACTGCGGGTGCTCGTAGACGAAGTCGGTCTTGCGACCCAGGCCGCCCGCCGTCTCGCGATCGCCGCCCTCAAAGTTGACCCAGCTACCGGCGAAAAACCACAACCCATGCTCGCGACAACGCTCGATGACGAGCTGCAGCGGGTCATGCCCGTCGGCGATCATCTGCCGCAGATTGCGAGCCGCCCGGTACCAGACACTGTGCGTCCACATGTCGACGTTGTCGCCCCACTTGGGGGCGACGCGACTGTCATAGGTCGCCGCGCCCCCTTCGAGAGCAACAGACAGCAGCAGTGTGTCGACGCCGCTGTTGGCGAGTTGGTCGACGCTGAAAGCCACATCTTCCGGCGTCACCGGCGGCTCGAACTGGTAGAGGTAGGACGCGTGGCGCCCGTCGTCGATCAGGAACACTCTGGGTCGATCGGATCTCATCGGCACTTGTGTCATACGTTTCCTCCTGGCCGAAGTATATGCGGTTCGTGTGGGTTGGCACCAAGGTTGCAGCGTTTCAGGCCTGCAATCGCGCCGACGCCTTGCTGTGAGCCCTGAGTTTGATGTGGGGCCACCGTACATCTTGCAATGCACGCCGAACCTGTGCCGTACTGGCCAAGCTTTGCCAGCTCGACTGTTGGTACGATCGTGCCAGCACCAGTTGTGCGTCCGTCAGATGGGCGGCGGAACTTACAGCGCGCGGATGAAACTCAGCGAAGTCAGCCACGGCTTGTGCCTCACCGTTGCGGTACGCCGCGAGCAGACTCTTGGCCTGATTCTTGAGATTTTCGAGGTTGGGTGCTGCAGGAAGGCGGCGATAAGCCACGGCAATCCTCCGAAGGAAAAGCGCGCCCAAAGGTCCGCATGTGCGGGCGCAAGGAAGGTTGCCGGCGCAAAAGCACCGAATGGGATGGTTCGACGAGTAGGCTTGGCCTTTTCCGCGGACCGGTCGCGCCCCGTACGCGCGATGGTCCGTCAATGATTGGCCCTAACCTGTAATCGTGTCAAGGCCTGTCCGTATCCGACACCCTACCTTTGGCGACATGATGCATCCGCCTTTGGGTATGAAGATACCTCGGCGGACACGACCAACCGCTTCTGATGCCACGCCACACCCGGGATACATCGATGAACGAAGAATTTGCCACACCGGAGCCCACCATAGTTCCTGGTGACCCGGCAACCGACGAACCCGTCGGCCAGGTCAAGCAGCGCTTCGAAGCCAACGAAGCAGTTCAGCGTTGGATCCGCCAGACGGAGGAAGAAGAGGACGACCCCGCGCCGGCGACAGGACGTTTCCTCCCCGCCTTTCTGGCCAACCACCCCGACCGTGCCTGCATCCTCTCCTCTCTGGACAGCTTCTACTCCCTTGGCATGATCACCGACGTCATCGCCGACGTGCGGCCAGGTAAAGAGGCCACGGTCTACACATGCCGTGCCCACCCGCGCACGGGCAGTGAGTTTCTTGCCGCCAAGGTGTACCGGCCGCGCATGTTTCGCAGTCTCAGCAACGACGCCGCCTACCGGCGCAACCGCCACGTGGCGCGCGACACGCACGCGGAACGCGCCATGGCCAACAAGACCCGGCGCGGTCGGCAGATGCAGGTATCATCCTGGATTGATTATGAGTTCAAGGCCCACCAGGCCGTGTATGATGCCGGCGAGGCAACGTCCGCCTGTTCCTGGGCTGCAACGTGATCCACGGCGACCTCTCAGCCTACAACGTGCTCTATTGGGAGGGGCAGGTCACCGTTATCGACTTTGCCCAGGCAGTCGATCCGCGCACTGGTACAGAGTCGATGAACTTCCTGCACCGCGACATCGAACGCCTTTGTGACTTCTTCCGTCCCCTCGGGGTCGACGCCAGGGCCGGTGCGATCACCGCTCGCCTGTGGAGCGACTTCGTCTACGGGCGCATCTAAACAGGAGAGTGAAACCATGGGCAAAAATACTGTGAATCGACCACCCGACATGCAGACGGCCGTGTCGAAGAATGCCGGGTGGCTCATGCTGCCTCGGCGTGAATCCAGCGACTGCAATATGACAATCGTCGTACAGCGATTTGAGCCGGGTGGAGACTTTGAGGACCACTCCCATGATCTGGAGCAGTTCTTCTACGTGACCAAAGGCCGCCTCGAGATGACGATCGGTGGTGAAACTGCCGAGTACGGCGAGGGCGAGTTCGTTTCTGTGGGCCGCAATGTATCCCACCTGGGGCGCAACGTCTTTGATGGCGAGAGTGAACTGCTGGTGGTCGACTACTGGCCCAGCGACAGCGAGGATCGGATCGGTCTGGACTGAGCAAAACCCGATGGACCAGAATCCGGTTCAAACAGCACGCCGAGCGACGCGACACCAAACAGGCGCAAGAACAGGAACTGACGGAGAGCATCGCCGAGGTCGCGAAACTCGCCAGGATCGAGGTCCGGGAGAGCGCCTTCGCGAGAATCCAGTTGCAGATCGGCACGCACCGGCTGCCCCTGACCCAAGACCGGACGCACGTGCGTTTGCGTGCCGAGCCCGAGAAGGGCATAGTCTCCGCTGAGCTCGACTGATCAACGATCCCTACAATAGCCGGAGGAACCATGCGAATCGATTCTCATGTTCACGTCTGGACGCTTGGTGAACCACCCTATATCCACAACGATGCCATGTCGACCGCCCGGCCAAAGGAACCGGGATATGTCGAGGATCTCATGCGCTACATGGACCTCAACAGAATCGATCGAACGGTGCTCATCCAGTGCATGTACCACGGCTATGATAACAGCTACATGTGTGACTGCCTGCGGCGATTTCCGGATCGTCTGCACGGGGTGGCTTTGATCAACCCTAAGCAACCCGGTGCTGCGCAGGAGTTGGAACGCCTGCATCATGAGCATGGCGTGCAGGGCATGCGCTTGTATCCGATTGTGGATCAGGATGCGTCGTGGCTGTCGGGGGAGAAGCAGAATGCGCTCTGGGAGATGGCCCGAAAACTGGGGGTGCCCTTCACCTGGTTCGGACGCTGCCAGCAGATCCCCCTGCTCGAGCCGATGCTGGAGCGCTTTCCCGAGGTGAATGTGATTGTCGATCACCTGGGCGAGCCGGATCTGTCCGAGCCCATGGACGGCAGTTTCGGCTTGCTGCTGGCGGCGGCGAGACATGCCAATCTGTATGTCAAAGCCACCCGGATCGACGGGATTTCCGCGCAGGACTGGCCACATGCGGATGTGCATGCCTACGTAAAAGCCGTGTACGAGGCTTTCGGCCCCGAGCGGGTGCTGGGGTGCACTGGATTCCCGGAGAGCCCGCTGCGCGGGGACGCCGTCGGTTTTCGCGTGATCGAAGAAGCCCTGGACTTTCTTTCGGCTGAGGACAAAGAGTGGCTTCTTGGCGGGACGGCCGATGCGCTTTATCGCCGCAGTGCAGACTGATTGACT
>DPVW01000173.1:0-1059 GCA_003529325.1 Candidatus Latescibacterota bacterium | reverse complement strand
TATGGCCGCGCCAGCGCCTTGACGGACGGGCCACCAGTTCATCGGTATCGTCTCTTATACAGCAGCGATCGCCACGGTCGAAATCGATGAGTCAAATGACTCCGATTCGATCTGCATCGATCACGTGGTGCTGAGCTAGTAGTCGTAGCAGATTTCGTTTCGCGCTCATAGAGGGGCAGGTGGAATCCCACCTGCCCCCTTTTATACAACCGGGTGTAACCCCAACCCTTCGGCCAGACCGATCACCTCGGTCTTCTGCGCCTGTGTCAGTGGCGCCGCCGGCAGTCTTGGATCACCGCAGTCCACACCGATCCGGTGGCTGAGCACGGCCTTCATGATGCCAAAGTAACT
Source organism: Candidatus Latescibacterota bacterium (assembly GCA_003529325.1). Lineage (GTDB taxonomy): Bacteria > Latescibacterota > UBA2968 > UBA8231 > UBA8231 > UBA8231. Next base: position 708 of record DPVW01000173.1, on the reverse strand, counting down.
GCCCCCGTTGAAGTGTCTTGCCAGAGAGATGACCTTGCGGGCCTCGCTCTGTGCTGCCGCCGCGGCCCCCTGGTCGCCCGCCTTGTGTGCCTGCCAGATTTTCATCCATGCTTCTGGTGCCATCAGCGGTGGCCCATCGACACAGCCTACAGCACCTAACGACAGGGCTGGAAGCATGAGCGCACTGCTGCCGATGAAACATTGCAGACCCATCTGCGCGAACTCGTGGACATTGGCGAACAGCGAAGAGGAGTGCTTGAGGCCGACCAACTGCGGCACACTCTCCTGGATCTTGCCCATGAGTTCGACGGTAATCTCGACCCCCGTCATCCCTGGCAGATTGTAGACGAACAAGGGTAGATTCGCAGCGCCGGCAACCACGCGATAATACTCGACGATCTCCTCGTCCGTTCTGCGGTAAAAGAAGGGCGGTACACAGCAGATCGCAGTAACGCCAACATTGGCGGCATGTTCTGCCAACGCAGCGGCCCGCACTGTAGTTGCGGCACCGACATGCATGATGACGACGCCTCGCCCCGACACTTGCTCTGCGGCGATCCCGGCGAGTTGACGATTCTCCTCGTCTTCGAGCAGGACACTTTCTCCCGTGCCACCAGCGACCCAGAAACCATGTGCTCCCGCAGAGAGATTGAAATCCAGCACGCGGCAGAAACCTTCTTCATGGATCTTCCCCACTTCATCAATGGC
>DPVW01000109.1:9701-12535 GCA_003529325.1 Candidatus Latescibacterota bacterium | reverse complement strand
GCGGCCGACGACAGCGCCGACGGGCAGTCAGCACCGATCTGCCCATCCTCGGTCAGGCGGGGCATAACGATCTGACGGGGGACCTGAATGGCGGTGGAGCGAGATTTTTCGCTCGTACCGCTGCCGGTGACATCACCTTGGCCCCGCGCTAAGAGGGAGGAGGACTACCACGAGCGCTTGCGCGGATGGCCCCCGGACCTTTCCCTGTGACGGAAAGGAGACGGGATGACGGCAGCAACACCGATGGCGCCGATTCGACTGCAAGTGACGGGGATCGATCCCGCCGGGGCGGCATGGCCGTTGACGCGGGGCGTGCCGTTGCCGGAAGGCGCGGTTCAGCAGGTCGACGAGTTGGCTCTACTGGATGGCGAAGGTCGGCCGGTACCGGTGCAACTCAGACCGCTGGCGCAATGGCGGGATGGCTCCCTCAAGTGGGTGCTCGCCGATTTTTCAGCATCGGCGTCGGTGTATGAACTGACGCAGCTGACGGGGGTTGCACCCCAGTGTGACGCACAGATTCAGGTCGAGGAGACGACCGCAGCCGTGCACGTGTGCACGGGGCCTCTGCGTTTCACCGTGCGCCGTGACCGCTTCGGTCTGTTCGAAGATCTGCGCCTCGGCGACCGTTTACTCACCGATGGCACCGGCGCTGAACTCTGGGCCCGCATTCGCGAAGCGAATACGCCCGTCGGTACGCGACGCCGCATCTATGGCATGAGTGGCGAGTGCCGGGCGAGTCTGGCCTCCGACGCCTGGTCGGTGGAGGTCGAAGAGTCCGGGCCGCTGCGCACCGTCTTGACCTGCCGAGGGGCGCTGGAGATGTCCGCCCCGATGCATCACTATTCCGGCTACCGCCCGCTGCAGTTCGTGCTGAGGATCCACGCCTTTGCGGGTCAGGCCTTGCTACGTCTGCAATATACCGTCGTGTTCTGTCTCAACCCGCGTGAGACCGAAGTGGAAGAACTCGGTCTGCGTCTGCCGCTGGCCGAGTGGGAGGGACGTTGCGAATGTCGGGCCGAAGAGTCCAACCGAACCGTCGAATTGGGGCCAGGTGGACAACTTCTGTTGGCACAATACGAGGACGACCACTACCGGCTTGAATCGACGGAGGGTGACCAGACTCGTGTCGCCAAAGGGGAACGCACGGCCGGCTGGCTGACACGCGAGCAGGGCGCCGGCGGGATCGGTGTCGCCATGCAGCATATGGCCGAAGAGTATCCCAAAGCGCTCCGAGCACAGGCCGCCGTCGGTGGCCTCGACGTCATGCCCTGGCACGATCCACAGGGATCGCGGTTGAGTCTGGCGCGTTATGCCGAAGAGGTCGCCTGGCACGAAGGGGAGGGGGTCTACGCCGATGGTACGGGTACGGCGAAGACGACGGAGATGGCCGTCACCTGGTTCGCAGCCGGGGAGGCGTCTGACTCGATTGAAATCTTGAGTCGATGGCTGGATCCGCCTCACGTCGCCATCGACTCTGGTCACATGGCGCGCTGCGAAGTTACCGGCGGATTCGCCCCGGCAGCGGATGAGTTTCCTCAATCCGAGCGACTGCTGTCTGGTTTCGTCGAGTGGCTCGCGCGGCAAATCCACCTGGGCCGTTGGTACGGATTTTTCGACTGGGGGGATGCCCTTGTCGACTGGGACGAAGCGGCCGAGGACTGGCGTTTTCGCGGCCGCTGGGGTTGGTGCAACAGTGAGTGGGACCCGCGTCACGGCGTCTGGATTCAATATCTGCGCACGGGTGATCCAGCACTGTTTCGACTGGGGGAGGGGATGACCCGGCATTCTGTGGACGTAGACACCTGTCACTGGCACGCCTTTCGCCCATACTTCGTGGGCGGTGGCTACCGGCACAGTGTCGATCACTTCGGTGACGAGCCCTGCGCCTCGCACACCTTCGTCGACAACTGGATCGATCACTATTACCTCACCGGTGATCTGCGCACCTTCGAGGTGCTTGGCGAGGCGGGGGAATTTCTACGCCGTTATCGCTGGAGTGAGGACCCACGATTCAGTTTCAGCCTGCGTAGCATCGCCAACGTGTTACGGGGGCTGCTGTATGTCTACGAAGTCACGGGGGATGAATCCCTGATGCAGCGGGCGACGCAGGTCTACGAGGTGATCGCTCGCGGCCAGAACGAGGACGGCAGTTGGCACAAGCGCTTTCAGGTGGCCACGCCGGATCGGTTGCCCGAACAGCTACCCTACGGTATGGCCTCAGAGGGCACGACCTTTGCCGTCGAACTCGGTGCACCACCCTTCACCGACGAGGAGCATTTGGAACTCAGAGGTGGGGGGGAACAGGACATCCTTCGGGTGTTGCCACTGGCCGAACAGAAAGGTTATCAGACCCACTACCTGATGATCGGCCTCGAACTGTTGCACCGACTTACGGGTCGTGCCGATGTGGCCGATGTCTACCAGCGAGGAGTGGACTGGTTCTGTGGTGCACCGGCCCCTCTTGAGGCTCGATTTGCCCTTCAGCAGCACTACGGTGGCATCCTTTGCCGCCACCTCGCCTACACCTGGCGGCTCACGGGTCAGAGCCAATACCTCGAGATTGGCCGACAGATTCTGGCACGGCTGCTCGCCACCCAAGACTGGAGCGACGATCCGAAGCGGCGTGGTTCGGTGGGTATGAGTCCGATGTATATCAGCTTGCTGTTCTTCGGCGTGCCATATCTGCTCGGCGCTCTCAAAGAGGCGGGTCTCGAGGAATTGTGCGAGTCGCCGCCGTGATCGGTACGCTCGTGCGCAAGGAATTGCTCGCCAATCTGCTCACCTTCCGCCTGACGGTGCGCTGATTTTCACCGTCGTGCTGTCCGTGCTGGCCA
>DPVW01000109.1:0-9381 GCA_003529325.1 Candidatus Latescibacterota bacterium | reverse complement strand
TGGCCATCCTCTACGGACTCACCTGCGCTTTTCTGGTGCAGATCTTCGCCCTCAGTCTGATGGTCTCCACCGTGGCAACTGCGTCGGTGACGGCAGAGATGTTGTCACCGGATGCGCCGTACATGCTCGAGCGCCTGGCATGGGCCGAGGCTGAGCAGGTGCGTGCCGTTGAGGATGATCGCCGCCAGCTCGATCTGACCGATCTGCCACGATTCGGTGGCCGGTGGCAACGTTCCCTGGGGGAGAGTTTTGCGTTGATGACCCCGGGTCTGGCCGTGCTGGTGCTCACATTGGGGGCGGGTATCATGGTCACAGCTATGCGCTTTCTACGCTACGACCTGCTGTCCCCTGACTTCGCCTTTCAGTATTCCGTCGAGGCCTTCCTCGGCGCGGGGCTGCAGCACGTGGAGAACTTCGGTCAGCAGGGCATGCAGTATCGAGAGCAGTTGCGGCAATTCATGTCGAGCAAGAAACTGGAGGCCAGTCACATTCCCCGTTTTGAGCCGGAACCGATCCGGTTTGCTGACCGGGCAGGCAACGCTGTGGTACCCCTTGTCGTGCTCGTACTCGAAGCGACACTGGCGTTTTTCTTCGCGCTGTGGGCTATCAACCGGGCAGAGCTGGCCGGTGGTGGGTAAGCGGCTTGCTAACCAGGCAGACCGTCCTCGATGGCGGTGATCACCGCATCGTCATTGGGGGTCGTCTTCGGCGAAAATCGAGTGATGGTCTCGCCGTCCGCGGCGACGACAAATTTCTCGAAGTTCCACTGGATATCGCCACTGTGACCAGTGTTGTCCGTCAATGGGGTCAACTCCCGGTAGATGTCGTGGGCACCCGAACCATTGACATCGATCTTCTCCATCAATGGAAATGTGACATCGTAGTTCGTCGTGCAGAACGTTTCGATGTCTTCGGCTGAGCCAGGTTCCTGGCCACCGAACTGGTTGCAGGGAAATCCGATGACGCTGAAGCCCTGATCTTCGTAGTGCTGTTGCAGAGCCTCCAGCGCCGTGTACTGGGGTGTCTGACCGCATTCGGAGGCGACATTGACAAGCAACAGCGCTTTGCCCTTGTAGTCACCCAGCTTTGTGTCCTCGCCCTGCAATGTCTTGATCGGTGCGTCCCACATTGTCGGTTACTCCTTGTCGTGGTTGTTGTTCAGTATTCTTATACTCGATGCTTAGAGCCGACAGCGCCAACCGACTTTTTTTGTACCGGCCTCGTATTGCTCGTCGTCGCCTTCCTGGTGCTGGTGGGAATGTTGCATCTCAACTGTGAGAAGAGGAAAACCTCCTTGATTCCATTTTCGATTCTCGACCTGGCTCCCATCCGACAGGGCGGGGACGCAGCGCAGGCTTTCGCCAACATGTGCGCCCAGGCAAAAACTGCCGATCAGCTGGGTTATCAACGATATTGGATCGCCGAGCATCACAACATGAGTGGCATCGGCAGTTCCGCCACGAGCGTCCTTATCGGCCACGTCGCGGGTGTCACGGAGAAGATCCGTGTCGGCTCCGGGGGGGTGATGCTGCCGAACCACGCACCACTGATCATCGCCGAACAGTTTGGCACGCTGGAGTCGTTATATCCCGGACGTATCGACCTGGGACTCGGGCGAGCGCCAGGGACCGATCAACGCACCGCCTACGCTTTGCGTCGGGACCGCGTAGGGGACGACCACGATTTTCCCCGGGATGTGGCGGAGTTGCAAGCCTATCTGCGCGCCGCCGAGCCAGGACAGCCGGTGCGTGCCGTGCCTGGCGCGGGGTTGGACGTGCCCATCTGGTTGCTGGGTTCCAGTCTGTTCAGCGCGCAACTGGCGGCCATGCTGGGGTTGCCCTACGCCTTTGCTTCCCATTTTGCGCCGGATTACCTGAGCCAGGCGCTAGCGCAATATCGCGAGGGCTTTCGGCCCTCGTCGCAACTGCAGCAACCGTATGTGATGGTCGGCGTGAATGCTCTCGCAGCGGCGACTGACGAGGAGGCGCGGCGCTTGTTCACCTCCACACAGGTAGCCTCGGTGGACATGCTGCGTGGTCTTCGCGAGCCCATGGGACCCGCCATCGACGACATCGACTCGTACTGGACGCCAGAGGAAAAACGAGTCGTCGAGCACAAACTGCACTACTCCTACGTCGGTGACGCTGAAACCATCGGCTCGGGGTTGGCCGCGTTGGTCGAGGAGACTGCGGCGGATGAGATCATGACGACGGTGCGCGTCTTCGAGCCGACTGCGGGGTTACACAGTCTGCAGATCCTGGCGCAGGTTCGCGACCAGCTGCAGTGAACATAAGAGGGACCCCAGCCGGCCTGGCGCCGGCGGGGGCCTTTCTAGCTAGTGACCTGGCGAACCGGGAGGTTGAGGTGGCCTCTCTCCGGTCGACGGTGGCTGGGGTGCTCCCGGCACATTCGGGCGAAAGATCGAGGGTGCACACGAATTGCCTGGCTCGCCTCCTTGTTCGATTTGTAGATACGGGCGACACGTTCAAGGGCTTCCTTATCAATGCGATTCATCCGGCTCCTCAAAGGCTGCACTTGCTCAAAGGCGTCGGCAGGTTTTGATGCCTGCCACTGATGGGGTCATGCCGGTGCTCCCCCAGTGTGAGACCTCCTTTCTGCAGAAGGGGTGGCGCGAAGCGGCCGTCGTGGGCTTATTTGGTTTTCTCACATTGAACTTCCAGCCGTTTGACGAGAGCCAATAATGACTGAAGCCGGACCAGATTCCGCAGCCGAGCGCTGGCTGTCCTACCGCGAGGAGATTAAAGTCCTCGACGCCACCATCCGTGATGGTGGACTGATGAATGACTCCAAGTTTGACGATGCCGTGGTTAAAAGTGTCTACGACGCCTGCGTTGCCGCTGGTATCGACTACATGGAGATCGGCTACATCAACAGCCGCACGCAGTTTCCGACCAAAGATTTTGGTCCCTGGCGTCACTCCCGCGAAGAAGACGTACGCCGTATCGTCGGCGACAACGACACCCCGCTGAAGTTGTCAGCCATGTCCGATGCGGAGAAGAGTGACTACGAGACCGATATCCTGCCCAAGGAACAGAGTGTCCTCGACATGATCCGCGTCGCCTGTTACATCCATCAGATTCCCCTGGCGATTCGTATGGTCAAGGACGCTCACGACAAGGGCTACGAGACCTGTGTCAACATTATGGCGGGATCGACCATTCCCGAGCGCGAACTCGACGAAGCGCTGGAGATGCTCGCCGAGACACCGGTGAATGTCATCTACGTCGTCGACAGTTTCGGCTTCCTCTACTCCGAGCAGGTCGAGGCGCTGGTGGAGAAACATCTGGCGGCGGTGAAGGGCAAGGGCAAGGAGATCGGCATCCACTGCCACAACAACCGTCAATTGGCATTCGGCAACACCATCCAGGCGCTCATCAAGGGGGCCAATTACCTCGATGCCAGTTTTGCCGGGCTCGGACGTGGCGCCGGCAACTGCCAGATGGAACTGTTGCTCAGCTTCCTGCACAACCCCGCCTACCACCTGCGCCCGGTGCTCGACTGCATCCAGCAGCATATCGAACCGATGCGTGAGAAATTGATGTGGGGGTTCGACTATCCCTACATGATCACGGGTGTGCGCAATGAGCACCCCCGTTCGGGCATGGCCTTCAACGCCTCCAAGGACCGGGGCGACATCGTCAAGTTCTACGACGAACTGACGGCGGAAGAGTAACCGGCAACTATCTCGATGTCGGGCCTGTTTCTCTGCGAGTCCTCCAGCATGCGGACGAGGGCCGCGGCGAATTCGATCCCTGAGTGGAGACTCGGAGCTGTACGTATTGGCGATGTGGATGTTGAGCCGGTCCTCTCCCCGATAGTCGAATGACCACGATTCATACGGTCGCTCTTCGAACGTCGGGCGCCAGCGTCGTTGCGCTCTGGTGGCTTGCTCCAGGACTGGCCAGAAGATGGCGAGGCTCTTCTCCTCCAGTTCCGCGGTATCTTCATCTTATAGATGTGCGTCGAAGACCTCTCTGACCCGATCCAACAGCGCCGTCCATTCCGGAATCATGTCTCCTGGCGCGCCGGCCGTACCCCTTGCCCTGAAATTCGCCGCCGATGATCAGACGCCAGAGGAAATACTCTGGCTTGCTCGGGTCATCATCGAACATGAGGAAACCGACGGCGGCCTCGTTGCAGTAGATGCCTCGGGGCCAGGCTCTGGCGTTCGTGTACGCCTGCGCCAGCGAGACGGCGTTGGCGGCAACGAACTTGTCCTGTCCGTGCAGCAAGGTAGGAGACAGCTTGATGATATCGAAGACGTTGGTCGCTGTAATGGGGCGAAGGCTGATCGAGTCGGGGTTGTCCGAACCATGTCAAATCGGTTCGCGCGAACAGGCTGGGCCCAATAGCTTCCACACGCATCCACACCAGCCACGAGGCGCGACTGTGAGTGAAGACCCCGTCATCCGGCCCGAGGATCGGGAGGATGAACAACTGATCGATTACTTCTTCGAGCTGTACGGTTACTTGATCCTGAAGCAGGCGGTGGCGCCGGCTGACGTTGCCGAGATGAATCAGTGGGCCCACGCCCACCAACACTATATGGACGAGACACCTCCGCAACGGGGACATGTCGATAGCCAGTGGATCGGTCACGTGGAGACCCACACCTACAGTGGTCCTGACGGCATCAACTTTCAGAACATCGTCGAAGCCGGTCCGGTCTTTGAGCGGCATATCGATCATCCCTCATGGGTGGATCACGTACGGCGATTTGTGGATTCGGATCGCAACGGGTTGTCGCTGCACGAGACCTTGCTCAACATTCGCAAACAGGGAGGCTATATCGGCATCCACAGTGGTGGCCACCTGTCGATTCCGTATATGACCTTCCGACAACCCAATACCGGCGCCTGGATGGTGGGCCAGATCAATGTCATCACCGCCCTTACCGATATCGGCCCCGGTGATGGGGCAACGACGATCATCCGTGGCAGCCACAAATCCGCACTCCCCCATCCGAAACAGGCCGAAGCCAACGCCGTGTATCGAAGCGATGAGGCGGCGGGCAGTGCCATCGGCATGAGGGAACTGTATATGGACAAGGGGGACGTGCTGATGTTCACCGATGCCATCACCCATGGTTCGGCGCAACGTACCAACGAGGGGCGCCGTCGTATGGTGCTGTATCGCTACTCTCCGCGCTGGATTCGTACGCGCTTCCATTATGTACCGTCACAGCGACTGTTGGCGAGCCTGACCGATGATCAGCACGCCATCATGCAACCCCTGCCACCACGAAGACCGCCCGAGGACGTATGAATGACAGCGATATCTGCTATCTGTCCGCAGTCGAGTTGCGGCGGTGTTTCAAAAGTGGCGAGTTATCGCCGGTAGAGGTCGCCGAGGCGACACTGCGGCGCATCGAGGCGATCGACCCGAAGCTCAATGCCTACGTGACGGTGACGGCGGAGCGGGCCTTGGCACAGGCGCGGGCGGCGGAAGCTGAGTATGCCTCTGGAGATCCCGTGCCGTCGCTTGCCGGGATCCCCGGATCGCTCAAGGATCTGACGGTTACGAAGGGCATCCGCACGACGCGCGGCTCACTGCTGACCGCTGACTGGGTGCCCGACTTCGACGCACCCCTGGCCCGACGATTGCACCAGGCGGGCATGGTGTTGCTCGGTAAGACGAATACGCCAGAACTGGGCTGGAAGGGGGACTCCGGCAACCGCGTCGTAGGACCGACGCACAATCCGTGGCGCTACGGCCGGACACCGGGTGGTTCGAGTGGTGGTGCAGCGGCGGCGGTCGTCGCCGGCCTGGGACCCCTGTCGCAAGGAACGGATGGCGCCGGTTCGATCCGTATTCCAGCAGGATTCTCCGGGGCCTTCGGCTTCAAGCCTACGTGGGGCAGTGTGCCGCAGCACCCTGCGAGTGTCGTGCAGACCTTGTCCCATGCCGGCCCCATCACGCGCAGTGTAGGCGACGCTGTGCTGATGCTGGCTGCCATGGCGGGAGCGGATCCTCTCGATCGGTCATCCATGACACCCGAAACCGTGTCTCTGGCGGATCTCGAGGGTGGTATCGCCGGTCTGCGTGTCGCATGGTCACCGGATCTGGGGTATGCCGCCGTCGATCCAGCGGTGGTGGATGTGGCGGCTGCCGCGGCCAGACGTTTCGAGGAGCTGGGATGTACCGTCGTCGAGGCACACCCCGAGGCGGCGGATCCGTGGCGGCTCGTGCATGTCATGTGGTCGACGGCATTTGCCGCGTACTTCCGGGATGATTTCGACACGGTGCGTGATGATCTCACGCCGGGGCTCGCCGCCGTCATCGACGAGGGACTCACCTTCACTGGCACCGACGTGGCTCAGGCGTATATCGAACGCAGCCAGTACTACGAGTCCTGGCGCGTCTTGTTCGACGCCTACGATATCATGCTGACGCCGACGCTGCCATGCACGGCTTTCGCCGCCGGTGATGACCACCCAGGCGCCATCGCCGGACACAAGACGACATACCTTGGGTGGACGGCCTTCACGTATCCCATGAATGTCACCGGTCTGCCGGCGGCGAGTGTGCCCTGCGGTTTTGTCGAGGGTTTACCCGTGGGCTTGCAGATCGTGGGTGGCTTTCGCCAGGATCGCACCGTGCTGCGTGCGGCGCGGGCCTTTGAAGAACTGGCGCCATGGGCACAGCACAGACCATCAATGGAGGACTTTTAGACATGCTGACGCAGGAGCAGATTCACGGATTCAACACCGATGGCTTCACCGTCTGTCCCGGGTTCCTGGACGTTGACATCGTCGATGGGCTACTGGCGGAAGCGTCCGAGGTGATCGCCGGCAACACCCGTGACCAGCATGACGCGGAGCGTATGGAAATGGAGCCGGATCAGCCACCCCAAGGCACGGCGGTCCGGCGGCTGTACGAACCGTGCAGCTACTACCTGCGGGCGCGAGAACTCTCGGACATGGAGCAGCTCATCGGCAGTGTGGAGCAGCTATTCGGGCCCAATATCCTGTTCCATTACAGCAAGCTGAATGTGAAACCCGCCAATCTCGGGTCCGTCGTCGAGTGGCACCAGGACTTGTCCTATTATCCGATGACGAACAGCGACTCCCTGGCGGTGTTGTTCTATCTGGATGATACAGATGAGAGCAATGGTGCGTTGAAGATTCTGCCGGGGGCACATCACCAAGCGCTGCTCAATCACAGCATCGATGGCTATTTCCAGGGGCGGGTGACGGAAAGCGTCGATGAGTCGAAGGCGGTGAGCATCAGCGGTGACGCCGGCACGGCGATCTTTATGCATGGACTGGCACCACACGCATCCGCGCCCAACGCATCCGCACGCAACCGACGGACGCTGATCCTCAGCTATCGAGCGGCCGACGCCTACCCCATCTACAATGGGCCGATGACGCAGAAACACGATCTGCACGCGCGGCTGGTAAGAGGGGAGCGGCCTGCGATGGCGCGTTTCAACCTGACCCAGTTTCCGATCCCACAATACAAAGACGAGGTGGCATCACTCTACGACCTGCAGCAACGCTCCCGTGAGGGTTTGTGAGCTGCAGGGCTGAGTAATGAAGTTCGTCATCGCCACAGCCCAAGGTCCGGAACATACCTACGTCACTCATGCGCTCGCCGATGCGCTTGGTGATCGGTTGGCGGGGGTCATCGTCGAGCAACGTCCCGGCGTTGAATTGAGCCTGTCCAGGTTACGCAAGATTCATAGACGGTATGGCGTTCTGAGGAATCTGGAGAGAGTCGCGACCAAATCTGTACGCAAACTGCTAGGTCAAGATCGTAGAAGGGATCAGGCACTGCGCGAGATCGTCGGCTATCAGCTACTGCAATTGCCCAGCAAGTGCCAACTCGCCGAGGTGGCGTCGGTGAATGCGCCGCCATCGATTGACTGGCTCAAGAAGATGGCGCCGGACGTTCTGCTCGTGTATGGCACTTCCGTTATCAGGAAGAGAGCTCTGCAAACCCCCAGCAAAATCGCCCTGAATCTGCACACCGGGATCTCTCCCCATTATCGAGGCAGTGGCACCGTGTTCTGGCCTCTGTATAATCGCGAGCCGTCGATGGTGGGGGCTACCGTGCACGAGTGCACGGCAAATCTCGATGGTGGCAGGATCTTCAGTACCGTGCAGGCACCCCTACAAGACGAGGATGATCCGTATTCGGCATTCGCCCGAGCTGTCTGCGCCGGGGCCCAGATCTACGCGCAGGCAGCACGAGATCTGGCGGGTGGCGCCGATCTGTCAGGCCAAGTGCAGGATCTGGGTGTTGGAAGGGAGTATTTCTTCAGGGATCTGACTTTCGTCCAGGAACTGGTGATGGAGTGGCGGATACGCCGTGGCAGTCTGCGGCGCGACATTGCGGCGAGTCGCACGCAGTGAATGCGAACGGCATGTTTCTCGCGGCAACCGACAGGCTGGGTTCCTGTCTGTGGACGATTGGCCTGCGTCGGCCCGTCAGATCCGGACGCGATCCAAGACTCGTCTACTACCATGGAATCGGTGACGGTCAGAGTCCCTGCTTTCGTTTTCTGCGGGATGAGACGCCGAGAGATGTCTTCGAATCACATCTCGACTACCTGCTCGCCCACTACCGGATCCTGCCACTGCAGGAGGCTGTGGAGGAGATGTTTTCCTCTACCGCAACAACAGATCCCCCCGTCTGTTCGATTTCCTTCGACGACGGTCTGCGCAGTGTGTACACGGAGGCGCTTCCCGCCTTACGGGAGCGTGGATTGCCCGCCACCGTATTTCTCAACACCGCGACGGTTGGCAACAACACCCTCACATGGGTGCATCTGGTCAGCTATCTGCTGGCAGAATTCGGTGCTCAGACCGTGACGGAGTTGTTCAATCGGTTGGCTGCTGAACACGTCACCGATGCCTCGTGTGGGGAGCCGGAGATATTGGCCTGGTGTCGTGCGAACTTCGAGAGCAATCTGAAAACGCGGCTACTGGATCGTGTGCTCGAAGAGTTGGGCCTGTCCCTCGGCGAGATCGCTAGGGAACAACGCACGTATCTGGAATGGGATCAGATCACGTCGATGAAGCAGCATGGCATCACGTTCTGTTCGCATACCAGGAGTCACGCCCCTCTCGGCAGGTTGACTCAGGAGTGGCAGGTTCGGGAAGAAATCGAAGATGCCTATGAGGTGTTGAAGTCGCGTGGTGAGAACCTGGACTTTGTCAGTTTTCCCTTCGGTATGCGAGTCGATTACGGTGACGTCGCCGTGCGTTGCGCTCTGGCCTGCGGCCATGCCTACGCCCTCGAGGTTGGCAATGGCATCAACAAGCTGGAAAGGGTAGCCGAGACCAAGCTTCTTGCACGGGTGCCGTTGGGGAACATCGGCAGCAAGGGAGCGCAATTGTATTCTGCGATCGAAGT
>DPVW01000169.1:3891-6829 GCA_003529325.1 Candidatus Latescibacterota bacterium | reverse complement strand
AACACCCTTTATCCTCACTATACGTTTCAACTATTCAACATATCGGTTGGGCAAAGGAATCGCCTGTCTGAGCGCACCACTGCCGCATCAGGGCCCGGTGCCGGTCGAGCTCTGCGTCTCCCTCGACTTCGAGCGCCAGGTTGCGGGTCTCTCCCGGATCTTCCTCCAGGTCGAAGAACATTTCCGGATTTCGTCCCCTGGAAAAGACCACGTATTTGTAGCGCCGGGTACGCAGCATGCGGCCCTGCATTTCCTCCACGTCTTCCATGTCGGCGTGGAGTTCGGTGACCAGGAAAGTGCGGCCGGTTTCCCGTCGGTTTTCGATGAGGGGCCGCAGACTGATCCCGGTGACTTCGGGAAAATCGACCTCCGCCCAGCTGCAGAGGGTGGGGAGCACGTCCAACCCGGAGACCAGGTGCTCAGCGTCGACCACGCCGGCCGGAATCACACCGGGCCAGCTCACGACAAAGGGCACTCGGACGGGCTCCTCGTAGAGCATGAGCTTGCACACCCAGCGGTGAGCGGCCAGGCCCTCGCCGTGATCGCTGGTAAACAGGACCAGGGTTTCTCTTTCCAGGCCAGTGGCTCGCAAGGTTGCCATCAGGCGACCGACCTGCACGTCCGCCTCTTCGGTGAGACGGTAGTAGCTCTTGAGGTAATTGCGCCACTGTAATTCATTCCAGTCTGAAGTGTGCGTGCCCCCCTGGCAGTAGTCGCTCTGCCGGCATTGGCCGATGAATTCAGCCTCTGCCGGATCGGGTTCGAAGTTGGAAGGCAGAGGCGGTAATCCGGCTTCGCTCTGCGGAGCTGACGGACGGCTCACAAGCCATCGGCAGATGTCGTGAGGGTTACACAGAGACACGCCCAGGAAGAACGGGCGATCGTGATCGAGTTGCAGAAAGTCGATGGCCCTGTCGGTCACGTGAACGTCAGCCAGACTGCCGTGGCCCAGATGTGTGTCCGCGTCGTGCAGGCACTCGAAACCGCGAATCCGCGGGCCGCTGTCGGGCAGGTGCCAGCCGCCTGACCACGCGGTGCGATAGCCGGCCCGGCGGAAAAGCTCGCCCATATTGGGAATGGCGGGATCCGGTGTCATGCCGTTGACCAGAACACCGGTCTCGTGCGGCATACGGCCGGTCATCAGGCTGGCGCGCGAGGGTCCGCACACCGGGGCGGCGCAGTAGGCCTGGTCGAAACGCACGCCGGCGGCGGCCAGCGCGTCCATATGCGGCGTGTGCAGATCGGGATTGCCGGCGCAGCTCAGGGCCCGACTCGACTGCTGGTCGGTGGATAGGAAGAGGATATTGGGTCGAGCCATGCGGACGCTACTCACAACACAGGAGAAACACCATGAAGCTCGGTGAAATGACCGGGCCAGAGGAAGTCATCGCTCGCCTGGAGCGGCGCCTGCTGGATGCGGTCGCCGACAGCCTTGCCGAAGTGGTGCGCGACATCCAAAGCGGCAAATGAGCGATACAGGACCTTCAGACTACCCGCTGTCCAAGTCTCGGCGGGCGCACGCCCTTGAACATGCGATCATCTTCATCGCTCCCATTGTGCTGTGCCAACCGCTTGTAACCGTTGGCGCCGGTCATCGGTTCAAGACCGAATAGTTGCCGCCGTATTGGGGTATTCAACCGGCCGGCGGCCTCCAGGGACACTGCGGCCTCTACAGTCACCCCAGGCTGCTTCTGGTAGAAGGGAGAGTACAGCGTAATCACGGCCCAACGATCTCGATCGCCCGGGTTGGGCAGTGTCGTGTGCCACAGCCGGGTGTTGAACAGGAAGGCGCTCCCCGCCTTTACTTCCGCCGCAATCATCCCAGGCATGTCGCGTTGGTCCCGAACTTTGGTTGCCTGGTGCTCGCCGCCACCCATGCCCTTGTAAATCGAGTGATCGGGTCGTTCTTCGAACAGGTGTGAGCCGGGAACACACGCGGTACAGCCATCGTCGGGTCCAACGTCCGTGAGATAGACGAGGACCTTGGTGTTGAGCGGCCGTCCCTGGAATCGCCACTCCTCGTCGCTGGTATGATCCCGGTGCCAGGTTACATAGCCGCCTTCCTCTTGCGCGTCCTCGGCTGACTGGGGCTCCAGGACACGAACTTGTATGGTCGCGGCCTGCACGTCCTCGCCGACTGTGGCGCTCAGAAAAGGGATGAGGCGCGGATGTGCGATCATCTCCACTGCGGCATCGTCCTGCTCGAGCAGATGGAGCGGATAGATATCGAAGAATTTTCTCGCGTGCCAGGTTCCCGATGCGTAGTACTCGCCAATTTCCGAGACCCCTTTGCCCTTCGCTCTGCCCTCCTCCCAGTCGACTCGTGTGCGGGCCTGCGCCCTCTCGAAGGCGGCCTGGACACGCTCGAGCTCCACACCTTGAAGCACGTCTTCAATGATCACGAAACCGTCTCTCTTGTATGCGGCCACCTGGTCCTCGAGGATCGACGCTGCCCGATCATCCCTTGCGGGTACCGTCTCAGTCAATGTCGACATACGATCACCTCCGTGGGTGCTCTGCGCGCACCTTGTTTACGTCTCTCTCTGTGGACGGATAGGTAGTGTAACGATAGGTAGTATAAAGGGTTGCCTTTGGAACCTATAACACGAGGAGGGGGATGTCTAGTCGAAACAGCCACCTGCGCACCAACTCATAGACAGCTTTGAGGAACGCAAGGTCGCAGAGAGTCCGTTACGTGAGTGGGCAACGGCACTTCGTAGTCGTGGTTGGACAGTTGAAGATGGATCCAAGACCGAGGTGAAGCCCATGGCGGATGGCGACCCGGGGGGGCGGCTGGCTATTGCACGTCTACATCCCCAACGCACCCATTTCTCGACGAAGCGCCAATCTTTTGCCATACTTCGCGGCGGCAGGCTTCTCATCTCTGATCCGGAGGGGTGTGCACCATGAGCGAAATCCATAAAACACGAATAATGGT
>DPVW01000169.1:3638-3846 GCA_003529325.1 Candidatus Latescibacterota bacterium | reverse complement strand
ATCGGCAGGAGATTCTGCGTTTGCTCCCCCACTCTCGATCTATCGTGTCCAGTATCTGTCTTCTTGAGGGGAAATACTACCGAGTACTGATCTTATCGGGAGTCTCATGATATTGATCCCCGTTAGGGCAACCGGGGGGGGTAGAGATCGTGGACTGGCAGCCTGCCTACCCCTGAGGAGCGTTCATTGTCACTGTCAATATGCCAGA
>DPVW01000169.1:0-3321 GCA_003529325.1 Candidatus Latescibacterota bacterium | reverse complement strand
ACTGTCAATATGCCAGATTGATGATCCTGTGGGCCGTCTCCTCGCCGACATCGGCAGCCAGCGCGATTCTGCAGATATACGTCCCAGGCGGTAGTAGCTGACCGTTGTCGTCACGCCCGTCCCAGTCGTGGCCGGACCTGCCGTCGTCAAGGCGCCTTACCTGTCGCCCCGACAGGTCGTGAATCGATGCTTCCGCCCCACCGGCCTCCACCTTGGCCAGTACGAAACGGATCGATGCCTCGTCGTTGATCCCGTCCCCGTTCGGCGTGAACAGCGGGGACACCTCGACGCCACGGATCAGAGATCCACCCGTGGCCACCGACGGTACGAACACCGTGGAAGCGTGCTGCTCCTCAGGGCGTACGCCCTGCTGCAGTGCCTCGCCAGCGACACTCACCCAGGCATCGAACTGCGTCGCATTCACCTGGATCCGGGCCTGGAAGTCGACTTCCACCGAGTCGCCCTGGACCCGTCCGGGAAGATCGACCTGTAGGGAGTCACCCACCATGGTCACGGACAGAGGGGTCACCCCTGCTCCACCCACTCTCACCTCTACCTCATCTACCGGAGAGGGCACCTGGATGTGCACACGGTCAAAGCCTTGATCACCGAAACGGAACGTCGGCTTGAGCGTATAGGTGAACGCCTGCAACGAGTCGAAGCCCACCTGCCGTGGAAAGATCCGACCGGTTACCCCCCCCCTGATCAGCGCATCGTCGAAGTGCAGCGCGATACTCCGCAACAATGGCGTTACGTCAGGGTTGTTATTTCCCAGTTTCACACTCAGCTGCACATAACGGCGTGGCGACGGCGACAGGAAGACCTCTTCGGGGAAGGAATAGACCTGACTCCAACCCGACCAGTCGGAACCGCGGCGCTGGATCTCGACTACATCCTGCTTCTGCGATTTGGGCAACTTGTTCCATTGAGCTTCAGAGATATCGAGCCCATTCTTGCTGAAGAACTTCTTTTCGATGAAGAACGTGTCCCCCGTCTGGGAGCGAATCTCCACAAACGTCCCCGGTGGAATATCCGCATCCCACGTCAGCCGGCGGAGGCTGCTGGTGCCGCCCAGGTCAATGAAGTCAGAGATCATCTCCACCTCCGCCACGTATCCTTTTCCAAAAATCATAAACTCGGTGATTGAAGCGAGTTGTCGGTACACACTCGCGCTCGAATGGAAAAAAGCGTAGCGCGCCTTGCGCAGCGGAAACTGTAGATCGAATATCTTTCGCACGGGACTGACGGCGTTGTCGATTAGTGACAGTTTCTGGAAGTCGAGGCTGCTGCGAACCCGCTCGGCGGTCAAACCTGTGGACTGTCCGCCCGCCGACGTAACCAACTCGAAGCTGAATCCACCTTTGTGTCGCCGCACGTCGACAAAAGCTCGATCCACCCAGTAGACCACCCCCGCATCCAACTCGAACCAGTGTCCTGACGAGATCCACTCACCCGTCCCCGATAGGGACCAGATCGTATTCCTGTCGCCGTCGACAAGGGGCAGGAGATTGCTCAGATCCGTTCCCCCTCGTACCCCGCCTCCCCGTTCGACGCTGCCCAGAACAACATTGTCGCCGATGGCTGTCACCTCGATCTCGGCCAGCGCCGCCCCGGGATGGTGCTCTTCGGAGACGAACCTCACGTATTGCACCATGGCAAAGTCCAGCGTATCGCCGGTGGCCAGATAGTCTCCGGTGGCGCTTGCCTGCTCCACTGTCTGCAGTGTGTACTCGACGGTGCGCTCCTCGTTCGGCTCGGTGGTGCGCCCTACCCGCGTGAACCGAAAGACGTCCTTGGCCGCAGTGGCGCGCACGCCGTCATTGACGTAGAGACTGAAATTCCGGAAGGGACGGACGCCCAGCGTGTCGGGAAAAGTGAGCTTGATCTTCTTGGCGAGCACCATCCGGCCAAGGTCCACCTCGATCCACCAGATCGCCAGCCTGTCTTCCTGGGCCGGTTCCCACCACGTATCCTCGCGTCCGTCGATCAAGTTGTCCGCCGTCTCCGCCCCCGAACCGACAATTCGAATCCCGCCCGGCACGAGATCGCGAGTGCTTTTCATTGCGTGGCTGAATTCCCGCGCATTGGCCACGGCGTTGATGTTCCTGTCGATCCGCCCCAGGCTGATGTTGCCGGTGCTGCTCAGTTCCAGTGCGCCTGGCGGGATGGTCCACGTAGACCAGTCAGCCTTGCTGTTGAACTGGAACACATCCGCCACCGAGGAGGCGCTCACAAGAGCCAGCACGACGGCAGTTTGCGTCACACGGGACAACAGCTTGTTATGATGCCTTCTCATTGGTGTTCCTAGTTGTCTTGCTACACCGTCTTCAGTAGGCGATCGCGATGGTCCGAATTTTCTCAAAGGTGCCCAGATCGGTTTTCACCGCCACACGCACCAGGTACGTACCGGGCGGCACCTGACGGCCCTGTGTCTGGCCGTCCCATCGTTCCGTGTACCGTCCCTCGCCTTGTAGCTCGGACACCAGTCGACGCACGAGCCGACCGGCCAAGTCGTAGACGCCGGCTTCGACGTCGGCCGAAGAGACGCCGTGCAGCGTGTAGGACAGCAGCAACCCGTCGTGCATGCCGTCCCCGTTCGGTGTGACCACCTGCGAGTTTAGCTCCAGGTCGGAGAGCACCTCGAGTCTGTGTAGTGGCGCGAACACCCGCAGGTCGTTGGTCGACACCAGCGGCGTAGCATCGCCACCGTCGATTGACTGCGGCAGATTTTCTCCGCCGATCTGGAACACCTCGCCCTCGAATTCCGTGGTAAAGTTGAACACACGCGTACCGAAGGTGAGACGCAGCGGCGTGTTCGTCGCCGGCTGCACCGGATTTGACGGAAAGAAGACGACGAGCGAACCGTCGTTGACGACGAAGCTGTCCGGCTCGACGCCGGCGAGGGGCTCGCCCATCTCGAATCGCTGGAACTCGACGGCCTCGGGCGTCCGCAGGCGGATCGCGTTGAATCCAACCTGCGCGTTCGACGTGAAGTCGGCGCGCACGTCGTAGGTCAGGTTGACGGGTTCGCCCAGCGGTACTTCGACCACGCCATCTTCCGGCTGGGGCTCGTCCAGCAGCGCCACCTCGGCCACGACGGGATCGGCCAGCAAGGGGGAGAACTCGATGGACAGCGAATTCAGGCGGCCGTAGGCAAAGACTTCGGTACTCGTGATGAAGGCCCGCGCCTGCACGAACTGACGGCCATCAGGTGACCGGATCTCCTCTCCCGAAGATGTGTGCGGCGCCGACCAGAAACTCCAGTTCTCCACGTCGTCCAGAATCGAGCCTTGCTGCCCCGGAATGGCGATCCCACTGCCC